>CAZGGZ010000092.1:1503-9234 GCA_964525415.1 uncultured Rikenellaceae bacterium | reverse complement strand
ACGTACTTATCGGTTCTTGCATCCTTGATCACACCGCTCCAGTTCATGCCGAAACCGAAATCATAAACATTCCCTTCAGAATCTGTATGGCATGTCATATCGAACGGAACATCCTCTTTCTGCAGCTCCACTGTCTTCATGTCAGCAGGCATTTGCACAGGCAGCAGCCCTGATGGCTCTGCTGCTCCGGTGATGATGTCAAGAATTGCCTGGTCCTGAACTTCAAAAGTAGCAATGATAGCATCCGCATCCTTCTCAAATTCACTGAATACCATTGGCTTGGACATGTTGATCGAAACGATCACCGGCTTGCCTTTCATGGCTTTCTTTGTATCGAGAACAATTTTCAGGTCATTGGCATTGGTTGTTATGACTGATTTACCGCGGTAAGTGCGGTTTGTGAAGTTCTCAAGCGGATCGCCTCCTGCAATGCTGGGATCGCGGCCGTCAACGGCAGTGTATTTGTTGTACTGCAGGCTGATGGGAACATAACCAGTACCTCCTTTACTTACATCTTCGCGGCTGTATCCGCTTCCGCCGTTGGGGTTGTCAATAACTACCAGGCTAAAATCAGCCTCAACCGGATTATCAGATACAGTGAAATATTTCTTCACCAGTTCAATATTTACCGGGTAAGATTCTGATGCAGGTGTCTCCATACCGAAGAAATTCCTTCCGGCAGGTGTTTTTCTTTTTGGAATATAAACAGTTTTGTTCTTCTCAGCAGGAAGCACCTTATTCTTGTTCTTAAGCATGACAACTGATTTCAGCTGGGTATCATAGCCTGCTTTCATAAATTCCGCATTGCCTGTGATGGCTTTTGTTTCATCAGGATTGAGATATGGATTTTCAAAAAGCCCCACCCTGAAGATATTCTTCAGAAGGCGGATAGCAGACTGTTCCATACGGGCACGCATGAATTCCTCTCCATGCTCCTTTACACCCATATTGTATGCCTCAACAACCGGGCCTGCAGCATTATTGCCTCCGAACTGATCAACGCCTGCCATGATAAGCTTATAATGCCTTTCAACTTCTGTCAGCTTTTCAACGCCCCAGCATGTTGTCCCGAATCCGTCAACAGCGGTTTCATCCCTTGTTACACCCCAGTCGGTGCAGACAACACCGTCAAAATTATATTTCCCCCTCAGCAGGTCGGTAATGATATAGCTGTTATAGCTGTTGCCTACATTTTCATTATTTACATTATCAATTCCGTAAGATATTGTATAATAGGGCATTACTGCAGATGCCATCTTTGTTTCTCCGTCCAGTTTCAATCCTCCCTCAGTGAATGGTATCAGTTGGTCGGCAAGGTTATTGCCCGGGTAAACAGCATATTTCCCAAAAGCAAAGTGAGCGTCGCGACCGCCTTCCTCAGGCCCGCCGCCCGGCCAGTGCTTGATCATTGCATTAACGCTTGTATAGCCCCATCCTCCGGCTATTGCTTTATCTCCGGTTGATGTCTGGAAACCGTCAACATATGCACGTGCCATATCTGCAGAAAGCTGAGGGCTCTCACCGAATGTTCCGCTCACCCTGCTCCAGCGCGGCTCCGTAGCCAGATCAATCTGAGGCGATAAAGCTGTAGCGATACCGAGCGCCCGGTATTCCTTTGAGGCAATCTCCCCGAACTCCTTCACAACTGCAGGATCAAATGTTGCTGCCATTCCAAGTGAACCCGGCCACATTGATATCTGTCCGGCTGAACCTACATTATATTCTGCTGTCGACATAGCCCTATGTCTCGGGTCGGAGCTGTTATTAGCCGGAATGCCAAAACCGATACTTTCGCACAGAGCCTGAACATTGTTATTCCACAAAGCAGCTACCTCAGGACTTTCAACAGATGTTACAAGAACATGTCGCAAGTTGTCATCTGTCAGGAATTTGACCTGCTGATCTGAAAGGTCCGAGGCTTTTGCACCGCTTTCCCTGTAGGATTTCCCTCCATAAGTCGCTCCCCCGAAGGGACCTCGTCCTGGTCCTGAAGGAATTGACTGATGGGCACTGTAAAGCATAAGTCCTGCAATCTGCTCAATACTCATTTTAGAAGCAAGGTCTTTTGTCCTTTCATCTGCAGTCAGTCGCCAGTCCTCGTATTTGTCAAGCTCCCCGTTCTTATTCAGGTCCTTGAATGCAAATCCTTTTACTGTTAATAATTTAACACCAGATGTGGTATCATAACCCAGGCTCTGGCCATCCTCATTGGTTACAATCCTCATGGATCCTGATCCGGTTTCACTCCATTTTTTGCAGCTGGTCATCATAAGTCCTGCAACGATAGCAGCTGCAATGAAATAAAATGCAAGTTTTTTCATAGTGGTTTGTTTATTAGATTTTTAGTAATAATTGTATATCAACGGCGTACACGGGCATTTCCTTTCCAGATGCTCCATACCTGTTCTTCATCGGCAGGCTGGCAATAATCAGTAATAACTGTTGTTGCCAGGGCTCCGGTTGCCCATCCGAACTGGATCCATTTATCAGGGCTCCATCCTTTAAGAATTCCGTAAAGCAATCCGCCTACAAATCCGTCACCGCCTCCGATACGGTCAAGCACATGTATTTCACGCGGTTCAACAACATGCCAGTTCTCACCTTCGAGCATGATCGCTCCCCAGAGATGTTCATTCGTGCTTAATACCTGGCGTAATGTAGTGGCAAAAACAGAAGCATTGGGGAATGCTTTTCTTACCCTGCCTATCATCTCTTTGAAGCTGTCAATCTTTGAGCTGAGATCTTTTCCTCCCTCTTCAGGACCCTTAATACCAAGGCAAAGCTGAAAATCTTCTTCATTGCCGACAAGTATATCCGCTATACCTGCAATTTCCTTGAATAATCCCGCAAGCTCTTTCTCCCGGTTTTTCCAGAAGGTTGCACGGTAATTCAGATCAAACGAGATACAGGTTCCGTGTTTTCTTGCCGCACGGGCAAGTTCAAGGCAGAAATTACTTGTTTCCGGAGACAGGGCTCCTATTAATCCTGACAGATGAAGGATCTGAACGCCCTCTTTACCGAATATCCGGTCCAGGTCGAAATCCTTTACATTCAGTGTTCTTCCTACTTCCCCGGCACGGTCATTCTGAACCCTTGGTCCTCGTGATCCGTAACCTGCATCAGCAATATTGAACTGGTGGCGGTAACCCCACGGACCACCCTGTTCAACCTCAACACCTTCATAAGCCATATGCCTGCCTGCAAGATTATCTTTTATCATTCTTGCTATCGGGCTGTCTTTGACAAACGTTGTAAGAACCTTAACCGGCAATCCCAGATATGATGATACACTTGCCACATTTGTTTCAGCGCTTGTCACCTGCATCTGAAATGTATCGCTGCAGTGAACCGGCTGACCATTTACCGGAGTGATGCGCATACCCATGCTTGTAGGTACCACAAGCGACCATTTGAAATCTTTTCGGAGTTCTATTTTCATTATAAGAATTAGTTAGAATTTTAAAGTCAATTTTTACAAAGAACATCCCCCTGCCCCCTTCAAAGGGGGAAGAAGTTCTGTTCAACCTTCTTCAACCCACTTCAACTCTCTTCAACTCACTTCAACCTTTCTTTAAGTTTTTTACCTGCTTCCTCAAATCCCGGTTTGTTGAGCAGTGCAAACATATTCCTCTTATATGCTTCAACTCCGGGCTGATCAAACGGATTGACATCAAGGATATAGCCGCTTATTGCACATGCCAGTTCAAAGAAATAAAGAAGCTGGCCAATGTAGAATTCATCAAGCTCGGGGACATTGATAGTTATTACAGGCACATTGCCGTCATTATGGGCAAGTACGGTTCCTAACTCAGCATTGTGGTTCACTTCTGAAAGTCTCTTTCCTGCAAGGTAATTAAGCTGATCGGAGTCATCCTTCTCTGCCGGAATTGTTAGCTTCTTCCTGGGGTTTCTGATTGAGATCATTGTTTCAAAGAGGATCCTCTGACCTTCCTGGATATACTGTCCCAGCGAATGAAGGTCGGTTGTGAAGTCAACCGAAGCAGGAAAAATCCCTTTTCCCTCTTTTCCTTCGCTTTCGCCGTAAAGCTGTTTCCACCATTCAGAAAGATAGTGCAGCCTTGGAGCGAATCCAACCATGATCTCAACCGGTCTTCCCTCACGGAGTATAAGGTTCCGGGCAGAAGCATACATCAGCACAGGATTTGCAGCAGCATTTTTATTATGCCTTGATGCTTCTTCCATTGCCTTTGCACCTTTTACCAATGCCCTGATATCCAATCCGCTCACAGCTATCGGCAGAAGCCCGACAGGTGTCAGAACTGAATAACGTCCGCCAATATTGTCGGGAATTACAAATGTCTCATAGCCGTTTATGTCTGCCAGGGATCTCAGCGCACCTTTTGACATGTCGGTGATGGCAATGATCCTGTCTGCGGCAACTGCTTTTCCGACTTTTCTTTCAAGGTGATCCTTAAGGATCCTGAAAGCTATAGCGGGTTCAGTTGTGGTCCCGGATTTTGAAATGACGATTATTGAATAATTTCTGTTATCCAGTATCTCCAGGAGATCCGACATATAGTCCTCGCAGATATTATGTCCGGCATAGATTATTTCGTGGTGTTTTGCTTTTTGCAGTGAAGGGAAGGAATGGGAGAGGGCTTCAATCACGGCTCTTGCTCCGAGATAAGAACCGCCGATACCAATAACAACAGTAGTATCAGAGACTGATCTCAGATGTTTGGCTGTTTTTTCTATTCTGTCAATCTGCGGAAGGATATCATCAGGAAGGGAAAGCCATCCCAGGAACTCATTTCCTGCTCCTGTCCCGGCATTTACAGAATCAAGATGCCTGACCGATTGCTGTGCCAGTGCAAGTACCTCTTCATATGCCACAAAGCCACCGGTGTTCTTAAGATTGATGCTGATATTCTCTTTCATATGTTTGTTTTTTTTGTATGATCAGGATAATACAAAAATAACAAAAAACCGTCAGGGATGACCCTGGCGGTTCATAATAAGAAGGGAAATATATATTTAATGGAAGTTACTTGCTGTGAATGCCTCCTGCGCTCGAAGAATGGGCATCAAGGTATTTAGGATTACCTCTATAGTTTATATCACCGGCGCTTGAAGCCCTTGCCCTGAGACGTTCTGTTACGTAAATATCTGCGTCCCCCGCGCTGGAAACATCAAGATCAACTTCTCTTACTTTGAAATCATATGCATTCAGATCTCCTGCACTGCTCAGATTTCCGCTGAGTATGTCGGCTTCTCCTGTTAATGTCATATCGCCGGAACTGCTTATATCGACCTGTACATTTTTTGCATATACTTCAAGTTTGATATCACCCGCGCTGCTGGAATTCAGCTCCAGGTTGTCGGTCTTCACGGGTGTCTGTCCGATAAGGTCTCCTGCACTTGTCGTGCTAAGGGAGGTGATCTTATCCATAGTCACATATACTCTTTTCATCTTGGACTCCCGGATATTTGCATCTGAATATACATGAAGAACATCACCTTCAACTTCAGTAACGATGTACTCATGGAGGTTTTCATCAGCTTCCACCTCAATGCTCAGGTTGCTGCCCTGTGTGAGGAATACATCAATACCGGTGCTGACCTTCACACCGGTGAATGATCTGGCTGACCGCTCCTTTTTAACTACATTGCCATCGCCGTAAACCGTCTTGCGCCACTGTCCGTTAACACCGGCGCTTATGGCAAGACAGAGAATCGCAGCAGTAAAATACTTCAGGTTTTTCATCTTCTTCCTTATTTGTTTTTTAATCAGTTTTCAGACTAAAGACAGGAAGAAAATATGATTGTTGCATGAGATGAGGGGAATTTACTGAATTACATGTACCCATCCCCCAATCCTTCGCTCCGCTCAGGATTTGCCCCCTTCCCTGGTAAACCAAGGAAGGGGGCTATGTAGTTGTAAAACAAGTACATGCAATGTCTTAATGCCACTTGAATATCTTCAGTCCGGCGGCAAAGAAGACCACTCCTGTTGTTGCAAGTATGACAGCCGGCAGAGCTATTTCAGGGAAACCGGCGCCTTCATTGAAGATGCTTCTCATGGCATCAGTAAGCATAGTGAGAGGAAATATTTTAATGACCGGGATGCTCCATTCAGGGAAATTGGAATAACTGAAGAAGATGCCTGAGAGCACCATCATTGGTGTTACAATGAAGTTTATGAGTCCGTTACCGACCTCTGTATTTGAAGTATGTGATGAGACCAGCACCGCCAGTCCTGCAAAAGCAACATTTCCGGCAAGGAACAGTATGATCATAGCAGGTATGCTTCCCTGTATTGTCATGTTGAACGCGAGGGTGGCAAAAACCACCATTATAAGCGCCTCAATAAAATTCATTCCTACCCTTACTGTCATGAGCGCTATGAGGAAATGCGACTTCTTCATTGGTGTTGCCACCAGCCGCCTCAGAAGCTTCTTTGACCTCTTTTCAATGATACCGTAGCTGATACCCCACATTGTTGACATCATCACTCCAAGTGTAATAATCCCGGGGATGAGGAAATCAACATACCTGGTTCCGGGAATAGTCAGGGGTTTTATTTCATCAGTATCAACCTGGGAGATTATTCGCCCTGATCCAATAACCGGACTGAGCTTCATATAGGTCAGCTCAGCCTCGGAATTAACAGGATCGAAATGGTATTCAGTATTGCCATTATTATTAAAAAGGATAAGGTTTACTGTTCCTCTTTTCAGGAGCACCATTGCATCGTCCCACTCCAGCTCGTAAAAGAGGAATTCAGTATTCCCGAGTTTTTCATCCCTGATTTCAAAGCGCCAATTAAAATCATCCTCTCCTTCCCCAGGATAAGTGTTAATTTCACACTTATTATTAAGAAAGTTAATTATTGCCGACGTATCTGCAAGTACAGTTACATCTGGTTTGATAACTGCCACCTTGCGGAGGACATCGGCTTTTTTGGTGAATGCGAGTCCAAGGCCAAGTGACATGAGAATGGGGAATATAACACCCCACACAAGAACACCCGGTTCGCGTATTATTTCACGGAAATATGACAGGGTGAGATACCACAATTGCTTTAACCTGAGGATTCTACTCATATATCCTCCTTCCTGTCAGCGAAACAAACAGGTCATCAAGGGTTTTGCTTTCAACCAGCAGCTGATCAATAGTTCCTTCGCGCAATATCACTCCGTTATCAAGAATGATAATATGATCGCACAGCTTTTCAGCTTCATCCATATAATGTGTCGTCAGGATCATTGAAGTCTCCGACTTCTGCCTGAGTTTTCTGAGGATGTCCCAAATCTCCCTCCGGGCATTCGGATCGAGACCGGTGGTAGGTTCATCAAGAAGAAGGATTGAAGGAGTGTTTATGAGGGCAATACCGATTGCAAGCCTCTGCCTCTGTCCTCCGGAAAGATTGACTACATATGATCTTCTTTTATCTTCAAGTCCGACAATCTCAATGATTTCATCCACCCTTTCTTTACCCAGGTTAAAGAAGCTGGCAAAAAGCTGCAGCGTTTCCGTAATCCTGAGTTTGTCTATAAGCCTTGTTTCCTGGAGAGAAAGTCCAATTAAATGGCGAAGTTCATCCTCATTTCCCTTCCAATGCTTCCCCATTATGGTTATCTCGCCCTTGTCAGGTTTTTGTATTCCTTCTATCATCTCAACAAGGGTGGTCTTGCCTGCTCCGTTTGGTCCGAGCAGGGCAACAAACTGGCCTTTAGGTATACTGAGGCTTATCCCTTTTACTGCCTGGAC
>CAZGGZ010000092.1:0-1403 GCA_964525415.1 uncultured Rikenellaceae bacterium | reverse complement strand
GCATCAGGGATCAGGTTGGTTATGCCTTCAACCATTCCTAGTCCTGCTCGCAGGACAGGGATAAGGACGACAGTTCCAAAAAGTTCTTTTGTTTTGCATTTACCCATTGGAGTCATGACATCTACCTCTTTCATGGGAAGGTCACGGGTAATTTCATATGCCATCAGGGCAGCGATCTCGCTCAGGTTATACCTGAAATCCTTCGTTTCGGTCTCTTTGCGTCGGAGCTGTGTAAGCTTATGTGTTATCAGCGGATGTTCAAGTACTTTAAGCATATCTGGTTGAATTGAATCTGGCAAAGATAATGGGAAATTTATTTACAATTTAGAGGAATTGAACTAAAGTCCCTAAGAAAGAAACGGAGAAAGGGGGAAGGGGAGAATCAGCTTCCCTGACTCCATTTTTCAGGATATCTCATCATCACAACTAGTTTACCAATAATTTTATCATACTCATTGAAGAGGTTTTCATAGGAATCTTTTGAAAGGTATCCGCATTCTAATGAATAATCAAGCCAAACCTGTGTTTCGGCTGCCTCTGCTTCACAATCTGATAACTTTGAGATAAAAGCCTTCTCATACCTTCTTTTTCTGAAGGCTTCGGCTAGATTCGCAGAAACAGAACGGGAACTCCTTCGAATCTGGGAGGTTAATGAATAAACTTCTTCTTTTGGGAATGATTTAGTAAGCGTGAATATTTCCATCGACGCTTTAAATGCTAACTGATATACAGTAAGCTCCCTGTGGGATTTAATAATTTCCATAATCTTATTTTTTGCAGCGATTACCTCAAATATACAAAAAAATTTCTATTCCCCCATTCTCCTCTTCCCCCCTTCCTCCCTTCTCCCATTCCCCCCTTCAATTAATAATATTTGCTTCGTGTCTCAGACTTTCATAACTTTATCATTACTAACAACTAATATGCCCAGCCTCATCCACGGATTTGAATACGACATCTTCATCAGCTACCGACAGAAAGACAACAAGCACGATGGCTGGGTGACTGAGTTTGTCAATAACCTGAAGGGTGAGCTGGAATCTACTTTCAAGGAGGAGGTCAGTGTTTACTTTGATATCAATCCTCATGACGGCCTCCTGGAGACCCACGATGTTGATGCTTCGCTGAAGGATAAGCTCAAATGTCTTGTTTTTATTCCGATAATATCACGTACCTATTGTGATCCTAAATCATTTGCCTGGGAGCATGAGTTCAAAGCATTCATTGATCAGGCATCAAAAGATAAGTACGGTCTAAAGGTAAAATTACCGGGAGGTAATGTAGCCAACAGAGTGTTACCTGTTCAGATACATGATCTTGATACAGAAGATAAGAAGCTGGTAGAAAGTGAACTGGGAGGATTTCTGAGAGGGATTGAGTTCATTTATAAGGAACCGGGAGTT
>CAZGGZ010000091.1:0-9963 GCA_964525415.1 uncultured Rikenellaceae bacterium | reverse complement strand
AAATAATGATTAGAACCCCGGAGGGGTTCCATAAATTAATAGATTTTATACCCTGAAAAATAACCGTTTAAACTATAAGAAGGTATAGTATAACCATTGTTTTGTAAAATTGATAGATTTATTAAATCATTCTTGTTTAATTTCATTGTTATGCTTCCCTTGAAGGAACCATTTGCAGTTGTAGGACCAATAATTGTTTCATAATTTGTTCCTAAAACTTTAATAATTATTAAACAATTAATTGGTAAATTCAGTGAAATATTGAATGAATAAATCCCATCATAGGGAACCTGGAAAGCACCAGTTACATTGTTATAATTACCACCTTCGTTATAATAATTGGTACCAGAAATATTATCAAAAACTAAATCTACAGGAGTATTATCAGGTAAGGTAATTGATGTTGCTATTCCCGCCCTGAAAGCAATTATCTCACCTATAGTAACTGAACCACCATCCTTATCGAGAGATAGTTGAAAATTCTCGGGATTATAACCCAGGCTCTGAATTTCATTCGCCGGATCATAATCCGCATCATTCTTAAGGGAAGAAAGATCAACAGAAACGCTGCCTGTAAGATTAAGTGTATTATTTACACTATTAAAACCAAGCTGCTGCTTATCTGTATCATCGAGATATTTACTGAGGCTGACTCCGGCCGACCCGGTGTTTTTCGTAATGGTCAGCAGATCTCCTGCCAGACTTATGTCCTGTATCTCGTTGGTAATATCGTAATCTGCATCGTTCTTAAGATCAGCAAGGCTTACAGAACCACCGTTGGTGAGAGAAAGAGTAAAATCGACCCTGTTGAATGCCAGTGTCTGCTCATCTTTGTCATCAAGATATTTACCCAGGAGAACACCCTCTGATCCGGTGTTTTTTGTAATGGTTAACAGATCCCCTGTCAACTCAATATCCTGTATTTCGTTTGTAATATCAGCATCTGCATCATTCTTCAGCTCCGAAAGGTTAATCGGTGAACTTGTCCCTGAAATGCTCAGCACTCTTGTTGCGGGATCCCACAGCAGTGACTGCCTGTATGGTGAAAGATCCCACTCGGTTGCAAGTGCATTATTCGTTATTTTGAGCTTATCTGAACTGATCGTAAGATCCTGAATTTCGTTTTTCGGATCACCGTCTGCCTCTATAGTTGCCAGTTTTACAGAATTCCCGCGTGAGATGCCCAGGTATGTCCCGTCAGACTGGTATGATACTGTCAGATTCTGAAGAAGATCGGTGAGTGAGAGGGAATTGCCTCCGGCAATTGAAAGAGTGCTTCCGTCAAACGATAGTGTCTGGTCATCTGATGCAGGATCACCTGGTTCGCCTTTGAGACCTTTCTCGCCCTGCGGTCCTGCCGGTCCCGGCTCAAGGGACTTCCGTGCGTACAGGGCATATGGAACTGCCAGGAACTGCATTGTTCCCATATCCATGAATGCATTTTCAAATTTCACCTCAACTTTGAGGAAATGAAATGCTGACTCCCAGCTTATCTGTGAAAGCTCACCGCACGGAGTATTGCCTGTGGGTGTGCCATGACCGATTATGAGGGAAAAGACACCGAACCTGGAAGTGAGAATGTCCTGGTGAAGCTCCTGGTATACAACAGTTCCAAGAGGATTCTCCGATATAATGGAAAACCTGACGCTGATCTTCCTGTTGACAAGTTCATTGCCAAAATTATCCCTGGCGACAGCCTGGTAATGAATCCCAAGCGGCACATTATCCTGTGCAAGAATGCCGGTGCTCATCACTGATAAAACCAGTACTGCAAAGAATGTCCGTGAATATTGCAAAGCCATAGCCTGAATTTTTACATCTTTTCTATCTTGACTGTCCTGTTCAGAAAACCATCATCCGTTGATACCCTGACAAGGTAAAAACCTCTGATGAAAGTATTTATGTTATACTGTTCTTTAAGCCAATACTGACTGTTAAATGCTTTCTTATCGGTAAAAATCACAGTTCCCGTGATATCTATAAATTCAATAATTAAATCTCTTGCTGATTCTCCGAATAATTCAACGGTTACATAATCTGTTACCGGATTGGGATATACCTTTACTCCTGTCCCTTTTGGCTGCTCCCCCTGAGAAAACTTTATTCCCGGCTGCTGAAATCCCTGTGTGAAAATAAAATCATAACATCCAACGATCTCAACAGCTGTCTCTCCAACCGTCTGTGAAAAGTTGACTTTACTGTCAGATACTATACCTGCAAGAGGAACAAGAACCTGGTGAGACAATTGCTGTGAAAAGACACTTGTCCACGAAGCCATTATTAACGGCATCACTATTCCGGGCACTTTCAACATCCTTAAAATCCTAATCAGGAGATCAAAAATAGCAAATTTTTTGACAAATTAACATTTTTTGTTGATAAATGTGTTAATAACTTATTTGAACTTTCTGCTTCCAAAACAAATAATTTTCTTATTGAATGCCCTTTTCTGCCGGAATATTTCCCTAATTTTATCCTGAACGCACTGAATAAACCTGATGCTGAAATCATTCCTCTATCATAACCTTACTGAAGCCGGATGTGACGAAGCAGGAAGAGGCTGCCTGGCAGGTCCGGTCGTGGCTGCAGCAGTTATCCTTCCGAAAAACTACAGGCACCCCGTCCTTAACGACTCAAAGAAGCTTACTGCAAAACAGAGAAGCATCCTGAAGGATGAAATAAAGAATACGGCACTGGCATGGAATATCGGAGTTGTTGACAACAGGGAAATTGACGAAATAAATATTCTCAGGGCATCAATAAAAGCAATGCACATAGCAATAGAAGGACTGTCTGTCAAACCCCAGTTCCTTCTGATTGACGGTAACAGTTTTTATCGTTTCAAAGACATCAGCCATAAAACAATAATAAAAGGAGACGGACTTTACTTTTCTATTGCAGCTGCATCTGTGCTTGCGAAAACTTTCCGCGATGAGCTGATGGAGAAAATTCATAATGAATATCCTGAATACGGATGGAACAGGAATAAGGGTTATGCTACAGTTTTACACAGAAATGCTATCCTGAAACATGGCATTACACCGTATCACAGGAAATCTTTTGCCCTTTTCAACACTCAGATGACATTTGCATTTTAGCCTCTCGCCTTTTCATATAAAGCACTATCTTTGCCGTCTGAATATAATAAATAAGAAAAATATCAATATCATGAAAAGACTTATTTCTGTTTTAATCATCATGGTCCTCAGCTTCGGTTTCAGGGCAAGGGCTGATGAAGGTATGTGGTTGCTGCCGCTGATCGAAAAACTTAATATGGGCACTATGACTGAACTCGGGCTGAAACTCTCTGCTGAAGAGATCTACAGCCTTAACCAGCCAAGCATAAAGGATGCGATCGTGAACTTTGGCGGCGGATGCACGGCGGAAATCGTCTCTTCACAGGGACTAATACTCACCAACCATCACTGCGGATATGACCGTATTCAGGCTCATAGTTCAGTAGATCACGATTACCTCAGGGACGGTTTCTGGGCAATGACAAAGGAAGAAGAACTGCCTAATCCCGGACTTGCAGTTGTATTCCTGATAAGAATTGAAGATGTCTCTGAACAGGTTCTGGCAAATGTTAAGCCTGAAATGAGCGAAACCGAAAGAAATAACGCAATTAACTCAGCAAGGGAAGTTATCCAGAAAAAAGCCGCTGAAGGAACTAACTACAGAACAAGCGTGCAGCCTTTTTATGGAAGCAATTATTTCTACCTTCTCGTCTATGAAGTGTATTCCGATGTCAGGCTTGTTGGTGCTCCTCCGTCATCAATAGGAAAATACGGCGACGATACCGACAACTGGGAATGGCCGCGTCATACCGGTGATTTCAGCGTGTTCCGCATTTATTCGTCACCCGATGGCAGGCCGGCTCAGTATTCAAGCGACAATATCCCTCTTAAACCAAAATACTGGCTGCCGGTTTCACTGAAAGAACTCAACGAGGGAGATTTCGCAATGATCCTTGGATATCCCGGAAGAACCCAGAGATATGCAACATCCTGGGAGGTAGGGGAGATAATGAATATTACTAATCCAAACAGGGTCAGGATACGCGGTATAAAGCAGGAGATATGGATGGCAGATATGAAAGCCGACCAGAAAGTTGATATCCAGTATGCATCAAAATACTTGCGTTCATCAAACTACTGGAAGTATTCTATAGGGCAGAATAACCAGCTAAAGAACCTGAATGTGATAGCCAAAAAACAGCTGATCGAGAACCAGTTCAATGCATGGGTGAATGCTGATGTCGCCCTCAAGGCAAAATATGGCGAAGCTCTTAACCTGATCAGGTCTTCAATAGAAGGAAGGGCTGAATTCCAGAATGCCTATCAGTACTATTACGAATGCCTGCAGGGCTGCGAACTACTTGGTTTTTACCAGTTTACAACAGACCTTCTGCCTGCACTAAGAGAAGCTGACAATCAGAAGATAACTGAAGCAGCAGGAAGGATAAAGGACAACATCAGTGAGATCTACAAGGATTATAATCTTCCCACGGATCAGAAATCAATGAAGGCAATGCTGAAGCTATACAGGGAAGATGTCCCTGCAAAATTCCATCCCGATTTCTATACAAACGTTATTGATAAAAAATTCAAAGGCAATATTGACAGGTTCGTGGACAATATGTTCGCGAAATCGATATTTGCCAATGAAGCAAAATTGACAGCATTCCTGGATAAGCCTGTTCTAAAGATACTTGAAAATGATCCTGTGATCACCACCTATGACTCATTCATAAAGGTCTCCAGGATGCTTGCACAGGAACGCAGCAAATTTGACCAGGATCTTGCAAAAGGCCAGCGGCTATGGGTTGCAGCACTAAAAGAGATGATCCCGGAAAAAACACTCTACCCCGATGCAAACTCTACGATGCGCCTCACATATGGCACTATCCGGGATTATGATCCGAGGGATGCCGTGACCTATAAATATTATACCACCCTCCAGGGAGTGGCAGATAAATACAAGCCGGGAGATTATGAATTTGATCTTCCTCAAAGGCTTCTTGATCTTCATAATAAACGGGAATACGGCAGATATGCTTCTTCAAAAGGGTACATGCCGGTATGTTTCCTGACTACAAACGATATTACTGGCGGCAACTCCGGCAGTCCTGTGCTGAATGGCAGCGGCGAGCTGATCGGACTGGCATTTGACGGCAACTGGGAAGCCATGAGCGGCGATGTTGCTTACGAACCTGCACTTCAGAGAACAATATGTGTTGACATCAGGTACGTCCTCTGGATAATAGATGTCTATGCAGGAGCAGGCCACCTTGTGGATGAAATGACAATACGACAGTAAGAAATATGCATCTTGAACTTATTGAGATACTTGCAGCCTTCATGGTATTGTTCGCGATCATCGACATACCCGGATCAATACCCATTATTCTCACTATCAAATCCAAATCGGGTATTATAAAACCGACGAAGGTTACAGTGGCTTCGTTTTTAATCCTTCTGGCATTTCTGCTGGTAGGGGAGCCAATGCTCGGGATTTTCGGAGTTGACATTTCATCATTTGCAATTGCCGGTTCCTTTATTATCTTCCTTATAGCTATTGAGATGATCCTTGGTGTCGAATTATTCAAGGACAGTTCAAAAGGAAGCGGATCAATATTCCCGATAGCATTTCCGTTGATAGCAGGAGCCGGATCTCTTACTACTATTGTATCGCTGAAAGCTGAATACCAGACCATTAATATATTAATCGCCCTGGTTCTGAATATGATAATTGTTTACCTTGTCCTGCGTTCGACAACCATATTTGAAAGAATACTGGGAGAAGGCGGACTGCGTATTCTGCAGAAGGTATTCGGAGTTATCCTGCTTTCAATTGCCATTAAGCTCTTTCTGACCAATACAGGTATAGTTCTGCCGCATGGCTCATAAAGTAATAATATATACCGATGGAGCTGCCCGCGGAAATCCCGGCCCCGGAGGCTATGGCGTGGTAATGATCTCAGGAAAGCACCGGCTTGAATTATCCGAAGGCTACAGGCTTACCACAAACAACCGGATGGAGCTCATGGCTGTAATTGCTGGCCTTGAAGCGTTAAGAATACCCGGTTCAGAGGTTGTTGTTTACACAGATTCAAAATATGTTGCCGACGCAGTTGAACAGGGATGGGTGTTTCAGTGGGAATCAAAATTCTTCAAAAAGAAAAAGAACCCTGACCTGTGGGTGAGATTCCTAAGGATTTACCGAAATCATAAAATCAGGTTTATCTGGATAAAAGGGCATGACAACAATCCTGAAAATGAGCTTTGCGACAGAATGGCCGTTGAATCCTCAGGCAGAAAAAAGCTTCTTGAAGATACCGGGTATATAACTGAAGAGGAAAATAGTCTGTTTTGATACTAATAATGGGCTTAAGAAATTTTGAAATCTGCAAAAATTCATGCATTTTTGTTAAAATGTCTGCAGATGCAAAAACTTTATATTCAGCAAACACCGAACACTCCGGAAATAAAATTATCACCGGAAGAAAATGTTTTTCTGATCCGCGGCACCTCGGCTCCTGAAGATGTGCGCGCACTTTATTATCCGGTTATTGAATGGACCAGGATCTTTGTTGATGATGTTATAAACGGTGTTTTTAAAAAATATAACAGGAAGACGCCAATAGATTTTCATGTTGATCTTGCATATTTCAATTCGTCTTCTGCCAAATTCTTATACGACATCCTCTCGGAACTTAAAAAGATCCCCCGTGACACCTGTCCGGTTGTTGTCAACTGGCATTATGATGAAGAGGATATTGACATGAAAGATGCAGGGAACGACATAGCCACACTCGTGGAGATGGAATTCCGCTATATTTCCAAACCAAAAAGCTGATGATAAGAGGACAGAGGGACCTCTATGATCTGCTTGAAAAGCTCTCGATAAACTTTGATTACCGTGAGCATCCTCCTGTTAATACAATAGAAGATGCCCTGGTGCACTGGAAGGAGTTCAATTCCGGAAGGTGCAAAAATATCTTTTTCCGTAATCACAAGGGCAACAGGCATTACCTGGTGATCCTCGAGCATTTGCGTAAGCTCGATATCCACGATCTTGAGAAAAGGCTTAAACAGGGGAAGCTTACATTTGCTTCTGATCACCGGTTGAAAAAATATCTTGGCGTTGAGCCCGGATCTGTTTCACCTTTCGGCCTGATAAATGATAAAGAACATCATGTACATCTCTTCATTGACGAGAAGCTGGATGAATTTGAACGCCTTGCATTTCACCCGAACATCAATACAGCATCACTGGTAATTTCCAAATCAGATTTTCTGAAGTTCCTTGATTACTTGGGGAATTCCTGGGAGTTTATCAGGCTTTATGATTAACGTTTTTTATACACAGGCTGTTTCCACTCCTCCGCCGGTTCATATTTGCTCATACTTGCCCAGCGGATGCCTCTTTTTTGTATTTCAAGCGCCTGCGGCACATTGAAATCAGAAGCCACATGCCCCAGCGATGAGTAAAATACCCTTCCGGATCCGTAAACTTTTTTCCACACAACAGGACAGATATTTCCTCCGATCCATGAAGCGTTCTTATCAGTAAATGTTGTCGTGGCAAGCACTTTTACATTCGGATCAACATGTACATAATATTGTTCGGAATGCATATCAAAATCTGTCAGTCCCTTTGTAACAGGATCTATCTTGTCTGTAATATTGACCCTGTAATCGATCACTCCTCCCGGGTGAGCAACCCACTGCCCTCCTACCATGAACTGGTATTCTGTGTTATTCCTGAATGAGTCACCAAGCCCGCCATGCCATCCGGCAAGACCTACTCCGCTTTTGACCGCCTCAAGAAGGGCTTTTTCCTGGTTACCGGTAATTGTCCCCATGGTCCATGCCTGAACTATCAGGTCAAATTCTTTCTGAAGATCCTTATTGATATAAACATCCAGGGTTTCAGACACAAGGACTGTTGCTCCTTCTGATTCCATCCATGGAACAAAGATATCGCGGCATTTGTCAGGTTCATGGCCCATCCATCCTCCCCACACATACAATACTTTTTTACCGTTAAGCGGAGAGGTTGCGTCAGGATGCAAAACTCGACCATATAAAGATGGCACCATAACTGCTGCAGCCATCGCAGCAGCGCTCTTTTCTATAAATGACCTGCGTGTAATCATCGGAATATTATTTTATCCCAAGATAATAATTTTAAGAATTACCCGATTATGATAGGGTTAAAATACCTTCCGGATGTCTTCATCATTGAACTGATTAAAAGAACGACCTTATTTATAATGATTCTAAAGTTAAGAACAATTGCATCATATTTCCTTCTTGTTCGTCATTATTCAGAAAACAAACCATAACTGATTTCAGCCATGAAAAGATTTCTTTATATTTTTTTTACATTTCTTTTATGTACCTCTATTGCTTCCGGACAGACAGAGGATCTGCCGAAGAAGCAATACAAAGCAACACGGGTTACAGAGGCTCCGGTTATTAACGGAGTACTCGATGATGACACGTGGAATGCAGGAGAATGGATTGACGACTTCACACAAAATGAACCTTATAACGGACAGGCTGCGACGCAAAGGACGGAATTCAAGATCCTGTTTGACGATGATAATTTATATGTAGCCATCAAGGCCTTTGATACCGATCCCGACAGTATTGTCAACCGTCTGACCCGGAGAGACCAGGCCGACGGTGATCTGGCTGCGATAATCGTTGACAGTTTTCATGATCTCCGCACAGGTTTTACTTTCGGGGTTAGCTCAGCTGGCGTCAAGTATGATGTTATGTTCACCGAAGACGGGCAGAATCAGGATGAATCATGGGATCCTAACTGGTGGGTCAAAACGTCCATTAATGATGAAGGATGGGTAGCTGAAATGAAGATCCCTTTCAGCCAGGTGAGGTTCGATAAAAACTCCGATGTCTGGGGACTTGAAATGGCCCGGGTATTATACAGAAGAAATGAAACTGCTTTCTGGCAGCATATACCACATGATGCACCCGGACTTGTACATTTATTTGGTGAACTTTCAGGCCTCGACGGAATCATGCCAAGGAAAATATTTGATATGACACCTTATAGTGTTGCGAAGCTTCAGACTTTCAAGAAAGATCCCGGTAACCCTTTTACCAATCTTGAAAAAGGCAGGAGACCCGGAATTAACGCCGGACTTGATGCTAAGATCGGAATCACGAATAATATGACAATGGACCTTTCCATCAATCCTGATTTTGGTCAGGTGGAAGCGGATCCTTCGGAAGTGAACCTGACAGCCTATGAAACATATTTCTCGGAAAAAAGACCCTTCTTCATTGAGGGAAATAATATCACAAATTTCAACATCGGTCTCGGAGACGGTAACCAGGGGAATGATAACCTGTTCTATTCCAGGCGAATAGGACGTCAGCCGCAGGGTTATCCTTCTCTCGGAAATCAGGAATATGCAGATGTACAGACATTTACACCAATACTGGGGTCAGCCAAGCTTACCGGAAAAACAAAGGATGGATTATCTCTTGGATTTGTTGAAGCAGTCACGGGAGGAGTATGGGCACCTGTAAAAGACTCTGCCTCAGGTGAAACTGTCAGACATGAGCTGGCTGAACCGCTTACCAACTACTTTTTGGGAAGGATTCAAAGAGATTTCAAAGAGGGGAATACTCTTCTTGGCGGTATCTTCACCAGTACAAACAGAGTCCTGGATGATAATCTTGCTTCCTTCATGCATGGATCAGCCTACTCAGGAGGGATAGATTTCACGCAGTATTTCAAGAATAAAAGCTGGTCATTCAACCTGAACACAGCTTTCAGCCAGGTTAACGGAACAAAGGATGCTATCACACAGACACAATTATCGTCAGCCAGGTATTACCAGCGGCCCGATAAGGATTATGCTGAATTTGATCCTGATCGTACTTCTCTTTTCGGATCAGGCGGAAGAATGCAGATCATGAAGCTAAA
>CAZGGZ010000090.1:0-10478 GCA_964525415.1 uncultured Rikenellaceae bacterium | reverse complement strand
AGGTTTGCATGGAACGGACTTTTGAAAACCATTGGTGACAAGCTCATCCAGGCTATAGCCAGCACACCGATTATCACGCCCGTAACTGCCTCAAAATTACCTGCTTTCTTTGATATGTAACCCAATAAAAAGAGTCCCAGCATGCCCCCGCTGAAGATTGAAGCCAGTGACCACCATGCATCGAGTGCACTTTCCACTCCTGTAAGAGCCAGGGCAATCCCTGTTCCTGCACCCCCGGTAATAAAAGACGAAATATAAAGTACTCTCATTGAAGTCTTTTCCGCGGCGTTTTTATTAATATATCTCCTGTAATAATCGGACAGGATAATCGTGGCTGTGCTGTTGAGACTTGTGGATATGGTACTCATCCCGGCAGCAAATATTGAAGCTATGAGCAATCCTGTAAGACCCGGAGGAAGTTCAGCCACAATAAACCAGGGGAAAACCCTGTCCGCAGCTCCGGCGATCTTAAGCTCGTCCGGTAAAAGATGAGGTTGCGCAGAATAAAATGAGAAAAGTGCCGTACCGATATAAAAGAATATAAGTGAGACCGGAATATATAAAAGTGAACCGAACAGTGCTGACGATTTAGCTTCCCTGTCGGTACTGGTCGTCAAATATCGCTGGACATAGTTCTGGTCAATTCCATAATTCTGAAGATTAATGAAAAGGCCATAGACAAGCACCACCCAGAATGTTGAATCCCTGAGACTCGGACTAAAGCTTCCCAGACTGAATTTGTGATTGGCTGCTGCAATTTTAAAAAGCTGAGCAGGTCCTTCAGGCATGGAAAATGTTAGAATGACTGCACATGTCACAGCTCCAGTAATCAGTATTATCGCCTGAATGGCATCTGTCCAGACAACTGCCCTGATCCCGCCAAGCATTGAATATGCCATTACAGCTAATCCGGTTACAATGATAATAGTCTTGATATTCCATCCAAAAAGGGCATTTAACGGCAGTGCCAGCAGCATAAGTATTGCTCCGGTCCTCATTAGCTGGGTAAGTATGTAACAAACAGATGCATAATTTCTTGCCCATGGTCCGAACCTTTTTTCGAGAAAATAATAAGCAGATACATTACCTATCCCCCGGTAAAGAGGTATGAAATACTTTATTGTAAGGAATGATGCAACAGGAATTGAAAGGCTGAATACAAAGGCGTTCCAGTTTGTTGCATAAGCTTTCCCGGGCAGGGCAAGGAAACTGATACTGCTGAGGAAAGTGGCAAAAATTGACAAGCCGACAATCCAGGCAGGAAGCTTTCTTCCTCCGGTTGTGAATTGGTCAGATGTCCTGTTCCTGAAATAGAAACTTGCGCCGACAATTATATTGCCGATTGTAATTGTGAAGAATACGATTGCATCAGTCAATGTAAGTTTCATGGAAGATCATCAATATCAGGTAATACTATCCTGAATGACTGTTTAAATTTAACACCAATAGTCTGATCTCACTCCTTTGGGGACGAAAAAAATTGTGTAATAAATTAAATGAATCTTAACTTTACAGGAGGTAATTTCAGGACGTAGAATCAGGGGATAACAGGATAAAAGGAATTGTCTGATGGGGAAAATATACTTTAAATCAACCACTTACGATACACCTGTCAGGGAAAAACTTAATATATGGGAAAGGTTCCTCCTGAATAACAGGCTTTACTTTATATTTAAATACGGACAGACTGTTATACGGACGAGGAAGGAAGCCATTTCTGGTATTTATGACGATGAAGCCTGGGCAGCATCGTCATATTCTATCCTGAAATTCATAGAGAGGACAGGAGGACTATTTCATATTTCGGGGATGGAGAATATTACGGAATCACCGGATCCGGTTCTTTTTATCGGAAACCATATGAGCACTCTCGAAACTCTGGTCCTGCCTGCAATAATAGCTCCCCGGCGCAGGGTTACATATGTAGTAAAGGAAAGCCTGGTTACACATCCTCTTTTTGGTCATATAATGAGATCAAGGGATCCTATTGTGGTCGGAAGGACTGACCCGCGGAAGGATCTCGAGGCTGTGCTTACAGGAGGACTGGAACGGTTGTCAAAAGGTATTTCAATAATTATCTTTCCGCAGAGTACACGGAGCCCTGTATTCAAACCTGAGGACTTCAATTCACTCGGAGTCAAGCTGGCAAAGAAAGCCGGTGTAAAAGTTGTCCCCTTCGCACTGAAAACAGATTTCTGGGGACAGGGCAAAATCTTCAGAGGACTGGGAAAGCTGGACAGGCGTAAACCCATATATATTAAATTCGGAGAACCATTCGAAGTAACAACCACCGGCAAAGAAGAAAACCAGAGAATTATAGATTTTATTCAGTTTTCTCTTGATGAATGGAAGAATATCAGAGAACAGTCTATTGTATATAGCTGTATTACAGGTTGTTAATATTGATTTACATTTCCATGTGGTTTTTTCCGGAGAGGCTGGATTTTTTGAGTGTATTATTTACATTTAAAAAATAATTTATTTAAATTTGTATTGGACTAATTACTTTTTTGACCTGCTCTTTTTTTGGAAATATTTATATCACAGATTAAATAACCGGGTGAATAACTTAATAATGAATTATTTATTATGGGAACATTAGACTGGATCGTATTAGGTATTTTTTGTCTTGCTCTGTTAGGTATCATTATTTGGGTACTGAAGCAAAAAGATGAAACTTCTACTGATTATTTTCTTGCTGGCCGTGATGCGACATGGCTGGCTATAGGGGCATCAATTTTTGCATCGAATATAGGATCTGAGCACCTTGTCGGATTGGCTGGCGCCGGTGCTTCAAGCGGGATGGCTATGGCACACTGGGAAATGCATGGCTGGATAATTCTGATTCTTGGATGGTTCTTCGTCCCGTTCTATGCAAGAAGCGGTGTCTTCACAATGCCGGAATTCCTTGAAAAAAGATATAATAGAGGATCCCGGAGCTTGCTGTCAGTCATTTCCCTGGTCAGTTATGTCCTTACCAAAGTGGCAGTTTGCGTATATGCGGGTGGTATAGTTTTCAAGCAGGTCTTCGGTATTGAATCAATATTTGGAATTGACTTTTTCTGGATAAGCGCAGTAGGCCTTGTTATACTTACCGGTTTATACACCACATTTGGAGGTATGAAGGCAGTTTTATACACAGCCGTGTTACAAGCCCCTGTTTTGCTTATCGGGTCAATAGTAATACTTATTTTAGGTCTTATTAAGCTTGGCGGGTGGTCAGAAATGATGGAAATTTGCCGTGCTGTCCCCGTTAATGCAGATGGAAACACTATGACCGAACTCATGAGGTCGGCCAATGATCCGGAATACCCATGGACAGGAGTCATACTTGGTTCAGCCATAATCGGTTTCTGGTACTGGTGCACCGACCAGTATATTGTTCAAAGGGTGCTTTCAGGCCGTAACCAGACAGAATCACGAAGAGGCGCAATCCTCGGGGCAGCTTTAAAAACAACCCCGGTATTCTTTTTCCTTATCCCGGGTATGATTGCTTATGCTCTTAACGCCAAGGGATTGATTTATTTACCCGATTCCGATTCTGCATTTTCAGTTCTGGTGAAAGAAATTCTCCCTGTCGGACTAAAAGGACTGGTGGTAGGAGGGATACTTGCTGCACTGATGAGCTCACTCGCTTCATTATTTAACTCCTCAGCCACACTGTTTACAGTTGATTTTTACCAGAAATTCAAACCAAAAGCTCCTGAGAAAGAGCTTGTCAGGGTTGGTAAAATAGCCACTGCGGTTGTTGTTATCCTTGGAATACTCTGGATACCTGTGATGAAAGGTATCGGCAAGGTTCTTTATGCCTACATACAGGATGTACAGTCTATGCTGGCTCCTGGTATCTTTGCAGTCTTTCTGCTTGGAATTGCCTCGAAACGAACTACTCCAAAGGCAGGATTTATAGGATTAGTAACAGGATTTATCCTCGGTATGACAAGACTTGGATTTGTGGTTTTTGGATCAGATCTTAGCCAGAACAGTATCTTTTACAAAATGTTTCTGGAAGTAAACTGGCTGCATTATGAAATAATCATTTTCATTATTGTAATAGTATTAATGATAATCACAAGCAGATTTACTCCCAAAGCTGATCCTGTAGCAATAAAGGGACTCTACATAGGATCAGCAACTGCAGAGCAAAAAGCGATTACAAGAGCCAGCTGGAGCAACTGGGATCTTCTTTTCTCAGGCGTTATAATTGCCATAATCATTGCATTCTATATATATTTCTGGTAAAATATGGACAAATTAAAAACGAAAGAGGTCTGGTTTGTAACCGGAAGCCAGCATCTGTATGGCCCTCAGACACTTAAACAGGTTGCTGCCGATTCATCAAGAATTGCAGCATCACTTGACAAATCTCCGGAAATATCGCAGAAAATTATTTTCAAACCTGTTCTCACCACACCTGAATCAATTTTCGGGATCTGTTCAGAGGCGAACAATTCAAAGAAATGCATTGGACTTATCACATGGATGCATACCTTCTCTCCTGCAAAAATGTGGATAAAAGGACTCTCTGTTCTTAACAAGCCATTCCTGCATTTTCATACCCAGCTGAACAGGGATATTCCGTGGAATACAATTGATATGAATTTCATGAACCTGAACCAGTCAGCTCATGGCGACCGTGAATTCGGATTTATCGGTACCAGGATGAGACTTAACAGAAAGGTTGTTGTCGGTCATTACCAGGATCCTGAAGCTGTTGACCGCATAGCTGTATGGATAAGAGCCGCGGCAGCATACGACGATGCCCTGAATATGAAGATAGCAAGGTTCGGCGATAATATGCGCGATGTGGCAGTTACTGAAGGCAATAAGGTAAGCGCCCAGATGAAAATGGGATATTCGGTATATGGTTATGGTATAGGCGACCTTGTCAAAGCAGTAAACCAGGTTTCTGCCGGAAACATTAAAAAACTTGTTGACGAATACAGCTCAGAGTATAAAATGACCAAAGCAGTTGCCGCTTCTGATACCCTAAGGGAAGCAGCAAGAATAGAAGCCGGTATGGAATCATTTCTGAAATCAGGTAACTTCAGGGCTTTCACTACCACTTTCGAAGATCTTCATGGGCTGAAGCAGCTTCCGGGAATTGCTGTACAGAGGCTGATGGCAAAAGGATATGGCTTCGGTGCTGAAGGTGACTGGAAAACGGCAGCCCTGGTACGTTCAATGAAAGTTATGGCAAACGGACTCAAGGGCGGTACTTCATTCATGGAAGATTATACTTATCATTTCGACCCTGCTGGCATGAAGGTCCTGGGAGCTCATATGCTTGAGGTGTGTCCCACAATAGCAGCCGGCAAACCTGCAGTTGAAATACACCAGCTTTCAATCGGCGGGAAAGCCGATCCTGCAAGGCTTGTATTCAAAACCACACCGGGAAGAGGTATAAATGTCTCAGTGATCGACCTTGGCAACAGGTTCAGGATGATAGTGAACGAGGTGGAGGTAGTTAAATGTCCTGATATGCCTGAACTACCGGTAGCAAGCGTTTTGTGGAAGCCTTTGCCCGACCTGAAAACAGGAGCCGCAGCATGGATTTTTGCAGGAGGAGCCCATCATACTGGCTTCAGTACGGCAATTGACAGGGAATACCTTGAGGATTTTGCCGGAATGATGGGTATTGAATATGTTCTTATTGACGAGAAGTGCAATCTTGATTCTTTCAGAAAAGAGCTCAGATGGAATGAGATCTGCTATCACATTTCAGGAGGAGTAATTTAATTTCATTTTCCCGATAAATCCCAGAATTAAAACGCCATATGAAGATCTATTCAAAGTTTAAGAAACATCTTGTAGCAGTTGACTCTATCATTTTCGGATATGATATTCATGAAAAGGAGATCAAGCTGCTTCTTATTAAACGCAGTTTCAATCCGGCTAAGGGCAAATGGTCACTTGCCGGAGGATTTGTCGAGCCCGGCGAAAGCCTCGATGTGGCAGCCTGCCGGGTGCTTCGAAACCTGACAGGGCTTAAGAATATATTCATGAAACAGCTCTATGTCTATGGGGAACCAGACAGGGATCCGGGTGCAAGAGTAATATCAGTAGCCTATTGGGCTCTTATTAAGATCAAGGACATTGACAAAAAAATCACTGATAAGAATGGAGCACACTGGCAGACTATTAACCAGCTGCCCAAGCTTATCTTTGATCATCACGAAATGGTTGAAAGGGCCCTGAAAGAACTCAAGCTGCAGATAAGAATCAAACCCGTTGGTTTCGAACTTCTGCCAGAGAAATTTACTCTGGTTCAGCTCCTTGATCTTTACGAAGCAATCTACGGGAGAAATATTGACAAGAGGAATTTCAGAAAAAAGATCCTTTCCATGGATATTCTTGAAAAGCTTGAAGAAAAGGAAAAGGAGACATCCAAAAAGGGCGCATACTATTACAGATTCATAAAGGAAAGATATAAAAGGCTGGTAAAGAACGGTTTATTTTTTGATCTTGACGTAAGCTGAAACCAATCGCTGGCGCCGATTTGGCTTCGCCGAGCTCGTCCCGCTAAAGCGGTCCTCGGTTGTAATCGGTGCCGTGATAAGAAGAAAGGGCACGGATTAAAAATCCGCGCCAGCATTAATTAGGAAAGGTATGCTTGAGAAACTAAAAAGTGCTGTCTGTAAAGCTAATCTTGATCTTGTCCATCACGGACTGGTAATTCATACCTGGGGAAATGTCAGCGGGAGGGACAAAAAGACAGGTCTGATAGTTATTAAACCTTCAGGAGTCAGCTATGATTCCATGAAACCTTCCGACATGGTGGTTCTTGATCCGGAAGGTAAAATTGTTGAGGGCAGATACAATCCTTCAACAGATGCGCCTACACATATAATCCTTTACAATGCTTTCAGCAGGATAGGAGGTATTGTCCATACTCATTCAACATTTGCTGCTTCATGGGCACAGGCAGGAAAAGATATCCCCGCTTTCGGGACAACACATGCCGATCATTACCACGGAAGTGTACCATGTACCCGTAAACTGAGGAAAAATGAGGTTGATAATGATTATGAAGTCAATACCGGCAAGGTGATAACCGAAAGGATGAAAAACATTGATCCGGCAGCAGTACCATCAGTGCTGGTTAATTCACATGGTCCTTTTTGCTGGGGCCCGGATCCGGCTGCAGCGGTTTATAATGCTGTCGCTCTTGAAGAGATAGCACGGATGGCTTTTTATACAGTTTTGCTGGGGAAAGTTGAATCTGCAGATAAATTTCTTCTTGAGAAACACTTCAGCAGGAAACACGGTAAAGATGCCTATTACGGACAGGGGAAGAAATAACGAATCATAAAAAAAATATGGCGGGGAAATATGTGATCGGAATCGATTATGGCACCGATTCGGTACGGACTGTTATTGTTGATACAGGAAATGGAAGTATCGCCGGTACATCTGTATTTGAATATCCAAGGTGGAAAAAAGGGCTCTACTGCGACCCGTCGCTGAACCAGTTCAGGCAGCATCCGCTGGATTATATTGAAGGACTGGAACAATCAGTCAGGGATTCTCTTAAGGGGCTCAGCAGGGATGTGATTGATAACATCGGAGGTATAACTGTCGACACAACAGGATCGACACCTGTTGCCGTTGATAAAGCAGGGATTCCTTTATCACTGAAACCTGAATTTGCAGAGGATCCGGATGCCATGTTCATATTATGGAAAGACCATACCTCCGTAAAAGAGGCTGAAGAGATAAATTACCTTGCAAGATCATGGGGCGGGACCGATTTTACAAAATTTGAAGGAGGCATATATTCATCAGAGTGGTTCTGGGCTAAGATACTGCATGCGATACGCAGAAATAACAAGGTAAGGGAGCATGCTTATTCATGGGTTGAGCACTGCGACTGGATACCCGCCGTGCTTTGCGGAAACATTGATCCACTTCAGATCAAAAGAAGCCGTTGTGCAGCCGGACATAAAGCCATGTGGCATCCCGATTTCAACGGACTGCCGGATGAGAAATTTCTTGTGAAACTCGATCCTTTGCTTAAAGGACTGCGGGAGCGGCTGTATACAGAAACCTGTACATGTGATATTGCTGTTGGCACCATTAGCAGTGAGTGGGCAAAGAAACTTTCCCTTCCGGAAAATGTAAAAGTGGGCTCAGGAGCTTTTGATGCACACCTTGGTGCGGTAGGCGGTGAGATAAAGCCTTACCAGCTGATAAAGGTTATGGGAACCTCCACATGCGATATGCTGGTATCACCTTTGGGAGAAGTTGGCAATAAGCTTGTTGCAGGGATATGCGGACAGGTTGATGGCTCCATTGTTCCGGGGATGATGGGACTTGAAGCCGGCCAATCGGCTTTCGGGGATATATATGCATGGTTCGGCAAGCTGCTGCTGTGGCCGGTAAATGAGATCATTTCCAAAATGCAGTGGCTCGATGAAAACACAAGGAGAAGAATCAGCTCTGAAGCTGCAGACAGGATCATCGCGGAACTTAGCAGCCAGGCAGAAAAACTCCCTGATGAAGATTCTGCACTCATAGCACTTGACTGGCTTAACGGACGGCGGACACCCGACGCTAACCAGGCTTTAAAAGGTGCTGTAGCCGGATTGTCACTCGGCTCTGATGCTCCCAGGATATTTAAAGCCCTGGCAGAGGCAACAGCTTTCGGATCAAGGATGATAAATGAGAGGTTTATCTCTGAAGGCATAAGAATTGATGGGGTGATTGCAACGGGAGGAGTCGCTAAAAAGAATCCTTATGTGATGCAAATCGTCGCAGATGTCCTTAATATGCCCATCAAGGTTGCCGCATCCGACCAGACATGCGCCCTGGGATCAGCTATGGCGGCATCAGTTGTGGCAGGGATCCATAAGGATATTCCTGCAGCCCAGAAAGCAATGGGAGGAGGATTTGAGAAAGAGTATAAGCCAAATCGGGAAAGAGCAAAGAAATATGAAAAGCTTTTCCTTGAGTACAAAAAACTGGGGTCATTTATTGAGAAACAATTTACATAAACCTTGGAGGCAAAAAATCATGCCACCAAGACACCAGGATTCACCAGGAAATAAACCTTTTAGTCTTATAATTTCTGAGATATGAGAAAATTAATTGTATTTTTTACACTTATTCTTTTCGGCGCATTTTCTGCTCTAAATGCCCAGAAAGAATCCGTAGCTGTTAACCAGCTGGTAATAGTTGCTAATCATCAGGGTCCGGTGATCAGCAAGGATGTCTACGGTCATTTTTCCGAACACCTCGGAACATGCATTTACGGAGGAATATGGGTTGGACGGGAATCTTCCATTCCGAACACTGATGGTATAAGGAATGATGTTCTTTCTGCTCTCATAGAGATAAAAGTACCGAACCTGAGGTGGCCCGGAGGCTGTTTTGCTGATACCTATCACTGGAAAGACGGTATCGGACCCCAGGAGAAAAGAGCTTCTATAATAAATACCCACTGGGGAGGTGTGACGGAAGATAATTCATTCGGGACGCATGAATTCATGAAGCTTACAGAGCTTCTCAGTTGTGATGCATATATAAACGGCAATGTTGGTTCAGGGACAGTGCAGGAGATGGCCGAATGGGTTGAATACCTCACATCTGACTCTGAGAGCCCAATGACAAAACTGCGCAAGGTAAATGGCAGAAATGAACCCTGGAAGGTGAAGTATTTTGCAATAGGCAACGAGAACTGGGGCTGCGGCGGGAATATGACCCCCGACTTCTATGGTGATGTTATGAGACAATTCTCCACGTACCTGAAAGACTTCTCGGGGAACCGGCTTTATCGTGTGGCCTGCGGTGCAAGCGACTTTGATTACAACTGGACGGAAACACTGATGAAGGAAGGCAAGAACAGGGGCATGTTCCAGGGACTCTCATTGCATTATTATTCCGTTCCGGGAGGATGGAGCAATAAAGGAAGTGCCACTGAATTTACTGAAGATGAATGGTTTGAAACATTCAGGCTTAATTACCAGATGGATGCGATCATTAAAGGGCACAAAGCTATAATGGACAGGTATGATTCAAGGAACACTAAGGGACTTGTGATTGATGAATGGGGAAACTGGTTCCGGGTTGAGCCGGGCACAAATCCCGGATTTCTGTATCAGCAGAATACTCTCAGGGATGCCATAACTGCAGCCATCCATCTTAATATCTTTAATCAGCATGCCGACAGGATTAAGGTTGCTAACCTTGCCCAGATCGTGAATGTGCTTCAGTCAGTCATACTTACGAAAGATGATAAAATGGTTCTGACACCCACCTATCATGTTTTCAGGATGTTCAGGGCACATCAGGAAGCCAGGCTGCTGAATACCGACCTTCGATGTGAGGATTATGAACTCGACGGTAAAAAGATCCCCGCTATATCTGCATCAGCATCTGTCGATAAGGAAGGTAAAATGCACATTACTCTCGCCAACCTGAATCCGGGCAAAGAAATCACTCTGACCTGTCCAATCATTGGTAACTCCTTCAAAACAGTG
>CAZGGZ010000089.1:1850-10687 GCA_964525415.1 uncultured Rikenellaceae bacterium | reverse complement strand
GCCATTAAGATATGGGGTTTTATAAAAGCTGAAGGAACTTTGCGGGTTTTTTATTCTGGGTGCTAGGTGCTGGGTACTAGGTAGTTAACCCAGGACCCAGGACCCAGGACCCAGGACCACAGAAGAAAGGAGTAGATAATTAAATAATAGATACTAATACTAAAAGCGACAAATAATGACATTAATGATAGAATCACTCAGCACAAGCCTTTTGATAGGACTGGGAGCGGCGGCCCTGCTGCTTGCATTTGGAGCTTCTTACCTGATGTGGGTAAATGCTCTGAAAAATAAAAGCCGCCGCGTAATAGCTGAAGCGGAAGCAGAAGCAGAAGTTATACGAAAAGAGAAGATACTCCAGGCGAAGGAGAGATTCCTGCAACTCAAATCAGAACATGAAAAGGTTATAAATGAGAAGAACAGCAAGATCGGTCAGGCTGAAAACAGGATAAAGCAGAAAGAGCTCACCCTTTCCCAGAAATTTGAAGAGGCACAGCGTAAAAAGAATGAGGCTGATGCATTAAGGGAAAACCTGAATTCACAGATTGAATTGATCGATAAGAGATCAGAAGAGCTTTCAAAACTCCACCGCCAGCAGGTGGAACAGCTCGAAACTATTTCGGGACTTTCAGCAGAGCAAGCTAAAAACCAGCTTATTGAATCGCTCAGGGAAGAAGCCAAGACAGGAGCTATGTCGTATATCAATGAGATCCTTGACGAGGCAAAAATGACAGCAAATAAGGAGGCTAAAAGGATTGTCGTTCAGACAATTCAGAGAGTTGCAGCTGAGAACGCCATTGAAAATGCTGTTACGGTATTTCATATTGAATCTGACGAAATGAAAGGACGCATCATCGGCCGTGAAGGACGTAATATAAGGGCTCTTGAAGCAGCCACCGGTGTGGAGATCATAGTTGATGACACTCCTGAAGCGATAGTGCTTTCGGCATTTGATCCTGTGAGAAGGGAAGTTGCGCGTCTGGCCTTGCATCAGCTTGTGACAGACGGAAGAATTCACCCGGCAAGAATAGAGGAGATTGTCGAAAAAACAAGGAAACAGGTTGAAGAAGAGATACTTGAAGTAGGAAAGAGAACAACTATTGACCTTGGAATACATGGACTTCATCCTGAGCTTATCAGGATGATAGGCAAAATGAAATACAGGTCATCTTACGGGCAGAACCTGCTCATGCACTCCAGGGAAGTAGCCAATTTATCGTCAATCATGGCTGCTGAACTGGGTCTCAATCCAAAGCTTGCCAAACGGGCGGGTTTGCTTCACGATATAGGCAAAGTACCTGATGATGAGCCTGAACTCCCGCATGCAATACTTGGAATGAAGGTAGCTGAGAAATTCAGGGAAAAACCTGAGATATGCAACGCAATCGGCTCCCATCATGATGAAATAGAGATGACAACGCTGATTGCGCCAATCGTGCAGGTTTGCGATGCGATTTCCGGTGCTCGTCCCGGAGCCCGAAGAGAAGTAGTGGAATCTTATATCAAGCGTCTGAAAGAGCTTGAATCAGTAGCTCTTCAGTATCCCGGAGTTATGAAGACATACGCGATTCAGGCCGGGCGTGAACTGAGGGTTATTGTGGGCGCTGAAAAAGTGACTGACAAGGAAGCTGAAGGACTCTCGTTTGAAATAGCCAGGAAGATACAGAATGAGATGACCTACCCGGGACAGATTAAAATAACTGTGATACGGGAAACCAGGGCAGTAAATTACGCGAAATAACCCCCGAGCCCCCCATGGGGGGCCTTTCAGGTATTTGCGATTAAATAAGTCCCCCCTGGGGGATTTAGGGGTTTGTTGTTTTCAGCTTCAGATATTTTGTTATCTTTGGGCTCCCAAAAGAACCCGTATCAATGTCGCATATAAAACTACTGAATATTGTAGGTGCACGACCACAGATCATAAAGGCTTCTGCAATCAGCAGGGCTATCAGAAAATACTATCCTGACAAGATTACAGAGATCATCGTTCATACGGGGCAGCATTATGATAAGGAGATGTCTGATGTTTTCTTTGATGAGCTTGAGATCCATATACCTGATTATAATCTTGGAGTAGGCTCTTCCAGGCATGGAAGACAGACTTCAATGATGATAACCGGTATTGAGGATGTGCTGCTTAAAGAAAAGCCTGATTGCGTTCTTCTGTATGGGGATACAAATTCAACGCTTGCCGGGGCTCTGGCTGCTTCAAAACTGCATTTCCCGGTCATACATATTGAAGCCGGCCTCCGTTCATTCAATAAAAGGATGCCTGAAGAGATCAACCGGATAATGAGCGACCATTCCTCAACACTGTTGTTTGCCCCGACTCATGCAGCTTTTAAAAACCTTATGAATGAAGGTTTCAGGCCTGAAAATAGTCCCCCATATACAATTGATAACCCAAAAATCTACTTTACCGGTGATATAATGTATGACAATGCTCTCTTTTTTGCAGAGCTTGCGGAAAAGAAAAAGGCTTCGTTCCTTGATAAATTGCAGGTAGGGAGAGACAATTATATCCTGGCCACAATTCACCGCGATATCAATACTGACGATTTTGCGCGTCTTGAAACGATTCTAAAGACCTTCAGGTCGATCTCAGAAGAGAATTCTTTAGTTTTTGTCCTGCCTCTTCATCCCCGTACCACGGTATCTCTGAAAAATAACCTTGGGACATTATATAATGACCTTCTTAATTGCAAGTATATCAGGATAATACCTCCTGTGTCCTATCTTGAGATGATACTCCTTGAAAAGCAGTGCAGGATGATAATTACCGATTCAGGAGGAGTTCAGAAAGAATCACACTTCTTCAGAAAACCCTGTATAGTTCTGAGGAAAGAGACTGAATGGGTTGAACTTGTTAAAAATGGCACTGCAGTTCTTGTTGATGCAGATCCTGAAAAGATCAGGAATGAATTTGACAGGTTATCAAAGAACCTTTCTGGTTTTGACTATCCTGGCTTTTACGGAGATGGCAAGACGGCCGAATTTATTCTGGACGAAATAAGGCTGATGTTCGAAAAAGCCGGATCCTGATTTTCTGCTATATTTGTATAATAGTCTTTTTCGTTAGCTGATGGAGCGAGTATTGAGGGATAGAAGAGTACTGGTCACCGGGGGAGCAGGTTTTATCGGTTCAAATCTTGTGGAATCTCTGCTGCAGTCAGGTAATTATGTTGTATGCCTTGATAATTTTTCAACAGGCAGGAAAAAGAACCTGTCTGGCTTTGTAAATCATCCTTCTTTCAAACTAATTGAAGGAGATATACGAAGTTATGATGATTGTCTTAATGCAGTAAAGGACACTGATATTGTATTTCATCAGGCTGCTCTGGGTTCGGTGCCACGTTCAATAAAGGATCCCGTTACAACCACCGATGTCAATATTGGTGGATTTGTCAAAATGCTTTTCGCATCAAAGGAAGCCGGAGTAAAGAGATTTGTTTATGCAGCAAGCTCCTCAACTTATGGTGATCAGCCGGATCTTCCCAAAACAGAGGATAAAACCGGCAATCCTTTATCACCTTACGCAATAACCAAATATGCAGATGAACTATATGCTGCCAATTTCTCAAAAACATATGGAATTGAAGTTATAGGACTCAGGTATTTTAATGTTTTCGGAAGGCGTCAGGATCCTGACGGACCATATGCTGCAGTGATTCCTAAATTCACTAAAATGCTTATGGAGCACAAATCGCCGGTCATAAACGGTGACGGAACATATTCAAGGGATTTCACATACATTGATAATGTAGTGCAGGCTAACCACCTGGCGGCTTTAGTTCAGAACAGAGAGGCAATTAACCAGATTTATAATGTTGCACAGGGGGAGAGGACAAATCTTAATAAACTTTTCCAACTGATCAGTGAAATAGCTGTGGAATTTGACAGGAGTGTACTGGAAATAAAACCGGAATATGGCGCGGAGAGGGCAGGAGATGTTCCCCATTCACTCGCATCGATTGAAAAGGCAAAAAAGCTTCTTGGGTATAAACCAACGCATAATGTTCATGATGGTCTTCAGGAAGCGATAAAATGGTTCTGGAATAATTTGTAACATTTGTTACAATTATTATATATTTAGTTCATAGTCAGACAGATACAGATAATGTGTCATGGGATTGACGTGGCGGAAGCGTGAAAACAATCAAGCAACCATACTGATAACAGATGAGTCATTTGTATAAACTTCTTAAATTTTGACTAAATTCGCGTTAAATTTTAAAAGCGCATGATAGAAACCCTGAAGAACAGGCTATTCCTTATGTTTCGCAACCATTCACTTCCGAGATGGATGGTTTTGTTTCTTGATATGTGTGTTGTCTATTTCTCCTTTCTGATTGCTTATATTCTCAGATACAACTTTGAAATATACACCTACGAGATATCGTTATCATTAGAACAGGCTTTTTTCGTTCTTGCTGTGTATGCAATTTTCATGCTTCTGTTCAAATCATATACCGGCATGATAAGGCATACAACCATAAAGGATACATATAAGATCATTTTTTCAAGCACTTCTGCCCTTATTGTTCTTATCCTTATAACCCTTATGAGCAGGTACTATGAATGGAGCCTTCTTTTTAACATCCCTCTTTCAATACTTCTTATTCATTACGGGGCAGTCATAATGCTCCTTTTCTTCTTCAGGGTATCAGTGAAGATATTCTTTGAGTTTGCAACCTCAGTGCCTAAAGACCGCAAAAATATACTCATTTATGGTTCTGGCGAAACAGGGATAATAGTCAAAAGAGTAATTGAGGGAGATTCAAAAAGTGAATACCAGTTGAAGGGTTTTATTGACGATGACAGGAAGTTGCAGGGGAAAAAAGTAGACGGGTATCATGTTTATTCCCGCCACATTCTTTCAAAACGATTCTTTGAAAAAGAAGAAATCAAGGTAGTTATTATAGCAATTAACAATATTGCGCCGGCAAAAAAGAAAGAGGTTATTGAATCAATTATCGGATTCGGATGTGAAATACTTGATACACCATCATTTGATACCTGGATTAACGGACAGTTACAGGTAAAGAACCTGAAAAAGGTTAACCTGGAGGACCTTCTGGGCAGGGATCCCATATCGCTTGACCTTGGTATGATTGAGCAGGGACTGAAAGACAAGACAATTCTTGTGACAGGGGCTGCTGGTTCAATTGGTTCAGAGATCGCGCGACAGCTGACAAGATTTAAGACCAGGCAGCTGGTTTTGGTTGACCAGGCTGAAACTCCATCATTTTATCTTGCTGAAGAGCTTAAAGGAAAATTCTCTGACTGCAATTATAAAATTATTATTAGCGATGTAACCCGGCAGGAAAGCATGGAGCATATCTTCAAAAAATACAAACCGGAGGTTGTTTTCCATGCAGCTGCCTACAAGCATGTGCCGATAATGGAAGTTCATCCGCACGAGGCCTTCAGGGTTAATGTCGGCGGAACTAAAAACGTGGCAGATTTGTCGATAAAATATGGAATTGAAAAATTCGTAATGATATCCTCGGATAAAGCCGTGAATCCGACAAATGTGATGGGTGCAACAAAAAAAATCTGCGAATTGCTGGTTCATGGTTATTCTATGCGGAAAGACATTAAAACTCAATTCATTACAACACGTTTCGGTAATGTGCTGGGTTCAAATGGTTCAGTAATTCCCATATTTAACAAACAGATACGGGAAGGCGGCCCTGTAACAATAACACATCCTGATATCACACGCTTCTTCATGACCATTCCTGAAGCATGTCAGCTTGTTCTTGAAGCAGGCTTTATGGGTAACGCCGGACAAATATATGTCTTTGATATGGGGGAACCTGTAAAGGTCATGGATGTTGCTAAAAACCTGATCAGACTCTCAGGCTTTGAACCCGATAGAGACATAAAGATTAAATTTACGGGACTCCGTCCGGGAGAGAAGCTGTATGAAGAACTATTTTCTGATGGAGAAGAACAACTTCCGACGCATCATCCCAAAATAAGCATTGCAAAAGTTGAAGAAAATAATTTTGGAGAAGTTCTGCTTAAGATAAATAAAATCCTGGGATCACTTTATAAAATGACGGAATCAAAGCTGATGGAGGAAATGAAGGAAATCGTACCGGGATATAAGAACACTTTTCAGTTTATTGATTCCTGATCAGATAAATTAACCTCAGAACAGTTGATAATGGCTTTTTATTGATAAAATGCCAGGAAATTACCAACCGGTTTTTTCAATAATCACTCCAACATTTAAAAGACCTGGACTTTTAAAAAGGGCTATTGAAAGCGTTAAGAATCAGTCTTTCAGTGATTATGAGCATATAATAATAGATGATGCAAATGATCAGGAAACAGAAAAGGTTGTTAATAGTTTTAATGACAGGAAAATATTATTTCACCGGCATACGGTCCGAAGGGGAGCGGCAGGCGGGTATAATTCAGGAATAAAGCTTTCACATGGGAAATTCATACTGTTCCTCGATGACGATGATGAATACTTGCCTTCATTCCTGGAGACTGTCCATACCCAATTTGTGCAATCAGATAAGGAGACGGGATTTATCTGGACTGGTGTTTCCATTGTAAAAGATAACAAATCAGGAGAAACTGAGTTGTTCTCAAAATTATGGCCGGCTGTATTTAAAGATAAAGAAGCCGGCTTAATAGCAGCTACAACAATTGGCAATGGTTACGGATTATGTGTGAGGCGCGAATGCACAGAGAGCATAGGAGTATTTGATGAATCAATTCCGATGGGACATGATGCTGACTTCCTTTTCAGGCTTGTACGCAATTATAGTTTCAGGACTATTCCACAAGTTCTGGTGAAGATCCATCATCACAACATCAGCCAGCTGACTGATGAGAGCAATAATTTGCTCCGCCTGGAGCTGCGTGAAAAAATATTATCGCGGAATATTGACCTGTTAAATCAATATCCTGAGTTGTATCATATTCATTTCAAGCATATTGCAGACTTGTCTTATAGCCTTGACCTGAAGAGGAAAGGCCGGGCAGCTATGTCCGGACTGATCAGACGCTTTCCACTCCGGATATCTGATTATGCTGATCTGCTTACGTACGAACTTTTCGGTAAAGATTTTTTGACAACCTTTTATCTCAGAAAACTGAAACGATTTATCGGATCAATAAAAAGGAAATAATGCCGGCATGAGAGTGGAATTCCTTGAGCCGTCTCAGTATGATCTGTGGAACGACTTTGTTGACTGTTCACCGCAGGGTGATGTATTCTGCTATTCATGGTGGCTTGATGCAATTACCAGGTCTGATTTCAGGATACTTGTCGTAAAGGAGAAGGAGAAAATCAAAGCCGGAATGCCTCTGGCTTATGATTCACAAAAGAAGATCAACCTGCCTCCTCTGACACGGACATTGGGTGTTCTTTACTGCGATGATAAATATTTATCGCAGCAAAAGCAATCATCTGTTCAAAGAAAGTGGTTGTCAGCAATGCTCGAAAACATACAGCCTGATCAGTTTGTGCAAACCTGCATGCATCATAGTTTTACTGACTGGCTTCCATTCAGGTGGAGTGGTTTTGGGCAAACTACCCGGTATACCTATTTGTTGAGTTTCAGAGGTAAAACCATAGGTGACCTCTGGAATGATCTCGATAACCTGAGAAAAAGGACAATAAAACGTGCAGAACAGAACAGTATTAACATAGGGATATCGGAGGATTTCAATCTTGTATATAAGTTCGCATCACTGTCCTATAAAAGACAAGGATTGGATTTCAGGATCCCGTATGCTGATTTGAAAAACCTTGATGATGCAATTGCAAAAAGAGGTAACCGTGTGATTTTTATTGCTCAGGATGATCATAAGATACATGCTGTGCTTTATGCTGCATTCAATAATAGATCGGCTTATTACCTGTTGAGCGGAAGTGATCCTGATCTTCGGAACCTTGGCGGACATACCCTTGTCATGTGGGAAGCAATTAAGTTCTTCCATGATAAAGTTGAGTATTTCAATTTCGGCGGTTCAGATATTGAATCTATTGAGTCACATATAAAAGGATATGGCGGGACACTTACTCCATATTTTCATATATTCAATGAAGATAACCTGCAGGCTCAGCAGAAGTTCATGTTTCATGTAAGGAAGCTTGGATATCATCTGAAATCCTTATTTGTTATTGGCTTGAACAAGGTAACACGGATTCATGCAGGAAACTGATCTCAGATGAGCAGGACAAACAATGTTGTTGAAACAAAGGAGGAAAATTATCCCCTCATAAGTATTATTCTGCCTTGTCTTAACAGTGGTAAAACAATTGAAAGAACTATTTTAACCATTACCGGCCTTGATTATCCGAATATCGAGTTATTAGTTATTGATGGGGATTCTACTGACGGTACAATGGACATCCTGAATAAATACTCTGATAAAATCGATTGCCTTATAACCGAAAAAGATCAGGGTGTGTATGAGGCGATGAATAAAGGAGTCAGGAAGGCAAGCGGAGATTTCATATATTTCATCGGGGCAGATGACGTGATTGTAGACAGCTGGAGGAACCTGGCCGGAAGAATGAAGCCAGGGAATACTATCTATTACGGGAATGTTTATTTCCCCATTCTGAACAAAATCTATAACGGGAAATTCAGCAAATCAGAACTATTATTCAGGAACATTTGCCAGCAAGCCATTTTCTATCCGGCTTCAGTATTCAGAAAGTATAGTTTCTCAGAGAAATATCCTTTTCTGGCTGATTATCATCTTAACCTGATCCTGAAAAATGATCCTGATTTCAGTTTTAAGCACATCGATCTGCTGGTTGCAGTTTTTTCAGAAAAAGGAATATCAACCAATAACATCGATTATGA
>CAZGGZ010000089.1:0-1750 GCA_964525415.1 uncultured Rikenellaceae bacterium | reverse complement strand
TACCTGAGGGAAAGGATTGACAGTATTTTGAACCAGACATACCGGGATTTTGAGTTGATCATACTCGATGACTGTTCAACTGATGACAGCCGGGATATAATAAATCAATACAAAATCCAATATCCGGAGATATTATCATACTTCAATGACAAGAATACAGGAAGTCCGTTCGCCCAATGGAATAAAGGAGTAAGTATAGCTAAAGGGGAATTCATCTGGATTGCTGAATCAGATGACTCTGCCAGCTCTGATTTTCTGGAAAAGACTGTACAGGTTCTGAAGAAATACAAGAATGCAGGACTTGTATTCACTGACTCGAAGATTTTGAATGAACACAAGGGAAGTGAATACCTGGCTTCCCAAAGGAGCACAACATTTTCCAACGAAAAGCTGGGAAAATATTTTAATAAAGATGGGGAAACCGGGAAATCCCTGCGTCCTTTTGTGGAGAATCCCATAGTGAATGTCAGCAGTATATTATTCAGGAAAAGTAAATACCTGGAAGCTGGAGGTACCAATCCCTCAATGAAATATTGTGGGGACTGGATGCTATACATTAAAATGTTTCTTATTTCTGATATAAAATATTTAAGGGATCCTTTAAATGTTTTCAAACTTCATTCTGATTCAAGTTATCATTCACATTACCGCAGCGATATTTTTCTGAAGGAGAAAATGAGGATCTTTTCTGTTATTATTAAAAACAGGTGGTTTTCTCCGATAATGATATTTTTGTTATTGAAAAAAGCGATTAAGGCGGTGGCTTTAAGACTTATTTTTTATTTCAGGGCGGATGCTTTGTTGAAGATAGAGCTGCCGCGCCAGCCGCGCTTAATGACCAGATGACCGACCTTGCCGTAATAATGTCAATCTATCATGCCGACAGATTGAAATTTGTAAAAGAATCTGTAGAAAGTATTTTAGATCAGACCTTTAGCGATTTTGATTACTATATTTCATTTGACGGACCTGTCCCAGGAAATATTGACGAATATATATCGACACTAAAAGATCCGCGAATAAGGTTGTATCGAATCGAAAAAAACGGAGGACTGGCTGCTGCACTAAATCATTTATTGGCAATCGTCCTTCATAATTCAGAATACCAGTTTATTGCACGAATGGATGCTGATGATATTTCTATGCCTGAGAGGTTTCAAAAGCAGCGTGAATTTTTAATTCCTAATCCGAATATCTCAAGTGTTGGGTGCTGGTATGAGGAAATTGATGAAGAAGGTAAAGTATTAACTTTAAGAAGACTTCCCACAAATCATGAGAGTTTAAGAAAGAGATATTTCACCCGGGCCCCATTTGCACATCCATCCGTAATGTTTAGAAGAGAATTAATTGAAGTGGCTGGTTTTTATCCGGCAAATACTATTCTAATGGAGGACAATGCCCTGTGGGGAAATGCATTAATTAATGGATTGAAGTTTTCAAATATTCCGGAGTATTTATTAAAGTTCAGAATCGATAAAGGATATTATCAAAGAAGATCGGGATTCAGATATGGAGCCAAATATATTAAAACAAGAATTGGTTTATTCCACAAATTAAATGCACCTTTATACGCATTTATCGTTTTAATCTGTACAGGATTTGTGAAAATGTTACCTTCGGTGATTATCAGACCAATTTATCGATTATTACAGTGACCTACAAAGAAGAACTGCGAACTGCTGGTACATTCATATGCACATAGGAAGGGCATGAAAACCCAGTTTATCACAACCGCTTTGGAAATTTTCTT
>CAZGGZ010000088.1:0-10999 GCA_964525415.1 uncultured Rikenellaceae bacterium | reverse complement strand
AGACGTTATAATTTCGTAATTGACTAAATTAATCTAATTTCGGACATTCAAATTTTAAGTAAATGGAGAAAGTAATTGAATTACACAATATTGTAAAGAACTACCAGGTCGGAACTGTTATCGTAAGAGCCCTGAGGTCAGTCTCAGTTGATATCCACCGGAATGAATATGTGGCTATTATGGGACCTTCAGGTTCCGGTAAATCAACACTGATGAATCTTGTGGGTTGTCTTGATACACCAACAAGCGGAACATACATTTTAAACGGCACGGATGTCAGCAAGATGGAGGATGATTTTCTTGCTGAAATACGAAACAAGGAGATCGGTTTTGTATTTCAGACATTCAATCTTCTTCCCAGGTACTCCGCACTTGAAAACGTTACTTTGCCCCTTATTTATGCCGGCATACAGAAAGTCGACAGGGAAAAGCATGCTATTGAAACGCTGAACCAGGTCGGGCTTGGTGACAGGATGACTCACAAGCCCAATGAGCTCTCAGGAGGTCAGCGGCAGCGTGTTGCTATCGCCAGGGCACTCGTTAACAAGCCTTCAATAATCCTTGCTGATGAACCTACCGGGAACCTTGACAGCAAAACCTCGCTGGATATCATGGGACTTCTTGATGAAATTCATAAAAACGGGAATACAGTGATCGTGGTGACTCATGAAGAGGACATTGCACGACATGCCGCCCGTATAATAAAGCTTTTCGACGGAGAAGTAGCCAAGGATTATCCCAATGAAAAATATAAACCTTTCTGACAGGTTATGAAGACCTATACCAGATCAGGAGATGATGGTTCTACCTCACTGTCCGGAGGTAAAAGGGTTCCAAAAAGTCATATCCGTGTGGAAGCATACGGTACTGTCGATGAACTGATTTCATGGACAGGACTCCTGAGGGCTTTCCCTGAAAATGAGAAACGTAAGCAGACACTCGTATATATCCAGGATCAGCTTATGAGATGCGCTGCTTCCCTTGCATCAGAAAAAGCCAGAACCGTGAAAGGTATTTGTCTTCCGGAACCTGACAGCATAAAGAAACTTGAGAAGGAAATTGATAACCTGGAAAAAGGTCTCAAACCTCTCAGGAGCCTTATCCTTCCCGGCGGAAATCTACTGATTTCATATTGCCACATAGCAAGATGTGTCTGCCGCAGGGCAGAGAGAAGGGTGGTAATACTGAATGAAACTGAGAAAATCCCTGAAATTGTCGTCACATTCCTTAACAGACTTTCAGATTATTTCTTCATATTGAGCAGAAGGCTTAGCTTAGAGCTTGATATTGAAGAAGTTAAATGGTCTGTCTGAAATGTTAAAAATCTTTAAAACAGCCGTTGCTTATTAATAAAAATAATATATATATTTGCAGACTTTGTAAAAAAACTAATAAGATCAGCAAATGTATTGGACACTTGAATTGGCGTCAAAGCTTGAGGATGCTCCATGGCCTGCAACCAAGGATGAACTGATTGATTTCGCCATTAGATCAGGTGCCCCTATGGAAGTTATCGAGAACCTGCAGGAGATAGAGGATGAGGGTGATATTTATGAAAGCATTGAAGATATCTGGCCCGACTATCCCAGCAAGGACGATTTCTTCTTCAACGAAGATGAATACTAGAAGTCAAAGCAATCATCTGAAAATATCCGTAATTTTTTTAGGTCTCAGGCTGTCCATCCAGATGAATCCGTCCAGATGCAGGTTGTTCCGGGGAGCCAGTGAAGGCGGATCAATTACCCCTTCGGGTTGCTGATACTCGTAGATCTCAGTGATCTTCCCGTCATCAACATATATATCCATGCTTGAGCATCTGGCTTTATTTACACCTATGACCTCATCTTTGTCAAGAAGATAATATATTGATTCCCCGTTACCTGATATATTTATCCTGTACAGCTCATTATCCCTGAAATAGCCTGTCAGCGACCTGCCTTTCGTCTGGTTGAACCTCAAAGTATCAACCTGGCTGATAACGAACGCAGAATTATATAACTCCATCCTGTCGGTTTTCTGGTTTTTCGTAAAGATTGCAATTGAATCGGAGGTGAGCTGATTCTCCTCAGACCATATAACAGGCTTGTCATATAACCTTATTACGGAATCCCTGAAAGAGTAGGAGAGGGAATCGCATTTAGCCTGAAGGTCCCTGCTGAAGACCTTGCATTTGTAATATGCGCTCATCAGCCTGTATCCGGTTGCTGAACTATCCGGAAAGATTGTAACCGCTCGTATTGTATCAGAATGTAGAAAAAGTGAGTCGCTGCCGGAGATCTGGATGAACACAGCACTGTCAGTGACCATGAATCTTTCAGGCTCTTTATAGTACCAGGCATAATTCCCTTTCACAATAAGATTATCAGTAGTATCAGTAATACTCATATTACCGTAGCATTCTCCGAATCCTGTACTGCTTTCATAATAAAGCGAATCACCCCTTACAACCTGCTGCCTGTTGTCAATAAGGGCATTCCTCCATATGCTGGTAATATCATTTTTAGTGTCGTACCAGCCTCTTTCGCAATAGGTGTAGAGGCTGTCTCCGGTCAGTTCTGAAGGGCCGGTAAAAAATGCCGTCTCAGTTTCAGTATTGTAATCCATTGTGTCAGCAGTCATAATATAATCGGGATTGACAATTTTTACGCTGTCCTTGAAATGGAACAGGTCCTTCGAGACATAATAGATACCTATAATGCTTGAGAGAGTATTATCGCCGTTGATGATCCTCCCCCGGTTATTGTAGCGGGCAATGTCAATTCTGAAATCGTAGGTCACTGCATCTGTAAACAGATGCGTCTCCTTATTTATCAGTTCAACATTTCCTTCAACAAAAGCAAACTCTATGGCTCCGTCATAAAAAAGATAGTCGCCATAGAGGTGAAGTGTATCACCCTGTTCGATATGGATTCTCCCGAAAGCTTTTACCTGGTTCTTCTTCTGGTAATAATAAGCGCTGTCGCATGACATGTAAACGTCGTTATGTTTGAGGTTTACATTTCCCTTCAGCAGTTGCAGGTCTTTATCAATTTTTTCATCAACCTCCCACAGGTCGGCATGGATGATTTCAATCTTCCTGGTCTTTCTTTTCTCCGCAGGTGCATCCTGCGATAATGCAGCCGGAGATAAAACAAGGCAGGTCAGGAAAAAGATTAAATATCTTTGAAGGTCAGTGATATGCGAACACCAGTGATATTTTATTTCAGCCATCCTTTTTTCAGAAAGTCGCATGTTTTCAATTCATCGCTTATTTTGATATAGGTGTTCCCTATCTTCTTATTAATCCACGTCTGGTATGTTTTTGAGCGTGCTTCCTGAAGAGCCGATGCATAAAGGCTCTCATAGTCATCCTTCAGGTTTGCTCTGTGGGCCGGTATCTCATTATCAAGCCTTACTATCCTGAATACAGTATTGCCGTCATCATCAGTTGTGCGGAAAGCTTCCGAAATTTCTCCCTGCTTCATATCCCTGACCTTCACATACATTTCGGGATTCAGCTCTTCAAGGGTGAACCATGTAATCCGTTCCGAAGGGTTTGTGCTAACCAGTTTGCCTCCGTTAATCCTGCTGTCTTTATGGCTTGAGTACATTTTTGCCGCATTCTCAAAACTGATACTGTCCTTCCTTATCTGGTTCGCAAGGCTGTCAAGCGTCGAAGTCGCCTTTATTGTCTGTTCAGGTTTTACTTTTGGCTTAATAAGGATATGCCTGGTATTTATAAGATCTCCTTTACGATCGATAAGCTGTATAATATGGAAGCCGTAACGGGTCTCGACAATTCTTGATACCGTATTTTTAGTAAGGCTGAAGGCAGCATCTGCATATTCTTTTTCAAGTGAGCCCCTGACCGCGTATCCCAGTTCTCCTCCGTTTCTTGCAGTCCCCGGGTCTTCAGAATACATAACAGCCAGAACATTAAAGCTTTTGCCTGCAAGGATTTCACTTCTGATATCAAGAAGCCTCTGTCTTGCCTCCGCCTTGTTCTCTTCATTCCCCGGAGGATCAAGCTGGATAATGCTCAGCTGTACCCTGGCCGGAACAACCGGTAAACTGTCCTTCGGGATACCTGAATAATATTTTTTCACCTGGTTTGGTGTGACAGTAATATTCTTAGCAATACCTGACTGCACCTCCCTGATTATCTCTTGCTCCAGAAGGGCTTTACGTATATCTCTCCGGATTTCCACCATGCTTTTATCAAAATACTCCTCAAGGGCTTTTTCACTTCCGGCACTCTGTATTGCACCGTTGATATTCATTGTAACCTCGCCCTCAACAGCATCTTCAGAAACGGTTATACTGTCAATCCTTGCCTGGTCGAGAAACAGCCTTGAAACGAGCAATTCGTTAAGCATCATACATCTCAACTGGTCAACCGGCAATTTACTCCCGTTTCGTTTCATATCAATGACAAGGTTCTCAATATCAGAAAGATAAACCACTTCATTCCCTACAATCGCTGCCACCGATTCAACCAGCACCTGTGCCTGCAATGCAGACAACCCGCAAATCAGCATACCCGCCAGTGACATTAATACTCTTTTCCCTTTTCCCATCTGATCTATTTATTAAATACAGTAAAACCGTTTTCTTTCAGGGCATCGTTATAGATACCGTTTTCAAGTGACTGGATGAATTCAATCCTGCGGTTATTCCAGATCATCCTCTTTATATCATCCCTGACATATTCAAAAGGAGCCGGTGTTGACCTCAGCTTGTAATCGCGTATTGTTATGAAAAAAATATCAATTGAATCAGTTGCTTCATAAAAGGTTGTCCTTCTCAGAAAGCTTTCCTCATTTTGTATCTCCTGGGGCAGCTCTACCGAGAGCCTGTCGAACGGGACCCATTCCTCATTGAAATCATCAAACTTTTCAGCAAACTGGTAGCAATATGATTCAAGCTCCTGCAGATCTTTTTGTTCATTTGAACGCGCGAGGAGCCTTATCCTGTTCAGGCTGGGTGTCTCGAAAGGAAGTTTTATGAACAGGGCTTTTATGATGTTTGAGCTCAGCATGAATCTTTCCCGGTTCCCCGAATAGAATTCTTCCAGTTCAGCTTCTGAGATTACCGTATCCATTCTCTCAAGCATCATCTGCCTCTGGTACTGGTATATCACCAGGTCTGACCGTGTTTCTTCAAGCTGGCTGTCAATTTCCTTCTTCATAACTTCAGAAAGATTTTCTTCAGCCTTTTGAAAGATAAACTCTTTCTTTGCCCAGCTGTTAATATAATTATGAACTATTGCAGTGCTGTCAGCTGCCGATGTTCCCGGAGGGATCAGCTTAGGAATCTGGTCAAGATAAAGCAGCGCTTCACCGGCACGGGCTACAGCTGTTCTCTTCGGATCGCTCCGCGGGTTGCTGCAGCTTACATTCACTAATACTGCTAAAAGCAAAATCAGTATTCTATTCATTGCCAAGACTCTTTTTAACTTCTGAAAGAACCGATTCACCAACTTTAACGGTGTATTTGCTCTTTAATTGCTTTATCCATTCATTCTCCAGGTAATCCTGGTACCCGGTCATCATTTCTCCCTGGATCTCCTCAAAAGGAAGAGGTTTTGGTTCTATTACCTCACTGATAACGATTATTGCCGGAGAATTACTGATTCTTCTGAATTCAGTGCCCGTCTTCCATTCAATTTTATCCAGTTCTTTATCATCACCCGTAAACCATTTTCCTTCAGTGATAACCAGCAGGGAATCATTCTTCCTATTGAATTTTGCAAGCATCAGGTCATCAGTCCCGGGTTTCCGGGAGTATTTTCTGAAGGAAGAATAAAACGCTTTTTCTTTCTCCGGTGACTCTAAGGTATATATCTTCGCGGTTATTCCTTTCTTCGTAAGAAATCCGTTCTTGTGCTCCTCGTAGTAGTTTCTTAGTCCCGTGGAGTCTTCACTCACCCTGTTCCAGACCTTTTTACCTGAGATTTCGAAGAGCAGGATCCCGTCGTGAAACTCATTCATCAGGTAGCGGAAATCAGGATATTTTTTTTCAAGGATTGAATCTTCGTATTTGACTATCTGATCTGAAATCCTGGCTTCAAGAGACTGGCTGATAAAAATTCCGGGATCATCAGTGGCTATCATTGAACCTCTCCTCTCAAGGTAGGTGGCAAACTCCCTTACTGTCAGATGTTGATTTGCAAATGTGTACAGATTGCCCTGAGGCATTGTTTCCTTATTGTATTTAGCCAGTCCTCTGATAATCAGGGTATCAGTATTCTCAATGAACCAGTCGTAAGCCGACTGGTTTATCCTGAATTTATATTCAGCCTTTAGCTTGTCGACAAATGATTTCCTGCTTAATGAATTAAGATATGACTGGTTTATCCTGCTTTCAAGGTACGATCTGGTCTCTTCAAAGGTGCCGTGAGGTTTCCTGTCAAGGAGCTTTATGATATGCCATGCATAAGGGGTTCTGAGGGGTGCTGTATATTTCCCGGTATCAGGTATCAGGAAAGCTGCCTCGGAGAAATCACTGATGATTTCGCCTGTTCCGAACCAGTTAAGTTTTCCTCCATTGCCGGCCGACTCCTTATGGTCGGAGTATTTTTTAGCCAGCTCGCTGAATGAACCCCCTGCCTTAAGTTCATCATAGATCCTTTTTATCTCCTCTTCGGCTTTCCTGCTTTCTTTTTCATCAATCCCGGGAGGAGCCGCCTTCATTATATGTGCAACAAGAATCTTTCCCCTGGCTGGCCGCTTGTCGGCAATCTTTATTATATGGTATCCGTAAGGGGTTCTCACAGGATCTGATATTGCGCCTTTTCTGAGTCTGAATGCTGCATCTTCAAAGGGCATAATCATCTGGAACACGGTAAAATAGCCCAGGTTTCCCCCATTGATCTTCACAGACGGATCATCGGATGTTCCGCGTGCGACATGCTCAAAAGGCTCACCCTTTATTATCCTCTCCCTGATATCAGAAGCCTTTTGCCAGGCAGCAAGGGTATCTTCCGGTTTTGCTTCCGGGGGATAGTTAACAAGAATATGCCAGGCATTTATTTCTGTCTGGGATCTCTCGTAAGTTTTCTTCAGGAGCTTTTCCCTGGCCTGGTTATCAGTGAGGTAGTTCTGCGCGAGCTGGTTTCTGTAGCCGTTGAACTCATTTTTGAAAGCCCTGGTGGTATCATATCCTTCCTGTACCGCATCGGCAACTTTCAGTTTGAAGACAATATATTGCTGCAGGTATTCGTCAATATCTGAATTTTTTTCCGGCTCCCTGCTCTTATTGTACATTCTTATGAATTCCCCTGCCGGGACGACTTTCCCTGCGACAGTCATCAGCGTTTTATCATCAGGTCCCTGAGCCTGGCATATTAAAGGCAGCAGCGGCAATAGTAAAATCGCCATTGATGACATAACTTTCATCTGATGCCTGTTATTCAATGGTTTTTCTGCTGTAGTTCGGTGATTCCCTTGTTATTGAAACATCATGGGGGTGGCTTTCAATTATGCCGGAGCCGGTTATCCTGACGAATCTTGAATCTTTTTTAAGAGCGCTTATGTTCTTTGCGCCGACATATCCCATTCCGGCTCTTAATCCGCCTGTCATCTGGTAAATAACTTCAGAAAGGGTTCCCTTGTAAGGTACTCTTGCCGCTATGCCTTCAGGAACAAGTTTCTGAATGTCATCTTCCATATCCTGGAAATACCTGTCCTTTGAACCCTGCTGCATAGCTTCAATAGATCCCATACCCCTGTATGCCTTGAATTTACGTCCGTTATAGATGATGGTCTCACCGGGTGATTCCTCAACCCCTGCGAAAAGAGATCCTGTCATAATCGAGTCTGCGCCGGCCGCAATTGCCTTGATGATATCCCCTGAATACCTGATTCCTCCGTCGGCGATTACAGGAATACCCGAGCCCTCAATAGCTGCAGCCACGTTATATATGGCTGAAAGCTGTGGAATGCCTACACCCGCGATCACTCTTGTTGTGCATATTGACCCGGGACCTATTCCGACCTTTACTGCATCTGCTCCTTCGCTGACAAGCTTCTTCGCTGCTTCGGCTGTTGCTATATTGCCAACTACCACGTCTGTCCCCGGGTAATTCTTCTTAATCTCCTTCAGGATCCTGATGACATTCTTTGAGTGCGCATGAGCTGTATCAACGACAATCGCATCGACATTTGCACTAATAAGAGCAGCTACTCTTTCCATTGTATCACTGGCAATGCCTACAGCAGCTGCCACCCTCAGCCTTCCTTTGTCATCCTTGCATGAATTCGGACGATCCTTTGTCTTGGTAATATCCTTGTATGTAATAAGTCCGACAAGCTTTCCGGCTTCATCAATCATCGGCAGCTTTTCAATCTTGTGCTTTCTGAGGATACTTGCTGCTTCTTCAAGATTTGCCTGATGATTGGTGGTGATCAGCTTTGTTGTCATCACCTCCGTTATTTTCCTCTTGCGGTTGCTTTCAAACCTCAGATCCCTGTTGGTGACGATTCCTTTAAGCACACCGTCCTTGTCAATGACAGGAATGCCTCCAATGCCATATTCAGTCATCAGGCTGAGAGCATCAGCTACTGTGGCATCAAGACCTATCGTTATCGGATCAAAGATCATGACGTTCTCTGCTCTCTTTACCCGCTTTACCTGGGTAGCCTGCTTTTCAATACTCATGTTTTTATGAATAACTCCGATGCCGCCTTCCCTTGATATGGCGATTGCCAGCTCATCCTCGGTAACGGTATCCATGGCTGCCGATACAACGGGTGTGTTGATCGGGATGTTCCTGGTGAACATTGAACTCAGGTTCACCTCCCTGGGAAGGACCTCTGAGTAGGAAGGAACCAGCAAAACATCGTCAAATGTTAATCCTTCGTACAGTATTTTATCTTCTAAGAATGACATCGGACAGGATTTTAAGTTTTGCTGCGCAAATTACGAAAAATTCGTAACTCCTGAAACAATCATTCCCTCTGGCTTCATAAAAAATTGAATTACAGTTGTTATTTTTGTATGGGCACATTTCCCGGGATAAATGAACATCGAACCTTACAGACAGGTGCTGACCAGATACTGGGGATATACTTCTTTCAGACCTCTGCAGGAGGATATTATAAGATCAATTGCTGAGGGAAAGGATACCCTCGGACTCATGCCCACCGGCGGCGGTAAGTCAATTACTTTCCAGGTGCCGGCACTGGTGAAGGAAGGGATATGCCTTGTGATAACACCCCTGATTGCCCTGATGAAAGACCAGGTCAGCCGTCTTAATTCTCTTGACATAAGGTCACTGGCCATACACTCAGGGATGTCTTCCGAGGAGATCGATATAACCATTGAGAACAGTATTTACGGAGATTACAAATTCCTTTATATATCCCCTGAAAGGATCTCAACACGGATCTTTCAGACAAGACTGCCTCGCCTCAACCTTAACCTTGTGGCCGTCGATGAAGCACATTGCATATCACAATGGGGATATGACTTCAGACCATCATACCTGAGAATTGCATCAATTCGTGACCTGATCTCCGATAAAGTACCCTTCCTTGCCTTAACTGCTTCAGCAACACCTGCTGTTATAGATGACATCGTACAGAAGCTCGGTTTCAGGGAGAAGAATGTTCTCCGGACGAGCTTTGAACGGAAGAACATTTCATACCTGGTAAGAAGGGTGGATGACAAGGGAACATACCTGGTCAAAACCCTTCATAAAGTAAAAGGCAGCGGAATAGTATACGTCAGAAGCAGGAAGAGAAGCAAGGAGATAGCTGAACTGCTGGTGGCAAATGGTATAAGCGCTGATTTCTACCATGCAGGACTGCCTGTTGAGCTGAGGGACAGGAAGCAGGTAGCATGGACAACAGGAGAAACGCGTGTCATTGTAGCTACAAATGCCTTTGGAATGGGTATTGATAAAGCTGAAGTCAGGTTCGTCGTTCACTGGGATATGCCAGAATCAATCGAAGACTATTTCCAGGAAAGCGGAAGGGCAGGAAGGGACAATAAACCGGCATTTGCTGTTCTTCTGTATTCCCCTTCAGATAAGACAAGGCTCGAAGACTCGGTAAAACGTAAGTTTCCTCCCGTCGAAAAAATCAAGGATATCTACGAGGCTTTATGCAATTTCCTTCAGGTGCCTCAGGGTTCAGGTAAAGACAATGTATTTGACTTCAACATATACGACTTCGTTTCAAAATTCCGTTTGCCAGTCATAGAAACATACAATAGTCTCAGTTTCCTGCAGAGGGAAGGATACCTCGAATTCACTGAAGAGATAAATAATCCTTCAAGGGTTCATTTCCTGGTTGGCCGCGACGATCTGTACAAGTTCCAGGTTGCGAATGAGGCATTTGACGGATTCATCAAGCTGCTTCTGAGATCATATACAGGAATGTTTACTGAGTTTGTTGCCATAAATGAAGAAGCACTGGCAAAGAAATCAGGGTTGTCACGTGAAGCTGTTTACAGGTTTCTTGTGAAACTGTCAACACTTAAGATAATAAGCTTTATACCTGGCAAGAAAACCGCTCTGGTCATTTTCACCGAGGAAAGGCTCGAAAGAAAAGCCCTTATGATTTCTCCTGACAATTATCAGCGTGTCAGGGAAAAGCATATAATACGCCTTAACAGGATCATTGACTATGCCGATTACAATACAAGATGCAGATCGGTCATGCTTCTCGATTATTTCGGTGAGGAATCAGACAGGTGCGGGATCTGTGATGTATGCCGCGAAAGAAATGAACTCGATCTCAGCAAATATGAGTTTGACCTTATACTCGACGAGATAAAGGAAGTATTGACAGAACAGAAGACAGATGCCCGGGATCTTGTGGGCAAAATAAGCCAGCCTGAGGAAAAAGTCATCAAAGTGCTCCGGTGGCTTCTTGATCATAAGAAAATTATAATGGACGACAAACATCTTCTAAGCTGGAAAGAAGCTGATCTTTTTTCAAGGTAACAACTATAAAAAAGGTATGGAGGCAATAAAGACCTCCATACCTCGATTGTTAATCACCCTATTCTAACCTGG
>CAZGGZ010000087.1:1923-11250 GCA_964525415.1 uncultured Rikenellaceae bacterium | reverse complement strand
GGCAGTATGTTGATAATCAATATAGTATTAAGATGTGTATAAAGGGTAGTGCTTCAGCAGAGAGCGGACCGAGCGTTAAGAAACAGCCCGGTGGGCTGTTTTAGCGAAGGGGCCAGCTTGACGGGATGGATGAACGAAGTGAGGGAAGGGGGTGAGTGCATGTGACAAAACTCTTTTTTTGCTATCCTCCTCTTTTTTCCTATTTTTACCCGGGTTTGAAAATCTTATACCTTAATATATAGCATGAGAAAATTATTTCTGCTTCCGCTTTTATTATCCTTGATTTTTACTTCATGTACCGAAAAGACAAAATTCAGACTTCTGGATTCATCAAGGACAGGAATAGATTTTAAAAATACTATAACTGAGTCGGACAGTTTCAACGTTATCACTTATGAATATATTTATAATGGTGCAGGTGTCGGCGCCGGTGATCTTAACAATGACGGCTTTGCCGACCTGGTATTTTCAGGAAACCAGGTCTCACCACGGATCTATCTGAATGAAGGCAGGTTTAAGTTCAGGGATATAACCCAAAACTTTGAAGGACTCACAAATAATCAATGGTACGGAAGTGTAACACTGGTGGATATAAACGGTGACAGATGGCTCGATCTGTATCTTACGTCAACTACTGATCCCGATTCAGCCAAATGCAGGAACAGGTTGTGGATATGCCAGGGAACAAAGGAGAATGGCGATCCATTTTATACTGAGATGGCTGAGGAGTACGGAGTGGACGAGAAAGGACAATCAACCAATGCGGCGTTTTTTGATTATGACAACGACGGTGATCTCGACCTTTATGTGCTCAATAATACCATAAATTCCAGGATGAATACATCCATCGCAGAAAGGATAATTACCGGGAAAGCTCTTAACAATGACAGGCTTTACCGCAATAACGGAAATGGGACATTTACTGATGTTACCATTGCTGCAGGAATTCTTTTTGAAGGATTCGGACTCGGGGTTGCTATGGGTGATGTCAACAAAGATGGCTATACAGATATATATGTCTCCAATGATTTCATTACAAACGACCTCCTTTATATAAATCAGAAAGACGGGACATTCAGGAACGAGATCAGAAAATACATTTCATACCAGACAAGATCTTCAATGGGGAATGATATGGCTGATATAAATAATGACGGCAATCCTGACATCTTCACTCTCGATATGCTGCCTGAGTATTATTATAAGAAAAAACAGACAAACGGAGGTTCAGCATATCTTTTTTATGAGATGGACGCCCGTTTCGGTTTTGAACACCAATACATCCGTAACATGCTCCATATCCATAACGGTTTCATGAACGGGGAAATGCTTCCGTACAGTGAGGTTGGACAGATGGCTGGAGTGGAAGCAAGCGAATGGAGCTGGTCGCCGCTCTTTGCAGACTATGATAACGACGGCGACAAGGACCTGATCATCGCCAATGGTTTTCCAAGGGATATGACAGACAAAGACTATACCGCATATAAAACGAAATACTATGGTTACCTGGCCGATGCATTTCAGACCATCGAAACGGCACCTCCTGTCAGGGTCAGAAATTTTGCATTTGAGAACACCGGAGAGTATTGTTTTATAAACAGATCAAAAGAGTGGCTCCCGGATGTACCTTCATTTTCAAATGGTGCAGCATTTGTCGATCTGGACAATGATGGTGACCTGGATTATGTTGCAAACAACATAAATGACAAAGTTTTCATCATGCGGAATTATACTATGGAAAAATCGGATAAAAATGCAAATTACATAAGGATCAGGCTTAACGGCAAGGAGGGCAATACCATGGCTCTTGGTGCAAAAGTCGAATTATGGACTGAAGGTAAATACCAGTTTCATGAACATTTCACCTCACGGGGATACGCATCTGCGGTCGATCCTGTGATACATTTCGGACTGGCAGAAGAAACATCAGTTGATTCAATTAGAATAACATGGCCTTCAACCGGCAATGTGACACTGGTAAAAGAAACTGCTGCCAATCAGCTTATCGAAATAGATGAGAAGGGTTCCAAACCTGCTCATAATGAATTAATTAAGAATTCAATATCAGGATACCTTTTTGAGAGATGCAGTGATATTCTCGATTATCTTCATGTACAGAAAGATTTCCCGGATTTCTATACAGGCCAGAGTATTATTCCTCATAAATATTCACAGATAGGACCCAGGATGTCAAAAGGTGATATTGACGGGGACGGTATGGAAGATATTATTACAGGCTCTACAAATATGCTGCCGACAACAGTATTCCTGAGAAAAGGCGATGGATTCGTAAAAGCTGATATCAAAGGATTAACGACGCAGAAAGAATTTTCGGAAGCTGACCTGGCAATAGTGGATGTTGACGGAGACGGCGATAATGACGTAATTGCGATAGCCGGCGGATATGAAAATCAGTATGAGACCGATTATAAGCATTACCTGTATGAAAACCAGAAAGGCTCATTTAAAAGGATTCCTCTTGATGTTCCGCCTTTTATAGCATCTGTTTTACGGCCATGCGATTTTGACCATGATGGCGATATGGATTTCTTCATTGGTTCCAGGGTAAAGAACGGAATGTTCCCTTATGCGAACTATTCAAGGATTCTTATCAATGACAAAGGAAAATTATATTCAGATACCACATTCTGTTTCAACCTCGGGATGGTGACTGATGCCATCTGGAACGATTACGACAACGACGGATGGGAAGACCTGATGGTGTCGGGTGAGTGGAACTCACTTGTGATAATGAAAAATGGGAACGGGAAAACACTTTCAGCACCTGCCATTCCGGGAATGCCTGAAAAACAAGGATTGTGGTACACCCTGATACCCGGTGATTTCGATGGTGATGGCGACAGCGATTATATTGCAGGCAATCTCGGGTATAACCACAGGTTTACCATCAGCAGTGAATTCCCGCTTTCTCTTTATGCTCTTGATATTGATATGGACGGAAACCTTGATCCGATATCAACAGCCTGGTGGAAAGATCCGAATGATGTGATGAGAGAATACCCAATAAATTACTGGGATGAGCTGGTAGGACAATCATCATATTTCAAGAGCCTGTTCCCTGATTATAAAACATTCAGCTTTGCCACAATTGATAATATTCTGGATGTGAATCTTAAGAAAAGAGTTGAACTGAAACTGAAGGTGACCACCTCCTCAAGCTATATCTTATGGAATGACAATGGAACTTTCAGGTGGGAGGAGCTGCCGTTGCCGCTTCAGGTTGCGCCCATAACAAAAGGTATTGTACACGATTTCAATGCAGATGGTTATCCTGATGTACTGCTCGGAGGCAATGATCATACATACGATGTATCAACAGGGTTCTATGATGCAAACAAGGGAATAGTACTCCTGAGCAGAGGGAAGGAGCAGTCATTCGAAATCCTGCAGCCTTCTCAGAGTGGAATCCTGCTTAACGGAATGGTGGAATCGCTGCTTTGGTTTGAAGGGGATACTCCATTGATTGTTGCAGGTATAAACAGGGGGAAAGCTGTGGTGTATAAGGTGAATAAATAGAATCTATTCAATCCTTACCAGTTCGCCTTTGCTGAAACGGTACTCCACCACCTCCCAGCAGGATGGACAGTTGAACAAAGGCGAATTGCGTGTGTGCTCCGGAATTTCAGCAGTGATAACGCTGTTTTCTATACGAATGATCCTCATATCAGACTCAAGCGCCCTGATGAGCAAAAGCTTGCCGTCAGTATTTATTATGAAAAGATGTTCAGAAGTGACCTCATAATCATTCAGGAAAGGATATAATGTGAAAATAGCATCATTGATGGCGTCCTCGTCAACACACCCAATGAATAATCTTGAAGGATCAAGAAGATATTTTTTCTGATCATTGCCTATAACAGTCAGATTGTTTTCCAGCACACTCTTTTTTGCATCTGACAGATTCGAAACTGCATAATCTTCTGCAATTTTCCAGACCTTTTTTCTGATCTTATTTTCGAGACGGTCAATTTCATTTTCTGAATTACAGGAGCATAAATAAATAAGACCAGCTAAAAGGATCCCGGGAATCAGGCAGTTTTTCATTTATAGATCATTTTGTAACATTTCAGAAGTAAAAATAAGAATAGAATATTAAAAAATGTAAATTTGGCATCCCGGGAGGAAAATATAACATTTTTAATAATCAACAATAAATGATCTGTTTTAAAAAGCAGCTTGTGTTTGTACTGTTAACTTGCAGCATAACTCTTGTATCCGGTATTCTAAATGCACAGGATCCGGACAGCACCAGCTCAATTTCACGCATTGAATCTGCTCTTCTGACCGCGATCCCTTCAGGGAATGTGAGCAACCTGTTGCAGGGAAGGGCATCAGGAGTTACCGTTACCGGGAGCGGCCAGCCCGGGGAAACCTCAAAAGTCAGGATCAGGGGCTTCTCTTCTTTCCTTGACAATGATCCTTTATATGTGGTCGATGGAGTTCCAACCAGGGACATCTCTTTACTGAACCCTGACGATGTTGAATCCGTTGCCATTCTTAAAGATGCAGGTGCCGGTTCCATATACGGATCCAGGGCATCAAACGGTGTGATAGTAGTCACTACCAGGAGGGGAGACAAGGGTTTTCACGTTACTTATGACATGACGATTGGGACGCAGCTTCCCGGTAAAGGAACAAAAGACGATGTTCTGAATACGCAGGAATATGCCGAACTTCAGTGGCTTGTCTACAAGAATGACGGAACGGTTGAAATACATCCGATCTATGGACCAACCTTTGCTCCGGATCCAATGGTACCAGCATGGGCTGCAAACACTGACTGGTATGATGCCATCACTGATCCTGCGGGGATTATGAATCACGATCTCACTTTATCGGGAGGAAATGAAAATGCAAAATTCTATGCTGGTTTTGGTGCGATCAGCCAGGACGGGATTATCATTTACACCCATAACACAAGATATTCCGCCCGGTTAAACTCTGACTTTACTTTCCTGAAAGGCCGCATAAAAGCAGGAGAAAGGATAAATGTATCCTATAAAGATAATCTTAGCGTACCCAACCTGAATGAACAAAGCCCGATACAGCTGGGACCCTACAGGTCACAATCCATCATCCCTGTTAAATGGACAGGCAATGACTTTGTAGGATTCAACCATACATTCAAAGAAGGAGACTGGGGCGGAACAGGACTTTCTTCACGGCTTGGTAATGCACCCAATGTTGTGGCTGATCTCACCAGAAATAAGGATGATTATTTCAGAAACATTCGTCTGACAGGAAGTTTTTACCTTGATGCAGAGATAACAGAAGGATTGAACTTCAGGTCAACATACGGCGGTACATCAGATAAGGGATTCAGTAAAGATTATACATATTCAACATATGAAAGAGCTGAAAATATAACTACTAACAGTCTGAAGGAAAATACTTTTTATGACAGCGGCTGGATCTGGACTAACTCTCTCTCTTTCAACCGGCAGTTTGGTCAGCACAAGATCCACGCCATTGCAGGCTACGAAGCTGTGAATTATGGGATTGGAAGTATAATAACAGATTCCGATACCAATGATTGCACGCCGACCAGAATGCTCTCGACATTCATTAAAGCTGATTATTCATTCGGAGACAGATACCTGTTAAGCGCCACACTCAGGCGTGACGGCTGCTCAAGATTCAGCGAGTTAGACAGGTATGGATTATTCCCTTCGTTTTCTGCAGGATGGCGTCTGAGCAATGAGCCGTTTATGGAGAGCCTTAGCTGGATATCAGACCTGAAGATCAGAGGGTCGTGGGGCAAGACAGGAAATCAGTTTGCCATATCGCCCCGGTATTCTGCGTACATATTTGGAGCAAGTATCGGAGGATCATATTATGACATTTACGGGACATTTAATTCTCCTGCCATGGGATATTTCCCTTATCAGGCCGGGAATCCCGGTATAAAATGGGAAGAGAGTTTTATAGCTGATATCGGACTTGATGCAGGATTATTCAGTGACAGGATCAGGATCATTTTTGACTGGTATTCAAAGAAATCAGTTGACCTCCTTTATAATCCGCCGGTTGCTGGTACAGCAGGACAGGCAAGCCCCCCCTTCATCAACATAGGATCCATGAAAAACGCCGGAGTCGATATTGAAATGTCATACCAGGACAAATGGGGTGATTTCGGGTTCAGCGGAATACTGATCTTCACAAGATTTAAAAATGAAATCACGGGGATTTCAGAAGGTGTAAAATACTTTGATTCAGGCAGCTCCGAAATAGGCACCATTGTCAGGAACGGGGAGGGGCTGCCCCTCTCTTCATTTTATGGTTATAAGGTAGCGGGAATTTTTAAGAATATGGCGGATGTTGAGAATTCAGCCGACCAGGATAATGCACAGCCGGGGCTCCTGAAGTATGAGAATCAGGATACACTGACAAGTGTTATTTGGTTATGGGTTCAGGAACGCTACAAACGGAAAAATTTTATTGATTACCGTGATAAAACAATCATCGGAAATCCCAACCCGGATTTTACATACGGTCTTAATCTTGCGCTCTCATGGAAAAACTTTGATATTTCCGCCTTCTTCTATGGTTCGCAGGGCAATGAAATATTTAACTTCAATAAATGGTATACCGACTTCTGGCAATCGGGCTATGGGCAAAAGAGCAAAGCACTCTTTTATGACAGCTGGACTGCTTCGAAAACCGATGCAACAGTTCCCAAAGCAACAAACTCCTGGGGCTTTGGGACAAACGGAGAGGTTTGCAGTTATTATATTGAAGATGGTTCATACCTGAGGCTGAAGAGCCTGCAACTAGGATACACATTCCCTGAGAATAGATTGATCCGGCTCAGGATAAAGTCGCTACGCTTTTATTTTCAGACGGTAAATCTGTTTACACTCACAAAGTACTCAGGCCTTGATCCTGAGATCGCTGGTAGCGACCTGGCCTCGGGGATAGACTACGGCAACTATCCGAATGTAAAACAGTTTCTTTTTGGAATAAACCTTTCATTGTAATGGAATAATCTTCAATATGAAAACATCTAATCGTCTGATCATTACAGTTCTAGCCCTGGCAGGATTGCTTGTTTCATGCGGAAAAGATTGGCTTGAGGTCAGGCCGGCCGGCTCAGTTGACCAGTATTCGCTGGCGAATGAAGAAGGCATTGATGCCCTGCTGATCGGAGCATATTCTATGCTGGATGGGGTAACTTCTGTTTCTTACATGGATTGGGGAGGAGCATCATCCAACTGGCTGTTTGGTGATATCCGCGGTCTGATAGCCAATAAGGGAACTGATGCGGGAGATTCATGGGAAGGTCAGGCGATACTTTACTACATGGAAAATGCCTCAAATGGTATGCTGAATACGAAATGGAAATCAGTATATGAGGCCATTTCCAGGTGCAATTCTACTATAATGGTAACAAACCAGGCACTTGAAGATGGCAGTATCACTAATGACCAGGCAGTCCTCTTCCTCAGGCAGGCAAAAGCACTGCGCGGATGGTATCACTTTGAAGCATGGAGGATGTGGGGAATGATTCCATATATAGATGAAACAACAGATCAGAGTACCGTGAGCAATACCGAAGATATCAGGGACAGGATTATCTCTGACCTTCAGGCAGGAACAGAATTGCCTGATAACATGGGTGCTATCGGAAGATTCAACGGTACTGTTTCCAAAGTACTGTTAGCCAAAGCACTGATGCAGATGAATCATGATTATACGGGAGCTTTGCCTCTTCTGGCAGATGTAAAAGCAAATGGTACAAAGCCTGACGGCTCGCCAATCGGCCTTGCACCGACTTATGGTGAGATATTTGATATCATAAATCGTAATGGAATTGAATCAGTTTATACAGTTCAGTATTCTGTGAACGACGGTTCAAACGGGTATAACGGCGGATATGGCGAAGTCCTGAATTTCCCGTATAAGTCCGGAGCTTCTCCCGCAGGGTGTTGTAGTTTCTTCCAGCCGACACAGGAGTATGTAAATTCATTCCGGACATCAGCCGGTTTACCATTATTGGACGGCACATATAATAATGATCCGGTAAAGAATGATCAGGGTCTCAAGCCGTCTGATCCTTTTACAGAAGATGTAGGTCCGCTGGATCCAAGACTTGACTGGTCGGTTGGCAGGAGAGGGGTACCTTACTGGGACTGGGGAGTGCACACGGGCTCAGACTGGGTCCGCGACCAAACCTATGCCGGACCATACAGTCCCAAGAAGCAGGTTTACAAGAAATCACAGGAAGGAATATATACTGATATAAGCAGCTGGACATCAGGATTTACCGCTAACGGATACCGGATGATACGCTATTCCGATGTTCTCCTTCTACTTGCAGAGTGCCAGATTGAAACCAACGATCTGGCCGGTGCACTGGCAAATATTAATGCAGTAAGGGTCAGGGCTGCAAATCCTGACGGATATGTTAAGGAAGCTGATGGAGTAACTCCGGCAGCGAACTATCAGATATCAGAGTATCCTTCATTCCCTGAGGCTGACTATGCCAGGAAAGCCCTCCGGATGGAAAGAAAACTTGAATTGGGCATGGAAGGCCACAGGTGGTTTGATCTCAACAGATGGGAAATTACGGTTGACGAACTCACCAGGATCCTTGATTATGAAAAGACCACACCATGGGGTAGTTCAATGTATGGGTCATGGACTGTTATCGGCCCCGAAGATGTCACCTACCCTATACCACAACAGCAGATTGACCTGAGCAACGGAAGACTTAAGCAGAACAGATAGATTTTATTCTTAAATTTCGGGGATGAAAAACACTAAACTCCCGGATACGGTTGTTCTGGCTGACGGAGCATTTCCTGAACATGAAATTCCGCTCGAATGCCTCAGAAAAGCTTCCCGCATAATATGTTGTGACGGTGCAGCCGGTTCCCTCGTGAAGTTTGGCCTTACACCCCTGGCTATTGTGGGAGATTGTGATTCTCTTGAACCGGCGATTCAAAAGAAATACAGCGACAGGATCTTCAAAGACACTGACCAGGAGACCAATGATCTGACAAAGGCAGTGAAATGGTGCCGTGCGGCCGGATACACCGAACTGGTTATTACCGGTGCAACCGGAAAACGCGAGGACCACACAATAGGGAATATCTCTTTGTTGGCTGAATATATAAAAACGGTAAAGGTTATAATGGTCACTGACACAGGGATTTTCTATCCGTTTACCGAAAGCTGCCGGGTGCCTTCGGTGAAAGGCCAGCAGGTATCCCTGTTCGCCATTGACCCCGAAACGGAAATAACATCTTCAGGTCTGAAGTATCCGCTAATTAATAGAAAGCTAAGAAACTGGTGGGAAGCTACACT
>CAZGGZ010000087.1:0-1823 GCA_964525415.1 uncultured Rikenellaceae bacterium | reverse complement strand
AGGTTCATCAGCTGGACCCTGCCCCTGACATTTGTCTTGATATAGATCCGGTGAGTATGATCCTTAACAGTCTGCAGACTGATGAATAATTTGTCAGCGATCTCTTTATTGCTGAGTCCGTTACAGATCTCCCGCACTACGTCGGTTTCACGCGGCGACACATCATATTTTCTGCAAAAGTCCTCAAATGATAATTCCTTATACGGTTCTTCAGTAAATGGAGACATAAGCGTACCATAAGAGAAATAAAGCGGCAGAAAAGCATTACCTGCAAAGAATATGATAACAAAAGCCAGATCTATGTATACAGATATGTCGTAGAATAACAGTGGAATGAATTGTATAAGCATAACCATGAATAAGCCTGATGCAATTATTCTCCTGTCATAAGAATGAATAAGCGATCTTCCTTTTTTCGGGGATATTATAAGTAATGATGCGGCAGTAGTATAGAAAAGATTCATGCATATGAAATAGTACCTTAACAGTACCTCCGGTTCAACTGATTTCTCTTTTGCAACAAACCAGCCAAGAACAATTATAATACCAAAATTGATCAGGAGGAACCACAGCAAATGCCAGTTATTATATTTTCTTCCGGAGATCTCTCCGGCAAATCGTATCAGCATCAGCCAGGCAAAAACCAGGAATGGAAGACCAAGGAGCAAAGAGATATTGGTAAAGCGTTCAATTACATTAGTCTCAAAAAGGGGGGACAGGAATGATTTTATGATTACCTGTCCCCATATCCCGTAAAAACCGAATGTAAGAATGAATACCAGAAAGTACAGGACTAATGAGAATAATTCTGACCTGTACCTGTTCCTGAGCCTTGTTGCAAGGACCACACTTCCTGCAGCCAGCGCAACTGACAGGATGAAGACAAGCCAGACCAGATATTTCAGCATCATTATATAAAGGTATTCAGATTATTTCGGATTTTAATGTTGTGAATCCGAAATCCGAAATTACAACTAAAGTATTGCCACCATACTAAAGTAGGAAATAAAATAATCACTACAATAGTATGAAGGCTATTGAAAAAGGCAGGTTTAAATTTGTTCTCGTTATCAATTATTAGTAATAACCAATTTTAATAAAGAATGGAAACAAATACTGAATACAAACTTTCTCCAACTTTCGGCAACAGCTTTGGAACAGGATGGAGAGTAATGATGGATAATTTCATCAGGCTCCTTCTGATAGTCATCGTTGTGGCTATAGTGTCGGGTCCGGTAAGTTGTGTCAATTTTAAATTTGACGAAAGTGATCTTCACGGGGCGCCATGGGAATGGGCAGGGAATGTTCACAGCATAATTAACTGGGCTTCGATAGGCATGATGGCAACTTTCTTCGGATTGATTGCTCTGCTTTTCACCTTTTTTGTCATGCCTGTCTTTGAATATGGAGCAGATATGACCTTTGTGCAGGCTGTCAGGAAGATCAAACCCGATTTTGAATTGTTAATAAGAGGTTTCTGGCAGAACTATCTTCATATTGTCCTTGCAAATCTACTTGTTGGTGCGCTGGTCGTACTCGGATGTTTTGCGCTTCTTATTCCCGGTATAATAATCGGATGCCGTCTGGTTTTCGTCTCATATATAGTCATGGACAAAAAGCTTGATCCTATAGAAGCTGTGGAATTAAGCTGGAAGCTTACACGGGGGCATGGCTGGAGGATATTCGCAATGGGATTTGTATCTATTTTCATCATTTTATTTGGGCTTATAATGTTCATTGTAGGCATATTCCCTGCAATAATGTGGGTTTCAAGTTCATTTGCAACTCTTTACCAGTCAGTGCTTAACGAAAAGGAAAAACCT
>CAZGGZ010000086.1:3478-11255 GCA_964525415.1 uncultured Rikenellaceae bacterium | reverse complement strand
AGGGAATAATAGCTGCAGTGGTTGAAATAGCCGCTGTCTTTAAAAATTTTCGCCTTGTAAAAGATATTCTCATCTGCTTTCTTACCATACTCGTTACAGTACATTTTAATATTTAGAATATTTATGTTAAAATTATGAAATACTAATCAATTAGCATATAGATCACCCCGACTTCGTCCGCCGAAGTCCTGATTTATCAGGACGAAGGCGGACTTTGTCTTATGGACAATCAGGAATATCCATTAGGAGTATCCATGTACTCGACTGTTCCTCAGGAATATAGATTAGGCATTAATTTTGGCTTAACCAGGTCTCATCTATATCTTGACATTTCAAACAATCTGGCACAAGAGGAAGAGAAAAAATTAGTTCTTCAGCCTGGCAGAACAATTAATGTTGATAAAAGACGGGTAGGTTTTATTAATATAGGATATAACTTCTACATAAACGATGTCGGTTGCATTACCCCGCTGATTGGATATGGACAGTCATTTGCTATTTATGAAGATCCAATTATAATCAATACTTATTGCAATGGACCCAGAGTACATCATTTTAATATTGGATTACATATTAATTTCAAAATGTCAGACACACTGGGATGTATCATGGGTGCAGGTTATAGAGAACGTGCTAAAATCTGTCTGGTATATAATCCTTTTTAATTATTATTGGCCTAATTCTTAAATTCTGGTAGTGAAACAGACAAAAACAAATGCCTGACATTAGCTTTTTATTGGTTTAACTTTTTTCTAAACAATATAAGCTTTCCCAATTATGGATTTTTTGGATTAAAGAAAGATAAAAACGGAGAGTATTTACTTGAATAATTGAATGTCTTACAATAAAACAGCGCGTAAGATCCCGCCAAACTGAATTTTTTTATATAATGTAAGTCCTGCCATATTCAATATTAGCATGTAAATAGTGCGATTAATCATAAAGTTTACTGAATTCCTCAGTTAATTCCTCATAGGGAACAGGAATCATAATTCCACTTTCCTTCTTACTCCTTATTTTCGGACTCAGCTGAACTGACGGACAGATTGTATGCAATGGTTCCGGTATTGCTTTTTTCATTCTGCTTAAAATAACTGAAAGATCTTCGTTCATTATGTTTCCAAATGACACCGGTAAGAAGACACATGGTTCAACATTTCCAAGGGTGTCAATATACAGCAATGAATTCCCTGCCATCATACATCCCATATTTTCGGGAGCTTCAGTATAAGCTTCATAGGAGACAGGAGGGTAATCTTGGTAATCAGCTGTGGAATTCATCTTGATGTAAAGCTCCTTAAGCATTTCACTTTCCTCCTGGCTTATAAGATCATTTGCATTTTTATCCGAATATCCGCCGCAGGGTTTTGGTTCAAGCCATCTGACAAATCCCACATTAAGAGCTTTAAGCATTTCCAGATAACGGTGAATATCACCTGAACGTATCAACAGATCTGAGGGGCAGAAATTTACATATGTGAAAATACCGGCATCCCTGAAACATTTTATTGCATTGACAGCCTGATCAAAAGCTCCATGATAACCCCTGAAAAGATCATTACGTTCAGGATAGATATCATCCAGACCAACACCTGCGGCTTGCAATCCAGCCATTTTTAATTCTGCCGCTTTCTCAGGTGTAACACTATATCCTGAAGTATGGAGATGAAAATCTGACAGAGACAGATCTGCTGACTTCAGTAATTCCAGCAGACCTTCGTACCTCATCATAGGTTCTCCTCCTGAAAGCGTTATTATATTGACACCTGCGGTCTGGAGTTCCTTTACTGTAGTAATCCATTTTTCGACAGGAACGGTATCCCTTTCACCAAGGTTGTAATGCTCATAACAGTGACAGCATTTATAATTGCATTGTCTGGTAATCCCCAGAATAACAGTATCAATCTGTCTCTTCGCCGGAGTCCCTGCAGCAGTAATATTTAGTCCGCCTCGTGCTGCCATGTTATTAAAAGCCTTTGAAGGCCAGTGTGGAATAGTAAGGGAAAAGTAATAGTGACCGGCGAATTTTGTGAACTTGCAGAGGTTCATTTTTTTCTGCATCCTGTTGGTTTCTATTATTCCTCCACTTGACGACCTGACATAAAATAATGGATATTTACTTCTGTTAAGGAGATATTTAATCAGCGACATTCTGAATTTCATCAACGGCAGAATTGCTTTTCCGGAGGAATAATATTGTGATTTATAATCGCCCATATCAGGTTTCACTTAAAATAAACCTGTTTGACAGAACCGTCTTTTTCTGAGAATAAACCTGTGCCGAAGGGAACGACTTTTATTACAGGTCTGAAAATCCCGGGATTTTTCATGTAGCTGTTCCTGAAACATTCATTTGATTTTATAAGCCCTTCCGTTATCAGATCATTGCTTTTCCTGACTAATGGATCGGTGATATTAACATTCTCCCTGGCTTCAAGAAAAACAAAAAGTTTTATAAAATCATCAATATCAGATTCTACTGAAAGCTTAAATGTATTTAAGGATGAAGTAAGTTCATCATCGGAAAGAATAACTTCATAAATTTCAGAGGGAGAGATAAGAGCCCCGTTGATTGTAACAGTACCATCGCTTCTGCCAAACAACCAGAGGACCGGAAATGGCACTACTGCAGGAATATTGAACTCTTTGCAAAGCCTTTCCATCGGATACCCTTCCTCTTCCAGGATCTTCCTGATCCCCTCAAAACTCATTACACCGCCCTCATCGCCAACAACATACTTTAAATTAGGGGAAACTGATTTCAGGTTCATAACAGTGATCTCAAGCTCCTTTATCCCGTTTTTATTCAGGGTTTCCCTGACATAGAACTGCTGATTTGAAACCTGGCCAAAAAAGCAGGGTAAACGTTCTGACGACAGAATTGTATTCCTCAGTTTTATATTATCCTGAATAAGTTTTCTTATTACGACAGTAAAAGGAGTTTCAACCGAGATCCCCACATCCAGGTCAATAGCACCATAGACTGAAAAAATGAATGCTCCATCACGCAAATGTGAAGCGACATATTCTCTCCATTTCTCGACAAATCCTTCTCCCCCTGGCAAAACATGTATTGTATAGTCTTTCCAGGAAAAGTCTTTAAGTTTTTCACCATATTCAATAAGTTCCACGATAAAAGGCGGATATCCTCCAAGAAGGTAGGTAAATCCATCACCGAGCTCTTTAAGGCACCGAATTATCTTCCGGGGATCGGGACCGGTATTTTTGATGATTCCGAGAGAACCTACCCTGCTGGAAAACCTGAGGCCGCCTGACCAGCCCCCCTGTGCAAAACCATTTATCAGTACAAGGTTTTTTTCACATCCGGAACCGAAAAGGTGTTTCATTGTTGCTTTCATGAGCAACATGTTATTTGATTCTTCATCCTGCGACCTTATCCAGAGTGTTGATTTGCCTGATGTTCCCGCACTCTCTTCGAGATAACCATTATCAGGGTACCTGCCATTGATGCATCTTTCTTCCAATGGGAAGGAGTTAATATAGTTCTCCTTGGTTGTCTGTGGCACATGTCTGTTGAAATCTTCAATGTTCTTGATTTTCAGCGGATCCACATTCATCCTGTTTAGAAATGTTCTGTAAGCCGGTATCAGCCGGCAAGCCTTTTTGAACATAAAAAGGACTTTTTTCTGCGAGAGATATTCCAGTAATGACGGATCAATTCTGCTGAATCTTTTAAAAGCACCGGCGGTATTTGGAAGTGCCCTGTTCAAAACCCGGTCCAGCACCGTTACAGGTAACAAATGCAGAGCTAGATTCAGAAAATGATTAATAGGCTTCATCTGTCCTTATTTTTACAGCAGTCATGCGTCTCATGGATCGTGTTTATTTCAACAAGATCTGTCTCTCTTGCGCAATCGCATCCTTTATCAGGGAATATCTGAACATGCTTTAATCCTTCGGAAATACCGATCTGTTGTGCCCTTAACATAGATTCCACAGGTGTTTGACCGATATGTAAAAGCTTATTTGACGGGAAGAAACGTGTAATATGCCATGGTGCAGAAGATCCAAGGTTATCTCGGATCCATGAAGCAATTCCTCTATAATTCTCCTCCTGATCATTGGCTCCCGGAATTATATTTGTCCTCACTTCAACATGACATTTGCTCTCAGAAAAAGCCTTGATACACTTCAGAATCTTACTGACTACATCAGGAATACCCGCAGCACCGCAATATTCATAATAAAAACCATCATTCAGGCTTTTTATATCAGCAGCAACTGCATCAATATATCCAGATATCCTTTTAACAGATTTTTCCGTAAGTGTAGAATTGGTAACAAATACATTGAAAAGATCACTTTCTCTTGCAAGGGAAGCTATATCTTCAACAGTCTCCGGAAGAATTGCAGGTTCATTATATGTATAGCAAATACCTGAGCAATTATTTTTCAAAGCCATATTCACTATCTCCTGCGGCTTCATATCGGTCGAATCCAGATTTTCACCTGTGACAGACCAGGACAGATTCACATTCTGACATCCGAGACATCTGAAATTACAGCCCCATGAACCTATTGAAAGAATTTTTGCATTCTTTCCGAAATGAATAATTGGTTTATCGAACAAATAATCGGTATGTATGGCATTTAACCTGTTTTTTTGTTTCAGGTTGCCATTTTCATCCCTTCTCCGGCAAAAGCTGTGTCCTTTTTCACATTCGCGGATACAGACAGAACAATGTTGGATAGGTGCCATAAATTACTGTTCAAAAGAAAAACCAGGGCGAAGCTAATTACTATTAAAACCGGACTGTTTTCTGAGTATTTCATTCGAGAATTCGGGAAAATGTCCTTTTTTCAGGAAAGCAAGAAGTTCCTTTTTATGCTGTTCGCCAGTAAGGTTGAGCAGGATCCTGTAATGACCCTGGCTGTGAAGAATCAATGTCTGCATTGAATCAACCGGTTCGGGCAATGTGAATTTCATGTCAACGGCATTTCCGATTTCAGGCTGGACATAATAAAGCAGATCGGCAGATGTCAGCAGGTTTCTGACATCCTTGTCCTGCTCATCTATAGCACTCTCTAACTCAGCGACCCTGTGCCTGACAGGAATGTTTATTGTATAATCAATTGCAGCATAATCAATATCCCAGAACATATTGCCGTATTCAAGCTTGATCCTGACAGAATCCGTTTTTGTATCCGGAACAGGGAACGAAAGAATATCCTCCTTTGCTGCCATTGGTCCGACAATATTGTAATAATCAACAAATTGCCATTTCCCTTTATTTTCAATATATAACGACAACGGTATATTCTGCTCCAGCATCCAATTCTTCATTTTTTCAGGAGGTACTTTCTGCTGGTCATCCACCCAGCAATCATACTCCTTGCCAAATAACTCATGAAATCTTGTAAACACATAATCCAGCCAGAAGGTGCTTCTTGAATTTATAACCAGTTTGGCTGTACTTGCATTACGGGGTTTTTTAAATGTCATGATTATTCCATCCTTCAGGGGAAGATCCTTTCCTATTTCACCGAAGTAGGAGAGAGTATCTTTACTCCTTATTATGTCAAGAACATTTTTCCCTTTCAGATTCGCAGCTCTGACAGGTGACTGATGGTTACCTGTGGTTTGATAACTCCCATTCTTATCAATATAGACATTTGTTCCCCGGGGATGATCAAAGACATTCAGCTCAATCAGATTAGTATTTTGTATCTCATGCACTTCATTGGTCATTCTTACAGTATAATCCTTCTGCCCTGGTTCCGGCCCCGGAAGAGGTAGGTAGTCCGGCCGCTCAAGCGAAGGATAGATGGCTCCACTGTAAATCTCACCAACAAACCTGGATGAAGTCTCATCAGTTATGTAGATGAAGGGGCATGATTCCTTTGTCGCAGCAACTATGATCACAGCAACAGCTGTTACGAGCGCAATTGTTCCCAGTGTCCCAAAAACCCACGAAGCGATTGTCGCCCCTGCAGCCGGGTCATAAATTTCAATTTTTTCAACTGCGGTCACAGGAATAGATACCGATGTCACGAGCTTAAAATCCAGGGTATCTGTAAGCTGAGATAACTGTTTTACATATATATGAACCTCATTAATGACTCCCGGGTCACGATTATTACCAGATTCATAATAACGGTTCACTTTTTCTGGATCTGTTGTTTTATATTTTTGATGGCTAACAAGTATGGTTATTGTACCTTTTATCGAATCCTCCCCGGCAACAATATCAGTAAAATGCCAGGCATCCTTCCCCTGATGAAGGATGATGTACTTTTTTGCATCTTGAAGTTTAGTTACTGCCTGTGCTGAGGGTTCCGGAGATCTGCTGACCTTAAAAAAGTAGCAACCCTGAATCAGATTCAGGAATGCACCCAGAACAATCCATGAAATAATCTGACTCAATTCTTTTCTTCTGAAAAAGCTTAACATTGCTGAAAGATTTTAACTTTTGTAATTCATATTAATAATTGATTTTTCAAGTTAAACAATTATAGAACATAAAACAAAATATTTTGGTTTCCCATCTCTTCTCCGGTCCCATGACCCGACAACTCAGGTTAATTATTTATATTTGAGAACAGATTTCTTTCCTCAAAACGACATCAATGAAACGAAAATCCCTTACCCGCAGAAGATTCTTTACCATCCTTGGCGCAACCGGTGCCGTACTTGCAGCGAAACCTCTCACGGCTGAAGCAACCGATATAAGCCAGCCAAAACCGAAACCTGCAACAAATATCGCGGATGCTGCCAAAACTCCGAGGAAACCTGACTCAATGCCCGGGAAATACCCTGGTAAAGTTGTACTGGCAAGTCATCCTGATGCAGTTGTCAATAATGAACCTGTTGAGGCAGTTGCTTACATCATGCTTCAACGTGCAATGCTGGAACTGACAGGAGAGAAAAACCTGAAAAAAGCATGGCGGACATTCGTAAATCCGGGTGAGAAGATAGGACTTAAAGTGAATCCTGTCGCCGGAACAGAGCTTTACACAAGCCATGCTGTAGTAAAATCAGTTGTTAAACAATTAACAGAGAGCGGAATAAAGAAAGAGGATATAGTCATCTGGGACAGGAGGGATATGGAGCTTAAGGATGTCGGCTTCACAACCGGGAACTATCCGGGAATAACAATCAGAGGCACGGAGTGCAAGGATGAAAACGGATCCTTCTATGATACTGATGGAAAGCTGTATGGAGAAAGAAACATTGATAAGGAATGGTACTACTGGGCTGACGTTGAAAGCGAATATGATGCAGAGACAATGCCCTACATGGTGAATACCGGCAAGTATTCATATTTCTCAAAGATCGTCACACGGGAAGTAGACAAGATCATTAACATACCGATCCTGAAGAATGCCGGCGGTTCCATCACCAATGCGATGAAAAACCTGGCTTTCGGTTCTGTCTCAAACACAGGACGTTTGCATGCTCAGCTATGGAACGAAACCTGTGCTGAGGTTTGTGCTTTTGCCCCTCTTCGCGATAAGGTTGTGCTGAACATAACCGACGGACTGAAAGGATGTTTCAACGGCGGTCCGGGTGCAAATCCGCAGTTCATATGCAATTATAATGTTCTTCTTGCAGGATCCGATCCGGTAGCAATGGACAGGATAGCATACGACATCATTGCAGAAAAGAGAATTGCGGAAGGTCTGCTGAAAGCTCCCAATCCTGATGTGCTTACATTTCTCAAAATGTCTTCAGATCTGGGACTGGGGATATGGGAGAAGGATAAGATTGAACTTAAAATATTGGATTTGAGTTAAGAATACAAAACCCACCCCAACC
>CAZGGZ010000086.1:1299-3378 GCA_964525415.1 uncultured Rikenellaceae bacterium | reverse complement strand
CTCCCGGGAGGGGATCTTTGTGGACGGACCTCGTACTCTAAACACTAAACATTATGTTCAAGATACTCATCCTGCTCTTCATACTCACTTCCCTGACCTGCTACCCGCAGATCCCGGCAGACTTTCCGGTTATTGGTGAAAATGATATTCCTGAAGCTGATTTCAAGGCTGCCAGGCACTTCACTGCCGAATCTCTCTTTGGTTACATGAACGGAGGCGCAGAATTATACAGGGAGTATGGGATCACGGATGCTGTCATAACGGAATTTGACATTGAGGACAGACATTACAAATGTGAGGTATTCAGGATGACGGGACCGGAAGAAGCATTCGGCATATATTCAGTCTCAAAATACAGGTGCTTAAGTTCACCTGGTTTTTCGCAGTACATATGCCTGAACAGATATCAGATACAGATCTGCAAGGGGCCATATTATATAAGTATAATCAACCGTTCTGGTACAAGCGCCGATTCACTGGTGGCTTTGAAGACGGCAAAGATCCTGTCAGAAAAAATAACAGATCCTTCAATTGACCTGCGGACTTTCATTCCTGACTCAGATCCTGAGATCATAAAAGGCACTGCTGTCCTGGCTAAAGGAGAGCTGGGACTGGCAAACGGAGCAACAAAGTGGGAAGATTATTTCAGGGATTTAACCGGATATTGTACCTTAATATATACAGGACCTGATAAGACTATTCTCTCTGTGAGGTTTGCCAGGGAAGAAGATTTCAAGCTTTTCATCAACTTCAGGGGATGGGGACTGTGCGAACTCAGCATTTCAGATGTAACTATCGACAGCGGAGAGACTTTAAGGCTATTGGGGAATAATCATATTTTAATAAGAATTCCGGCTGCCGGCAACCGGGAATAAGGATACACGACGCACGACACAAGGTGTAAGGTACAGTAATCATTTACTTTCCCAAATAATCTTTGGATTTTTTCTGCTTTTTATTGAATACCCCCTTTTTTATTTCCCCCAAGGGGGAAAAACTTGGTTTTACTCCTTCCCCCTGGGGGAAGGCTGGGATGGGGGTTGAGTGAATAAATAAACTATTTGCTATTTTTGCATAACTAAATTGATTTGGATTTATGGCTGTTTTTAAGAATCTTGACGTTCAGCCCGGTGCTGAAATGGGCGATCATATAAGCGTCGAAAAGGTAAGATGCCTGATTATAGGCTCCGGACCTGCAGGATATACTGCAGCTATCTATGCAGCAAGGGCAAACCTGAAACCTGTTCTGTATACCGGCATGGAGATGGGCGGTCAGCTGACAACCACTACCGATGTAGAAAACTTCCCGGGATATCCCGATGGGGTAACAGGTCCCGGCATGATGGAGGATTTCAAAAAGCAGGCTGAGAGATTCGGAACAGATGTACGATTCGGTGTTGCAACTGAGGTTGATTTTTCGGGCAATAACCGCAGAGTGATAATAGACAGGCAGAAATTGATCGATGCAGATGCAATTATTATAGCTACAGGAGCTACTGCCCGCTATCTGGGACTTGAAGCTGAGAAAAAGTATGCAGGGATGGGCGTATCTGCCTGTGCGACATGCGACGGATTTTTCTATAAACAGAAAGATGTAGCTGTGGTGGGCGGAGGCGATACCGCCGCCGAGGAAGCCACATACCTGGCAGGACTATGCAATAAGGTATACATGATAGTGAGGAGGAGTGTGCTAAGGGCATCAAAGGCTATGCAGGATAAAGTGATGAATACGAAGAATATTGAGATCCTCTGGGAACATCAGGCGATTGATCTTTTTGGTGAAAACGGAGTGGAAGGGGCGGTGCTTGTAAAGAAAAAGGGAACGCCGCAGGAGGAGACAGTAAAAATAAGAATAGACGGATTCTTCCTGGCTATAGGACATACTCCGAATTCGGATATATTTAAGAAATACGTTGAAACTGATGAGGCGGGTTATATTAAAACCATCCCGGGAACTTCAAAGACAAATGTTCCGGGAGTATTTGCAGCAGGTGATATACAGGATCCGCATTACAGGCAGGCGGTAACTGCCGCCGGTTCAGGCTGCATGGCTGCTATCGACGCAGAACGTTATTTATC
>CAZGGZ010000086.1:0-1199 GCA_964525415.1 uncultured Rikenellaceae bacterium | reverse complement strand
ATAAATGCTGAGCCGTCGGATGTGTATTCAGCACTGACAAATCCATATACCATCGAATTATGGTCAGGATACCCGGCAATTATGTCGGAAATACAGGGAAGTGAGTTCTCTTTATGGGAAGGTGATATAACCGGAAAGAACCTGGAATTCATCAAGGACAGAAAGATAGTCCAGGAATGGTATTTCGGAGATCAGCCTGAAAGATCAATAGCAACTATCACCATTAAACCGGCAGGGGAAGATTCAGAAGTAACTGTTGAGCATACAAATATTCCTGATGCTGACTTTCCTGAGATAGCCGAAGGGTGGAGGGAGTATTATATGGGAGCAATCTTTAACTTCTTCAATCCTAATTTCTAGGACTTAAGCAGCGGCTGTTTCCGTATCAAAGATGCTGTAAAGGTCTTCTAAGCTTGCAAAGATGAGAGTGGCAATACCTTTATAACACCAGGTATGTGCATATTCCTGTATATCCTCGTTCCACCGGGGGATCCATGATAGAAGATGATTTTGAATAAACCTCCGGATCTCTTTCTTCATTTCCCGGTTGCATGGATCATCATCAATCTGCAGGTATTTATCGATCATTTTTGTGAGGAATAGAATTTCAATCCCAAGATGATCATCAGGTTCTGTACCGCGAGGTTTTAAATGCCATCCGAATGAATTGTAAAACTCACTGACTTCCCTGATATGATTCCCATTGAAGTTCTCCGCATTAATATAAATAGCAGCCCGCGGAGGTGCCAGCGGAAGTCCTGTTACCGCAAAGAGCCGGTAAAAATCATCCGCAAGTCTTGTTCTGCATGTCTCTCTATCCCCGCACGAATCCCTCAACAGCGAAGCAGCCTTGATAAATCTTGGATTGGTACTTGAGACCGGAAGATTCTTAAGAGTCCCTTTTGCCCAGAAATCAATAACGCACTCATCGGTGGGCTCGCTCATTATCATGCTTCCTGCAAAATAGAGGATCATGTTGTAACCCTTAAGAAGATTTATACGTTCAGATGATATATTTCTATCTTCAGATTTCATTTGTAACGAAATAATCAGGTATTTAGAAGTGTATAACGGATAGGGAGGGAGATTGTTCAGAACAGATTTCATATGTACTCACCCCCTTGATACCCCTCTCTACTATGTAACTACCCTTTATACACAAGTATTTTATAAAGATTATAGTATTGATATTCAGGAGA
>CAZGGZ010000085.1:0-11478 GCA_964525415.1 uncultured Rikenellaceae bacterium | reverse complement strand
TTTAACCAAAGTTAAAAGTTATTGCGTTTAATTTACATATTGAATCAATATCTGATTATCTTGCGAATAATTACTGAACATTTAAACTCTTTAAAATGAAAACTTTCAAATTTTTTGCACTTGTATTTATGGCACTGTTCTGTGCCTTCACTGTATCAGCACAAACTGCTGATGAAATAATAAGTAAATATGTCCAGACAGTTGGCGGGAAAGAATTTCTGACCAGTCTCACATCGGTATATTATAAAAGCACCATGGATGTCATGGGTATGCTGGCTGACATGAAGACCACGACCCTTAACGGCAAAGGGATGAGACAGGATATTGACATCATGGGAAGCCTGATGACAACATGTTATAATGACAAGGGGGGATGGAGCACCAACCCATTCATGGGAAGCAGCACTCCTGAGGATATGCCTGAAGCCCAGTACAATGGCGGGAAAGATAATATTGTCATCGGAGCGCCTTTCATCAATTATACCGAAAAGGGTTACACGGTTGAACTGCTCGGAAATGAAGCTGTGGGTGATGTAAATGCATTTAAGATAAAATTCACCTCTCCTCTCAATATCACATCGCATTACTTTTTTGATCCGAATACCTTTTACCTGATCAAGTCGATTGAGCAGGCTGACATGCAGGGACAGATGGTTGAGAACGTGATGAAATTCAGTGATTATCGCACCACTGAAGGCTATGCGATGCCTTACAAGATCGAAATGGATATGGCCGGAGGGCAGTTCTCAATGTCATTGAAGGTGGATACTGTCATGCTTAACATACCTGTAAACGACAGCATATTTGTAAAACCATAATAGGAAATTTATTACCTGCCTCTTCAGGCAGCTGCGATTTTGCCGGAGATTGTTTTTCGTTTTTCTTCCAATAAAAACAGATATGATGAAACCAGCTGCAAGATTCGCACTTACTATAATTATCCTGGTTTCAGGGATCACCAGAGGTATCAGTCAGACTGCCATTCCGGAGGTGCTTGAAAAAGGCACTCTCAGGGAACAGATGAGCTACCTTGAGGAGAAAACAAGGATATATGAGTATTACCGCGCCATACGCGAGGATATGTTCCAGCTGATAAAGAGGAATGCGGTTGATTCCCTGGCAAAGGCACAGGGACAGATAATGATACTTGCCGGGATGAACAGGAACCTCGTCGCGAGGATCGATTCACTGACAGCAAATGTCTCTGACCTGGAATCCCGGCTGGATGAAGCTGTCAGCACAAAAGACAGCATCCGTGTGCTGGGAATGAATATCAACAAAAACGCCTACAATGCAATAATGTGGATCATTGTTGCTGCCCTCCTGTTTCTGCTGGGACTGGGATTCCTGGTATTCAAAAGAAACCTGTCGGTAATGCTCAGTACTAAAAAGGAGCTTGATGAGCTTAAAACTGAATTCGAAACTTACAGGCAGAAGAAACGCATTGAGATAGAAAAGATGGGCATGGATCACTTCAACGAGCTCAGAAAGCTTCGGGGAGGATGATCATTTATTACTGCCCCTCCTTTTTTATCCTGTTTATACAGTTTATAAGCGATCTGGCTGTATGGTAGTTGCCTTTCCATATCTGCGCCTTTTTAGCTTGCTTTGCCTCAGGCTCCCTGTCAATTGATCCGGGATACCACTCGCCGTATTCCCAGTCAACAAGGTATTCCTTTATGAATTTCCACTGATCCAGAAATCTTTTCCTGTAATCAAGAGGGTCTTTCGGATAGAGCTCCGACATTATCAGCAATGTATTCAGTGTCTCAGCCTGAGCCCACCAGTTTTTTGTATCACGGAGTATTGCAACCTCCTGCTCACCCTTATAAAAATAACCTGCATCATAAACTCCTGCCGTTTCATTGTCCCAGCCGAAGTTCATTGCATTGTCCACCATCTTCTTGCAGATAACAGGAGTCTTATCGTCTTTAAATCTCAGTGCCTCAGCTGCTTCCATCAGCAGATATGCTGTTTCCACATCATGCCCGAATGACATGTGATCAAGAAAATACATCTTCTGATGAACCTCTTTTGACGAATCCTTAAGTGAAACCGGAGTAAGGCTTTCACTGAGGTATAACTGAAGAGATCCCCTGTCGCTGACTATCACATCACGTATAAGCAGGAACATCTCCTGAAGCCTTTGCCGCACAAGTTCATCTTGCCATACCTGGTACAGTTCGGTGAATGCCTCCATCAGGTGTATAGAGCTGTTCTGATCTTTTGGCGGAATGAAACGCATCCCGCTTTTAAATGGTGATCCATCCTGGTCAAGAAACTGAAAATAACCTCCGTGAAGAGCATCATGACTGCCTTTTTCCAGCCAGGCAAATGCCTGTTTTGCCAGCTCAAGCGCCTCAGGATCTTTGCTTTCCTTATAATATGTCGCGAGAGCATAGATACCGAAAGCATTTCCGTAGGCATTCTTCCGGATACGAGGATTATTGCCTTCATTTATTGGCACGCCCTCCCTGGTAAGAAGGTTAAAGAATCCCCCGTACTCCTTGTCCCACATAACGTCCCTGAGAAAATGGAATCCATGTCTGGCAAAATCAAGGTATTTATCGTCGCCTGTAAAAGCTTTCATCTTTGAGCATGTCCACACATGTCTTGCCTGCGTGACAATCATTTTCTGCTGATTGCCGGACATCTCCCATTTATAACTGAAGTCACTGAGGAAGCCGCCGTATAAAGTGTCTATCACCCTGGGATACCATACCGGCATCATGTTATCCATGAGAAGCTGCTCCATCTCATCAGCGACGGGCTGCAGATCGACTTTTAATGATCGCTGACAGGAGACTATAGTCAAGAGAATCATTATAACTGCTATTTGAATTCTTTTCATTGTAATTAGCATTTCAGATTAAAGTTGGCAGGTGCCCGGTGCCCGTTACCTGGTGGTATAGGAAACGACCGAGGACCCAGGACCGGGGACCCAGTTTTCTATTTCTTCTGCACTTCCAATTCACCTTTCAGTGCTTTTTTGAAGAAAGCGCCGCCATCGGTTAATGTGTAATCCCATGAATGGAGCATTCTCGGCCCCCATTCAGGATCAAAGACCCAGCACATCCAGCTGATACCTTTTGCTTCAAGGTAATCAATGATCCTGTCGCCGTACTCGGTATCCAGCTTTTGCCCCGGGAATCCGCCAAGTCCGAATTCAGTAGCTACAACAGGATACTGGCTGGCAGCGAAGCCGAAGTTCTCTTCCCATTTTGGCTCCCATGGTTTGGTGCGCTTGTTGGAATAAGGATGGGTCACATACCCTATGCCTGAGGCATTGATCGGATCGTCATGCAACGGAGAAAGGTCGTATGCCCAGTCAAGTCCGGCTACAAGGGGAATTGTTTCCCTGTCAAATGCCCTTATAAGATTTATCATCTTCTCATTAATGTCTTTCCATTCCGACCATGGCAGCGAACCAAGCTGTCCCCTGTATATTGTAGGTTCATTGAACAGCTCATAGAATGCAACCGTGTTGTTCCCGCTGAAATGCTGTGCTATTGTCCTCCAGAACTGGTAGGTCTCAGCCTTTGATGTGTTATACATAGGATTCTGGAAAAGTTCCATTCCGAGGTTCCCGATTGAGTGCCAATCGATAATGATATACATTCCAAGGTCGGTACACCACTCCACAGCCTGATCGAGGATTACAAGGTATTTTTCGGGTGTTCTCTCACGCCAGGCAACCGGATGAACGGGAATACGGACGATCATGGCGCCCATCTCCTTCACCTTTTCAAAATGCTGCTTGTTCCAGTGTCCCTGCCTTTCAATCTTATCAGGATCTGAGATTGAGAGTCCCCTGAAAAGTATTGTCTGCCCGTCAGGACTGACAAATCTATTGCCATCAACTTTTATGAGCGGCAGGGCTTTAGCTTTTGGATTGGGTTTCGGGAAGCTCCAGGGTCCGTCCTGGAACCATGGCCTGGATTCCTGTGCCGTGAGTGTTTGAATACAAACCAATGCAATCAGAATCAATGAGGTTAATAGTGCATTTCTTTTCATATTGTATAGCATCTAAACAAATAAGTTATTATAAATATTTATCAAACCAGTCTGCGAACATTTCAACATAGCTTGCCATATCATTCCAGAATCCGTGCTTCGCTCCTGGTTTTATTTTCAATTCAAACGGTACTCCCGCTTCCTTATACTTCTCAATTATCCGCATCGACTGAGAAACCGGCACCAGTGTATCGGCATCTCCGTGAACAATGAATGCCGGGGCATCATCGGGAGTGACAAAATACAAAGGCGAGAATTGTTTTCCTGTTTCAGTACGCTTTTCCGGATCAGTGACAGGAAAATAATGAAGAATCATAGGATTCCATTCCATGAAATCAAAAGGAGCCTGGAACTCCCTTATTTCACTGTGCAGCACAACATTATCCCCTTCAGAATTATAATTCAGGAAATCAACAGGCGGGTAAAAGCATGCGACTGCCTGAACCCGCGATGAAACTCTTTCAAGCGGATCTTTCGCAACCGGATTCCCGTCATCACCCGTAGTTCCCATCATCAGGGAGAGGTGACCGCCGGCAGAGCCTCCCGCAATACCTAAATGCAATGGATCAACACCATAATCAGAAGCATGATAGCGGATAAAACGGACAGCCATTTTCATATCTGTAACTGTTTCAGGGACTGTATATTTTGGCTGTGATCCGTGCATTACATAAAAGATCGTATACCCACGTTCAGAAAGCGGCTTAGTGAGTACTTTGAACATATTGATCCAATTGTAATCTGATGTCCATCCGGCACTCACGACCCAAATTATCCCTTTGCCATTTAATGTTCCGGCCGGCGGCTGAACAACCATTGTCAGAGCCATGCCGTCCTTACGGCCATATATAATCTCTGATGACTGAGCTGATATGTCCTGGCCGGAGAGATGAAAGGCAAGACCCAGCAATAACAGAATAACAGAAACTTTTTTCATTTCAGTTTATAAGAAAAATGAAGATCAATAAAATTAAATATTATTCCATTCTGAAGCCGGAGAAAAAGGATTTAAATTGATCGCTCACTTAAAGTAATTGAATTTCAACTATCACGGATGCTGATTCACCACCGGTTGATCATTCCACAATTACAGAGAAAGTGAATGGTATGTGGTCAATTGTTATCCGGATGAAATATATTCCGGGCGCAAATTTATGAACATCGATTTCCTTATTAAAATCTTTAACCTGTTTAAAGTCTTCCCTATAAACAATATTTAAAAGGTCAAACATTTCCACGGTGATATTTCTTTCTGTCCCCATCTCCATCCTGATATTAAGAATATCATTGACAGGATTGGGATATATCTTCACAATTTCAGGGAATGCCCGTATATCATTAATGCCCGTCGGTGAAAAAACATAAACCGAATCTCTTGCGGTGCATCCGTAACTATTTGTAACATCTACCCAGTACAGACCCCATTTGATCACTTTGAATGAATTGTCCGTGGAGTTATCCTGCCATTTGTAAGATGTATATCCCGTATCTGCTTCCAGATCGGCTGGCAGGATGGTCCTTAAGGTATCTTTGCCATTTCCTATCTCCACTGCAGGTAATCCCCACATGCTGACTGAAGAGCTTATATGATTATTAGTCAGATTTGCATCAAACGAATAAGACAGGTTTACATCGAGTGTATAACTTCCAGGTGTTGAAAAATCAAAACCACCCGTAAATGTAAGTACAGCAGTGCTGTCAGGCTCTATGTTGCTGGCAGGATGTACGACTTCTGAGACCTGGTTTCCGCCGTTGACAGTATAGAATATTGTGAATGTGCTGTCCTGCGAGATTCTGTAAAAGCCGTTATTGATTATTTCGAAGGATATATGAGTACTCTGACTGAGACTGCATGAGGAGACAGGACTAACGATCCTGGTAATCCCTGCATCAGGTACATCATAAGCCACGAACACACTATCCCTGGTATAGCAACCATGGCTGTCGGTAACCAGAACGGAATAGGTTCCGGTACCAGGATTTGATATAGAATAATCCGGACTTGTGTTTCCGTCCTGCCATTCATATGATGCATAACCTGTTGGTGCAGATAATACAATTGGATCATAAACAAGTATTGTATCATTCCCTGCGCCGATATCAACTACCGGGTCCCCGTAGTTTGAGACAGTTGTTTTAAGAGTATCATTTGACGGGACAAGGTCAGATCCATAAAAAGTGGCGGCTGCAATCATATACTGACCTGAAACACTGAGATTTTCAGCTTCTGAGAATGTATGATAGATGACCGAACCACTCTCAAATAGCGTGCTTAATACTACATTTTCTGTTACCGCAGTTCCTCCATTGATTGAATAACTCACAGAAATGCTGGCAGAAGTTTCAATATCATAATTACCCATGTTCTTTATGGCCACCTTTACTTTTTCATTGTTTCCCAGACTGCAGGAGTTTTTAGGATTAATTATTTCAACTACTCCGATATCAGAGGTCGAAAGCATTATCTTGACTTCATCATATCCCGTGCATCCGTTCAATCCTGTAACAATGACCCTGCAGTTATTTATCCCGGGGATTTTCACAGTGAATGTCTGATTTTTACTGCCATCCTGCCACAGGTATGATGCAAATCCGGATCCGGCATCAAGGATATATTCGACATCTGTAACAATTCTGTCTTCCCCCAGGTTCACTACCGGGGTTTCATTTAATGTCAGTTGTTTGGCAAGGGTATCATTCCATGATCTCATATCATTATTGTAGTCTGCATAAACCGTGAAATCATACCATAGTCCTATCACAGCAGGAGCCATCAGTGCAAAAACAAAGTCAATAGAATCTCCCGGCAGAAAATCTTCCGTGAGCAAGGAAGGCTGCTGTATCTGCAGTCCGGCACCATTCTGATAACCCATATTAATTGTATGACCTGACGGGATTGTCATATTGCCTGTATTTTCTATCCTGGCCGCAATAAGAATTATCCCTGACAGTCCGCAGGATATTTCAGGTGTAAGGATACTATCAAGTTTAATATCATAGACATTCAGTGTAACATCCACTGTATCAGAAGATGAACACATATGAACATCATTTACAGTGACATAATAGAGTCCCCTGCCCGGCTGATCAACAGTGAATGTATTCATATCGGAACCATCCTGCCACATATAGCTGAAATATCCCGGCAATACCGAAAGCGTATACTGGGATGCCAGCACTGTAGTGTCTGGTCCAAGGTCAACCTGCGGATAACCATAAACTTCCACTGATGTTTTAAGTGTGTCATTGTTATTCAGCACATCATCCGGGAATCTGGTGTACAGTTTCATCTGGTATGCTCCGGCAGCAGAAAAATCGAAATTTCCGGAATATGTGTAATTTATAGTATCACCCGGGAAGAACTTCTCTGTAAGCACAAGAGTATCCTTTAATATTAAGGTGTTTATATCCCGGAAAACAAAGATACTGTCATTCACGTATAATGTATCTGTTCCAAAATTCAGTATCTGCATTTCTACCGGCACAACTCCGCCGGCATTACATCCGGAAACCGGAGAAACAAGCCTGCTTACTCCAATATCATAAAACAGTTCCTTAACCTCCACAGTATCCGAGTTGACACAGCCAGTGCCGGAAGTTACCCTGACATAATGAATCCCGTAATCTGTTACATGATAGACAGAGTCTGTTGACGCATCCTGCCACAGGTAGCTATAACCTGTTGTACCGGAGAAGGCTGTGAGGGTTATAGTCCCCGGAGCGGCTGTTGAAATATCAGGTCCCAGGTCCACTACAGGTCTGTTGACGCTTATAATTCTGTAAAGAGAATCGTTGGATGTGTTCTGGTAGAAGAAAGGCTCGGTTTCAATGGTGAATACCTCTGCCTGATAGCTGCCGCTGGCACTGAAATCAAATGCTTTGTTCATTACAATATCCTGGGTGGTTCCCGGAAGGAATGCTGCCGAAAGATAAATTGTCTCCTCCCCTGTCTGCAGCTCTCCTGCCCTGTTTATATGGTAACCTATTCTTACCGAATCTCCCGGTTGAAGTGAATTGATACCATAGTTTTTAAGGCGCAGCGTAAATTTCCGGTTCGGCCCAATGTCGCAGGCAGTGACTGGAGAAAGTATATCAAGCACACCAAGGTCATGTGGTGCCTCCATTATCCTGATATCATCAACTCCGATGCCGTCGAACTGGTTATTGAACTTATCTGCCATGAATTTCAGCCGGAACTGAACGTTATCATTGCCGGCCACCGCGGCAGGCAGAAGATGTCTTGCTGTTATCCATCCACCGCTATGGCCGCTCCATCCGTCAGATCCCAGGGCTGAGACACTGTTGCCAGTGTACCAGTTCCAGTAAGTATCAAATCCAGAGCTGTTTGTCACCGGTAACCAGATGTTCCCGTCGTCCAGTGAGTAAAGCAGGGTTGCGCCGTCAACATCCGGCTCTGTTTCAACCCATAGCCGGGCCTCAAGCACAGGATCCAGGATTCCTGTAAGGTCATAGCTTGGAGTTGAGAGATATCCTGCCTCTGTACTCACGAGGTCTCCGGTCAGCAGGAAATTATCAATACTCCACCCCTGCGCTACAGGGCCTGCTGCCGATGAATAGAAAAGTGAGAACCTGAACCGCAGAGTACTGGTTGTGGTCAGGGTATCGTTTAAAGAAAATTCATAGTATATGAAGTCTTCCTGCATTATCTCCCCTGCAGTATTTTTCCACAGAGTATACCATTTTGTTCCGTTATCCTTGCTTACCTCGAACTTTACCGAATCGCCTGCCCGGATTGTTATCCAGGCTGAATAGCCTACCGTAAGGTTGCTGTATTCACTCACATCAAATGCGGGAGATACGGCAGTATATGCAGTGCCGGCGGATATCCCGTTTTCATAATTGTGAAGGATAGTTCCCTGACCGGAAAGGTCTGTGCCTATACAATAATATCCTGTATATGCAAAGTAGGGCAGGTACATATTATTGGGAATGTTCCTTTCAAATTCTCCGGAAAACGTCCATCCCTGGTCAGATTCAAAATCGTCATTAAAGATCGTCCTGTCCTGCTGCGAGACTATATCACCATACTTCCTGGTAAGGCCCGTTACCCAGCTTTTTGTGCCTGATGAAGCAGAATTGATCACACTACCTGCAGGCGTCCCGTATTCCCAGAAATTATTACCGGTACTTCTGAAGTATCCGCTGTTTGTTTCAAAGTTCTCAAGGTAAGGAGGTGTATAGGTGGGAACAATATAAACCTGCATGGTGACCTGGTCATTGCCTGTATACTGATCACCCGGGAAGATGGTCTTTGCCAGCACAGAAGGTCTTAATCCGGGTACGGATAAATCTATTTTTGTGGGAAAGGTAAATGTCACAGAATCTCCAACCGGAATATCACTGGTCATGTTATCTACAATCCACGATAAACCTCCGTTGAAAGAATAGGCGACCGGTACCGGGTCAGTAATTACAGCTCCGCCATAGTTGCGGATATGTACTGTCACTGAGTCATTTGCTGAATGGCCGCTGCCCGTTTTCGGATAAATCCACTGAGAAACACCTACATCCCTCGATATGAATTCGCCGGTCACAAAAATATCGTCAATGTTCCACCCTGAATAGCTGTTTATACCATCGGTCGGTCCGAGCTGAAAGCGGAGTTTGAACTGATCAGTCCTTGAGAATGCATCGGATATGGGGATCTGCTGCTGGGTCCACTGGAATTCACTGACATAGGAAGTGCTTTCCCAGAGGTTACTCCAGGTTGTTCCGTTATCATCGCTTATCTGGATGTAAGAATTATCCCACACCTCAATATTCAGATATCTCTGGAAAAAAAGGTTAAGATTCTTATAATACAACAGGTTAATAGCAGGCGATGTAGCCTGGTAACACGAAGCTCCGCTCAGGTTGGGTTCATAATTGTACTGAAAAGAACCCAGTCCTGTAAGGTCCGTCCCCAGCACCCTGGTACCGCTGAATGCAGAAGAAGGATCGGGATTTCCCGGAGAGCCTCCGGAGCCGGAAGGAGAACCAACTTCAAATTCGCCGGTAAGGGTCCAGTTATGAGTGTCTTCAAAATCCTCAGAATATTGCGCCTCATAGATTACCCTGCTGCCATACGGTGATTCAGTGACAGCAGGGTAAAGTGTATCATTTGCCAGGATATTGTTGGCCTCCAACATTACGTCGAGGACATTTCCGTTGGCAATAGTGGTATTAAGGTCATAAACCAGCCACAGGTAAGACTGTCCGCGCGGCAGGCTGTAGCTCAATCCGGAAAAGCCCGCAATACCTGAAACGAAATTTGTAGCGGGTCCGACAGGTGTGCTGGTGTTGAAAGCCTGGTTCAGGGTGCTGTAGAGTTTTACCCCGTTGGTTTGAATATCTCCGTCATTGGTATTCAGTGAAGTGAAGTTGATATGATCCAGGAGTGCATCGCCGGTGTTGCCGTAAACAACAAGTCCGATCCTCATGACCGGAACGTTAAGTGTGCCGGAAGGTACATTGTTCGTAAAAGGCTGTTCGAATTCCATTTCTTTGATCCACATTGGCTGGGACCCCTTCTCCTCAATTGAGATCGCATCTATACATGTACCGTATCCCCAGCGGGTATGTCCTTCAAAGGCGACATAATATGTTGAAGAGAGGTTGGGCAGAATAAGTGTTTGCTGCTGCCATTCATAAACAGGATCAAGATATTCGTGAAGCAGCACCCAGGGGGCTGCTTCGGATACCTTATAATATACCCTGAGCACATCCCAGCTTGTATACCCTTCAAATGTCCATGGAACCTGGCAGAGATAGAAACTCAACTCAATCTTTGTGCCTCCTAACAGGTTCATAGCCGGAGTTATGAGCTTTGTCCGTTCGTTGTTGTCACCCTGCTTGAAAAATATGGCGTTGTAAGTGCCAGCGTATGCTGAAGGGGGGTTCCTGGTTATATCTATCTGATCAGGTGGTACCAGCCAGTTATTGTCGTTGGGGCTGTGTCCCCCGTTCCTGTACCTCCAGGGTTCTGTTCCGGACTCATATTCTTCTGTCCAGCTTACAGGCTTGCCTCCCAGTTCAAATCCTTCAGTCAGATAAACTTGTGAAATACCAGGCCATGCAGGACTCAAAAATCCGCATATTAAAAGGATTTTAAAGAATTTTTTAATATATTTCGTGTCATGATGCATCCAAAGGAGAATTAAAAGTAGTCTTATTGTCAAACATTCTCACTTTTTATACGTATAAAAAGAGAAAAAGGTTGCACCACGATAGAATTCTGTCTGCAAAAAGTGAAAGGAATAGTTAAGAGATACAGGGTATTTTTCTTCATGATTGTGTTGCTTGCAGGGCACTTTTCTGTTTCTTATTCACAGGTAGACACAGAATTCTGGTTTGCTGTGCCAGAATTGTCACACCGGGGAAACACTGGCGGAACACCCGGAGTTCTCCGGATTGCCACCCTTGAACTGGCTTCAACAGTCACGATCAGTATGCCGGCAAATCCTT
>CAZGGZ010000084.1:0-11512 GCA_964525415.1 uncultured Rikenellaceae bacterium | reverse complement strand
CGTGACTCTTAATCATGGGGTCGAGGGTTCGATTCCCTCCAGGCCGACGAAGGTGGTCCAGAAACAAAGAGCTGTAAGTATCTGATTATTCAGATCATGTCATGTGCTTAATAATATTTATAGATTTTTTTCAGTTTTCGCTGTAATTATTGAAAATTTCTTATTTTTACTCATTCTTAAAAGAGAATGATTCTCTTCTGATATTTATTATCTTTGGAGTATTGTTCTCTTTTGAGAATTATTATCATTTGAGAATTATTATTTTTAGAGAATAATTCTCATCTGAGAACTTAACTTTAATCTAATTAGGTATATAATGGCAGATAAAGAAGTTATTAAAATCCTCACAGAAAATAACCTGAGAGTAACTCCACAGAGAGTTGCCGTACTCGAAGTCATCATGGGCCTCGAATACCACCCCTCTGCTGATGATATCGTAGATTACATCAGATTGAACTTCCCGCATGTGCCGTTCGGAACCGTTTATAAAATTCTCGATACATTCGTTGAAAAGGGAATTATTAAAAAAGTTAAAACCGACGGAGATACCATGCGCTATGACGCCGTCCTGGAAAAGCACCACCACCTTTATTGCGCTGATTCCGAGCGTATTGAAGACTATTATGACGATGAACTCAATAAAATCCTGAGCGACTATTTCAAAAAGAAGAAAATACCCGATTTTACCATCGAAGATTTTAAAGTACATATTACAGGAAAATTTAAAGATGAAATCAGAAAAAAATAAACCAAACTCGATTTATATGAAAAACAAAAAACTGACGACTGCATCAGGCAAACCGTACTTCGAAAATGAAGACAGCACGACTGTTGGTCCGCGTGGTCCGATCCTGCTTCAGGATTACTACCTGCATGAAAAGCTTGCTCACTTTAACCGTGAACGCATACCTGAACGAGTTGTACATGCAAAAGGGACAGGAGCATACGGTACTTTCAAAGTAACCAAAGACATAACAAAGTACACGAAGGCAAAACTATTCAGCAAGACTGGCAATAAATGCCGTGTATTTGTCCGTTTTTCAACCGTCGGCGGTGAAAAAGGAAGTGCCGATACTGAAAGAGATCCCAGGGGATTTGCAGTAAAATTTTATACCGAGGATGGAAACTGGGACCTGGTAGGAAATAACACTCCTGTTTTCTTCATTAAAGACCCGAAGAAATTCCCCGACTTTGTCCATACCCAGAAACGAGATCCTAAAACTAACCTCAAGAGCCCGACAATGATGTGGGATTTCTGGAGCCTGAATCCGGAAAGCCTTCACCAGGTTATGATCCTTTTCAGCGACCGCGGAACTCCGGATGGCTACCGCTTTATGAACGGATACGGAAGCCATACATTTTCAATGATCAATAAGAAAAACGAACGTTTATGGGTAAAGTTCCATTTCAAAACACAGCAGGGAATAAGAACACTTACAGGACCTCAGGCCGATGAGCTCAAAGGTAAAGATCCGGATTATTCCCAGCGCGACCTTGTTGATGCTATCTCCGGAAAACAGTGTCCTAAATGGACTCTTAATATCCAGGTAATGACAGAAGAACAATCAAAAAAATTCAAATGGAATCCTTTCGATATTACCAAAGTATGGCCTCATAAAGATTACCCGCTAATTGAAGCAGGTGTCATGGAACTGAATGAGATCCCTGCAAATTACTATGCCGATGTTGAACAGGCTGCATTTGCTCCTTCACATACAGTCGATGGAATTGGTCTTTCACCTGACAAGCTGTTACAGGGTCGTATCCTTGCATATCCCGATGCACACAGGTACAGACTGGGAGCCAATTATGAACAAATTCCTGTTAACAAACCGATTGGGCCGGTGCATCACCATCAGAGAGACGGAATAATGAATGTCGATGGTAACGGTGGCGCAGGTGCAAACTACTATCCAAACAGCTTTGATGAAATAGTGGCTGATAAGAATTACAGGGAACCGGCAATGAAGCTGGATTCAAATATTGCTGATAGCTACGACCGTAATAAGGGTGATGATCATTATACCCAGCCCGGCAACCTCTTCAGAAAAGTTATGACTGAAAAAGAAAGGAAGAATACAGTCAGCAATTTTGTTGGTAGTCTTAAAGGAGTATCCGGACCTGAAAAGAAAGAAATAATCATGCGGCAATTAAATCACTTTTATAAAGCTGACAAGGGGCTGGCTCTGGAAATAGCAAAAGGACTCGGAATCAAATTCAAAGTATAACATTTTAAATCAATTTACCATGGCAGAAATTGGAAGATCAATCGTTAAAATGGATGTTGACAAGCTGCTCAGCCTCCTGAACAAAGCGCTGGCCGATGAGTGGCTGGCTTATTATCAGTACTGGATCGGGGCTAAAGTCGTTAAAGGTCCGATGAAAGATGCAGTCATAACAGAACTCACACTTCATGCCACAGAGGAGTTAAGCCATGCAGAACTGATAGCAACAAGGATAATACAGCTTGGCGGTACACCCGTCCTTTCACCTGATGAATGGTCAAAAATCACAAACTGTGGCTACGATGCACCCGAAGATCCATATGTCGAGGTAGTGCTTGACCAGAATATCAAAGGTGAACAGTGCGCAATACGTACTTACAGCAAGCTTCTTGATATCACAAGGGAAGCCGATCCTGTAACTTATAATATAATTCTTGCTATTATTTCACAGGAAGTGGAACATGAAGAGGATCTGGCTGCATTGAAAGAAGACCTTGAACTTATGCTTGCCCGCAGAAAATAAAAAACGTCTCTGCCATTTCCGCCTAGGGGAAAGGCGCCAGAATTCAAGATAATCATATTTATGAATGAGTTTGACATTAAAGCTGCTGGCTGGGATCTTAATCCAATGCATATTGAAAGGTCAGAAGCTGTAGCCAAACAGATACTCGAAAGAATCCCTCTTAATTTATCAATGTCTGCCCTGGAATATGGAGCCGGTACAGGGATTACCAGTTTTCTTCTTAAAGATAATCTCAGGGAGATCACTATGCTGGATAATTCTGCCGAGATGGTGAGAATTATGAATGAAAAAATAATTTCATCAGGAGTAAGAAATTTGAAGACGCTCTTTTTTGATCTTGAAAATAGTAGCTGGACTGGTCAGAAATTTGATCTGGTAATGACCCAGATGGTCCTCCATCATGTTGTTGACATTAAAAACATTATAAAGAAATTCTATACCGCACTAAATAAGGGTGGTTATCTGGCGATTGCCGATCTCTTCACCGAAGATGGTTCGTTTCATGGTTCGGGATTTGAAGGCCATAAAGGTTTCGATCCTGATAAATTAGCCCTCAAGGTAAGAAGTGTTGGATTTGAAAACATTTCACATAAGAAATGTTTCGTTATAAAAAAACAGATCTCTGAAACCGTAAACAGGCATTTTGATGTATTTTTGCTGATTGCAAATAGAAACTGAACAGAGCTTTTTACTAAAACACTTTATAAAAATGGAAATAACATTTGACGGAGGCAAAGTGGTAACAGCCCATACGCAGGGACATATTATTAAAACTGATCAGCCTCTTGATAACGGAGGAGGAAATACTGCTCCTGCACCTTATGATCTTTTTCTTGCATCGATCGGAACATGTGCAGGAATTTATGTCAAATCGTTTTGCGATAACCGCAATATTTCTACGGAAGGTATAAAGATCATCCAGAGCTATGAATGGAACAAAGAGACAGGATTGCCGGTAAGAATAAAACTTGACATCAAATTACCGGCAGATTTTCCTGAAAAATACAAAGCTTCTTTAATTCATGTAGCAGAATTATGCAAGGTAAAAAAGACTATGGTCAATCCTCCTGTGTTTGAAATTGTTACTACAACGGTTTGATAAACAGGTTTAGGAAGATCTTACATATACATATTTATCAGCTGCTCGTAAAGCTCCTGTTTTCCGCTTATTGTTTTTGGTTCTCCTCCTTTGACGGCGATTTCCCGGAGTTTCTCAAGGGTGAGCTTCCCGTTTTCAAACTCTTTTCCGGGGCCCTTGTCAAATGATGCATATCTCTTCTTCCGCATTTTAAGGTAATCGCTCTCCTTCAATATTTTATCGGCGATCAGCAATGCCCTTGCAAATGTATCCATACCGCTGATATGGGCTATGAATATATCCTCAATATCGGTTGAATTGCGCCTGATCTTTGCATCGAAATTGATGCCGCCTGTTTTGAATCCGCCTGCCCGAAGGATAACCATCATGGCTTCTGTTATTTCAAAGACATTTGTCGGGAATTCATCCGTATCCCAGCCATTCTGGTAATCGCCCTTGTTGGCATCAATGCTGCCAAGCAGTCCGGCATCGGCAGCCACCTGAAGCTCATGTGCAAATGTATGTCCGGCCAGTGTGGCATGGTTGACTTCGATATTAAGCTTGAAGTCCTTATCAAGCTTATGCTGTTTAAGGAACCCGATGATTGCAGCAACATCAAAATCATACTGGTGCTTCGATGGCTCCATCGGCTTTGGTTCAATAAGGAATGTACCCCTGAATCCGTTCTTGCGTCCGTAGTCGCGAGCCAGTGAAAGCATCATTCCCATATGTGCAAGCTCCCTTTTCATATCGGTATTATGAAGGCTCATATATCCTTCCCTGCCGCCCCAGAAAACATAATTCTGGCCGCCGAGCTCAATGGTTGCCTGAATTGCATTTCTGAGCTGAGCCCCGGCGCAGGCGACAACTGCAAAATCCGGATTTGTTGCCGCTCCGTTCATGTACCGGGGATTTGAAAAGAGGTTCGCTGTACCCCAGAGAAGCTTAACCCCTGTCTGCTGCTGCATTTTTTTAATGACGGGTATATATTTTGCAAGACGTTTCTCAATTTCCAGGATTGTTCCTCCGCCGACAACATCCGTATCATGAAAACAATAGTACCCGGCTCCGATTTTCGTTATGAATTCAAATGCGGCATCGAGTCTTTGTTTTATTTTGTCGTCAGTTGCAGCATCTTTCCAGGGGAAAGAATGTGTGGCGTCGCCAAACGGATCTCCGCCGTCGCCGCAGAACGAGTGCCAGTAAGCTATGGCAAAACGAAGATGGTCTTTCATTTTCTTCCCTGAAACAACCTGGTCAGGATTGTACCATCTGAAAGCAAGCGGATTCTTTGAATCTTTCCCTTCGTACTTTATTTTCCCTATTCCGGGATAAAACTCTTTTTTGCCTTTGTAAATCATTTTATTTCGTTTTTATGGTTTGACTTATATTGTTCCAAGATAATTAAACCACTTTGAATAAGCTTCATTGTAAGCATCAATCCTGGATTTTTCCGGCAATGTTGCACCTACTTCTTTCAATCCCGCAAATGCCTCTTTCACAGACTTATAATACCCGTATCCTATGCCGGCCCCTCTTGCCGCACCAAGTGAGCCGTCAGTATTGTACAGGTGTATTTCAGTTCCGGTAATGCACGACAGCGCTTCCCTGAAAATCTCACTCTGGAACATATTTGCAGCCCCGGCCCGTATGACAGAAGGGATGATCCCTGTCTCCTTCATTATATCAAGACCGTATCTTATCGAGAATACGATACCTTCCTGTGCAGCTCTGAACAAATGGGCATTTGTATGGGTATTGAAATTCAGTCCAAGTATCCTTGCCCCCGTATCCCTGTTACCCAGCATTCGCTCTGCCCCGTTGCCAAAGGGCATTATATATAATCCTTCTGAACCCGGAGGCACTGTCCCGGCAAGTTCATTCATCTCATCATACCTCATGTTATTGCCGGCATTCCTTCTTAACCATGAATTGAGAATACCTGTTCCGCTTATGCAGAGAAGGACACCCAGACGGGGTTTTTGCGGTGTATGGTTGACATGAAGGAAGCTGTTGACTCTTGAAAAAGGTTCATGCTTCTTCTGGTCTGTAACTCCATATATAACTCCTGATGTCCCTGCCGTTGCAGCAACTTCTCCGGGTTCCATAACGTTCAGTGATAATGCATTATTCGGCTGATCTCCTGCCCTGTATGATACAGGTATTGCTACCGGCAGGTCCAGTTCAGCGGCAACTGAGCTCAGCAGCTTACCCTGAACTGAAAATGATGGCACAGCAGTCGCAAGTATATTTTCATCAAAGCCGAAGAAATTCATCAGCTCGCCGGAAACAACTTCATTCCTGAAATCCCAGAATATCCCTTCTGACAGGCCGGAGTAAGTTGTCAGAGGTTCTCCGGTGAGCCGCAGTGCAAAATAATCGCCGGGGAGCATTATCTTATGGATCTTATTAAACAGATCAGGCTCATTCTCCTTTACCCATGCCAGTTTTGTTGCCGTGAAATTACCTGGCGAATTCAACAGATGTGAAAGACAGAAATCCTTTCCGATCCCGTTGAATGCCTTCTCTCCGTATGGAACGGCTCGTCCGTCACACCATATAATAGAAGGACGAAGAACTTGTAAGTCCTTATCCAGAGTGACAAGACCATGCATCTGGTAGGAAATTCCGATCGCACCGATCTCCTTTTTCTTAGCACCAAGCTGAGCATTGCAGTCAGCTATTGAGGATTTGAGGTTGGTCCACCATGTTTCCGGATCCTGTTCAGCCCATCCGGGTTTTCTGGCGATGATCTTCATTTCATCTTTAGGATAAAATGCAGATGCCAGGCATTTGCCTGATTCTCCTTCAATTACCGAAGCTTTGACAGATGAGCTCCCCAGGTCAATTCCAAGTAGTAACATAATCTGAAAATTTGTTATCGTGGTCAGGTTTTTTTCCTTAGAGTTGAACCGCGAATGATAAGTTTATGATTCAGAACGATAGTACTCAAGTTTACAGTGCCTGTATTGTTAAGTTTATTGATAAGCGAAGTGGCAGCGATCTCTCCGATATCCTTGGCGGGATAATCGATCGTTGTAAGATTTGGCTGGACGACCTGACTGACCGGTTCATTGTTGAATCCTGCGACAGCTACATCATCTGGTACCTTTAATCCAAGTTTTTGAAGCTCGCATATTGCTGCAACAGCTGTCGCATCATTCGCTGCAAAGATCCCGTCAGGACGCGATTTCATTTTCATTATTGTATGCGCGGCATTAATACCGGCCTCATGATTAAGCTCACTGATTATAAGTTGATCAGGATCATATTTTAGTCTATTGTCAAGAAGAGCCTGTTTATAGCCGTTGAATCGTTCCATATACACATTACGCAGAAGGTTCCCTCCAAGGTGAACTATTCTTTTGCAGCCCTGCTGTATTAAATGGGATGTTACCTCATACCCGGCTTTGAAATTATCAATAATAACACTCATGCAGCCGGGACATTCGATTACACGGTCAAAAAAGACTACAGGAATATTCTTGTTCAGAAGAATGTTAAAATGATCCAGTTTTTTCGTATCGTAGGCAAGTGAAATAATGAGGCCGTCAACCCGGCTGTTATAAAGAGTAGAGATGCATGCAGCTTCCTGTTTTGCAGATTCCTGTGACTGGCTGATCAGAAGACCATATCCATGCTCATTGGTGATTTTTTCAATCCCGGCTATTGCTGTCGCCTGGAAATAACTGTTCAGTTTTGGAACAATAACGCCGATAGTTTCTGTTCTCTTCTTTCTGAGGCTGCTTGCAAACTTATTTCTCTGATACCCCATTTCATGGGCCAGGGCTTGTATTTTAGCCCTGGTCTCTTTCTTGATGTGCGGATGATCTTTAAGTCCCCTGCTCACCGTCGACGGAGAGATATGCAATGCTCTGGCAACATCGTAAATGGTAATTTCCTTATTGCTTTTTATCATTATTCCATCATAATTATTACAAAAATAACATTTACATGACTCAGTATGAAATTATTTTAATTAAATCTGCAATCGGTTGCGATTGATAATAAAAAATAATAATTTTAAGGTTTGGTAAAGTAAACGAAACCAGCCTTCCGGCATTCAGATTAATACTAACTATTTCAATTTTAAATAATTATGACGACACAGATAATTCGCAGATTCTTACTTCTGATAATGATCAATTTGCTGGCTGTCAGTATCCACAGCCAGAAAATAGCCTCGTTTGAAGTCAGGCTTTCTCAGCCTGCCTATGGTTTAGATATACCCGTCAGCTCTGATCTTGATGCTGTAACATTTATTTCCGATACTGTTCTGAATCTTTATGAAATTAAGGGCAGGAACAGGATTCCGGTGGCTTTCCAGATAGAACAGGGTGATCGCCGCAGGCTTCACTGGATGGTTACCGCAGGAGCCGGAAATAACGAAAAGCATATTTATGAGCTTGTCAGGGAGAAACCAGATAAGAAACCAGTTATTACAGCCACTTCAACTGATGGCACTCTGCTGATACACAAGGGTGATCAGAATCTTCTCCAGTATTATTTCAAGACAGTATATCCGCCGGCCGGCGTGGATACTGCATATAAAAGAAGTGGTTTCATTCATCCGCTGTGGACGCCGAAGGGACAGGTCCTGACACGCATCCAGCCACCGGATCATTTCCATCATTATGGTATCTGGAATCCGTGGACAGCAGTTCAATATGAAGGTGACAAGATCGACTTCTGGAATATAAATTCAAAACAGGGAACCGTCAGGTTCGCAAATTTTGCGTCGGTACAGGGGGGAAGTCTGTTTGCAGAATTTTCTGCACTGCATGAGCATGTTGTCTTTATAAAGACTGGAGGAGAAAAAGTAGCTTTAAATGAAATCCAGAGTGTCCGGGTCTACCGCCCTCAGGAAAACCAGGATTTCTATATTGTTGATTTTAATATTGCTTTGAATACAGCAACTGATTCGCCATTTAAAATTCTTGAGTACAGATATGCGGGACTTGGCTGGAGAACTACCGAGAAATGGGATAATAAGAACAGCATGGTGCTTACCTCAGAAGGAATGACAAGGAAGGATGCAGATGGCAGCAAGGCAAAATGGTGTATTGTACAGGGTGAGATTGATGATAATTATGCCGGTGTTGTAATGATGTCATATCCAACTAATTATAACTTCCCGGAGCCATTGAGGATATGGCCCGAGAACCAGTATAACCGGGGAGATATGTTTGCAAACTTCTGTCCGACAAAAGACATGGACTGGCTTCTGATGCCCCGTCAGAAATATGTTCTGAAATACAGGTTTCTTGTTTATAACGGCAAGGTGGAAAAGGAGAAAGCTGAAAGCGCCTGGTTTTACTTTGCGAATCCTCCTGAAGTAATTGTAAAAAAAGGAAAATAACCATTAATGATGTTTTAGTTAATAAAGTTTCTCGCAATCGGTTGCGAAATTGTTTTTTTATCATAAATTTGACATAACCAGGACAAAGTGAAATTGGAAATGTATCTGAATATAAATATATTTTTATCTACCCTTTAAACTAACTCTATGAAAAAAATCTTACTTATGCTTATTGTGCTGGCCGGATTTTCAGTCAGTCTGGTAGCACAGAAAGCAGTTACTGGTAAAGTAACTGACGAGAACCAGGCTCCCCTCGCGGGGGTATCTGTGCAAGTAAAAGAAACGACCATTGGCACGCTGACTGATGCCGAAGGTAATTTCAGGCTATCCATACCCGTAAATGCCAGAATTCTGTCTTTCTCATTTATCGGGATGAAGGGCGCTGATCTTGAGATTGGCGACCAGACACAATTCAATGTGGTTATGAGTGTTGATGTTGGTCTGCTTGAGGAGGTCATAGTGATCGGTTACGGAACTGTGAAGAAAAAGGACCTTACAGGAGCTGTAACAAGGATCGATGCAAATGATCTCAAAACAGAATCCACCTCAAACATGACCTCCATGCTTAGAGGATCTATACCAGGATTAAGTGTCAGTTTAAGCACCACTGCCAAAGGATTAAGCAGCCCCAGTGACATGATGATAAGGGGTGAAACATCGTTAAGGGCATTGGACTCGAATGGCTCCGATCGACCTCAAAGAGATGCCAACGCACCATTGATTGTACTTGACGGAATGATCTATTACGGCGACCTGGCTGATATTAACCCCCAGGATATTGAATCGTTTGATATCCTTAAGGATGCCTCTTCTGCGGCAATATACGGCGCAAGGGCATCAAACGGAGTGGTACTGATCACGACCAAAAGAGGATCAAAAGGGAAACCTGTCATAAACATAAATACAAGTACAGGTATAGCCTTTGCTTCTCATAAAAGTCTGGACCTCATGACAGGGGAACAGTTTATTGCCAGGAGAATTGCAGGTTTCGAACAAAATGAACGTCGTCAGATCACAATCGGCGCCGGATATTATACAAAATACGACAACCTTCCTTCTGGTGTAACTCTTGATCAGTGGAAAGCGTATGACGGTTCCGGTGCAGCAACCGACCTCGACGCAATCTGGCTGAACAGGATTGGCTTTGCACCGATTGAAGTTGTTAATTATGAGGCAGGAAATGTACTGGATTATACCAAGTATATGAGGCAGACCGGATTAACGCAGGATTATACTTTGAGTGTATCGAACGCTTCCGACGCTGTATCTTATTATTTTTCGCTTGGGTATACAAATAACGAAGGGATAAGGTACAATGAAAGTTTCAATACTTACAGGTCGCGTATCAATCTTGAAACAACTATAACCAACTGGCTTAAAGTAGGGACCAATACACAGATCGCACTCCGTGATGAAAGCCCGATAGTTGTCGGCAGAAGCTTTTATGTGACACCTTATTCTTCAATGTACGAAGCAGATGGTAAAACATTATTGTTTGCACCTTCCGGTTATATCAATGCTCCTAACCCGTTGCTTGAACTGGAATACCATGACCAGTTCATTAAATACAATACTTTGAACAGCAAATTGTACGCAACTATTACTCTTCCTTTAGGCTTCTCATTTACCTCTGAATTTATTCCGCGTTTTAACTGGAACAGAAATTATCAGTCGTTTTCATCCAAACATGCACTCTGGGCTCCGCAGGGAGGGAGGGCTTCACGGCAGAATACCACTATTTTTGAGTGGCAGGTTAATAATCTGCTTAAATGGAACAAAACATTCGATATCCATGCGTTCGATGTAACCCTGGTCCAGACTGCCGAAAAATATCAATACTGGAGAGATTACATATACAGGCAGCGCTTCCTTCCGAGCGATGTCCTTGGTTATCACAGGATGCAGGCAGCTTCGGAAGACCTTGAAATTTCAAGCAACGACGAAGTGAGCACAGGCGATGCTCTTCTTGCTCGTGTTAATTATACCCTGGCATCAAAGTATAACGTTACTGCTTCATTCCGCCGTGATGGTTATTCAGCTTTCGGGCAAAGCAACCCGCGGGCAAACTTCTGGTCAGTAGCCGGCGGATGGACAATCAGCCAGGAAAGTTTCTTCAATGTTGAAATCATCGACCAGCTGAAGCTCAGGTTGTCATATGGGACAAACGGAAACCGCGGAGTTGGTATTTATGATGCCCTTGCCAACCTGAATACAGGGAAATTTGTCCTGATAACAGGGGGGACTCCCGGATATGTATCCCAGCTGTACACAAGCCGTATGGCTAATCCCAACCTTAAATGGGAGCGTACAAGTGCATATAATGTCGG
>CAZGGZ010000083.1:0-11534 GCA_964525415.1 uncultured Rikenellaceae bacterium | reverse complement strand
GCTCATCCGATGAATCTGTCTCCCGGGGAAAGAGAGAATTCAAGGGAAGGATGGTGGAACGGGATCAATGTGCTTGCAAGTGACAGTATTACAGGGTTGTCTTCTGATAAAATCAGCACTCTTCAAAACAGGAATCTGTATTACAATGATCATCACGTACATTCATCGAGATATGCGGATTGCGCTCCTGAAGCCATGGCCATAACTCATGTGCTCAGGCCATTAAGACCGCTGAAGCTTATTAACCGTCTGATTAACCTGTATAAAAGAATTAAAAGATCAGATCCGCTGTTTCACGGAAAGTTCAGACATCTCAATACGTATACTGATGATCTGGCATGAGTTTTTTGTAATTTTAAATAAAAAACGACTTGGGAGTAATTAAGAGACAATCCATTAAGGGCACGGCATATTCATATATCGGTACGGTAATAGGATTCATTACCGCAGGATTGCTTTTCCCGAAGTTCCTTTCAACGGAGCAGATCGGATTGCTCAGCCTTCTGGCCAGCTATTCCACTCTTTTCGCCGTCTTTGCCAGTTTTGGATTTACCAGTGTGGTCATCAGGCTGTTTCCATATTTCAGGGATGAAAAGAACCAGCATCACGGGTTCTTCCTGCTGACCGCATTAGTAACAGCTGTCGGTTATCTGTTATCAATATTTCTGTTTTTTCTTCTTAAACCCCTGATAATAAAGGACAGTATTGATCAATCACCGCTCTTTGTAAATTACCTGTATCTGATTCCGCCATTGATCCTTTTTCTTTTACTCTTCACCATTTTTGATTCATATAACAGAGCCCTCTTCAATGCTACTTACGGAACTTTCCTGACAGAAGTTTTTCAGCGGCTTGTTATCCTGCTTCTTACAATCTTTTTTATTGTCAGCCTGTTAAATTTTAATTTTTTTATACTTCTCTATATTACAGCATTATGCCTGCCTGGATTATTGATTTTCTATCCGCTTGTAATAAAGAAACAGGTCTTTATGAGACCTGAATTCAGCTTCATCAAAAAAAGTTTAAGGAAGGAGATAATAAATGTAAGCCTGTTTGGAATCATCATAGGTTACAGCAACATTTTAATACAAAGAGTTGATACCATAATGATCAACTCAATGATAGACCTGAGCGCCACGGGTATCTATTCCATTTCGCTTCTGTTCGGAAGTATTGTTTCACTTCCGGCACGTTCCCTTAACAGGATCTCAACAACCGTGATCTCAGATGCATGGAAAAGCGATGATATTCAAATTATAAAGTCAGTATATTTTAAAAGCTGCCTGAACCAGACAATAATCGGATCACTTGTTTTAGCCGGGATATGGGCCAACATTTCAAATGTTTTCCATATCCTGCCGTCAGATTACCTGAGCGGCAAATATGTAATATTCTGCTTCGGGTTTTCAGCCCTTATAACAATGATAGCAGGTGTGAGCTCATCAATAATAAATCTGTCAAAAGACTACAGGTATAACACTTACTTCACGGTTGCTTTCGGACTTATGGTTGTTATTACCAACCTGATCCTGATCCCTGCTTTCGGTATTACGGGAGCCGCGATGGCTGCTCTGATCTCCAATATCGTGTACCACCTGATACAGGGTATATTCCTGTATGTCAGGTTCAGGCTGTTCCCCTATGATTACAGGATAGTTGCCGTGTTGCTGATCGCTGTTGTTACTTACCTTTCAAGCCTTCTTCTTCCCGAACTGTCAAATTTTATACTTGATATTATCGTAAGAAGCACGCTGATGACTATCATATTCGGATCGCTGATCATCATCCTGAAAATCTCAAGAGATGTTGATGATGTAAAGAATTCAGTAATTGACAGGTTACGTTCATTCATCAAAAAATAGATCCTGATATGAATATTTACCTCGTCGGATATATCCCAAAGTATTTTTTCAGCCACAAGCACACCAATTTCTGGCCATGGAGTTATCTTGCTGAAACTTTCAGGCAGCTTGGGTATAATGCTTATCATCTGAACGTCAGTAAAATTGATCACAGGAAACCTGCACTGTACATCTGCTGGAACAGTCCTGATACAATAGAGCTTATTGAAAAATACAAGCCTCATAAAGAAAGCATACTTATACAGAAGCTTACAAGCTTTGATGCAAGTCCTGAAAGCCAGGGTAAAGAGTGGACATCAGATCCTTTCAGCTTTTTTAAGGCATGGCACTGGCCGCAATATCAAAAGCTGGATCTGCTGAACGATTCAGGTTACAGGTTTTATGCCTTCGGGGCCGGAACCGATACAGAGAGCTTCCCTGAAAAGAAAAAAATAGTCGATAAATACAGGGACCGGATCTTCTGGATCCCATGGGGAACAATGACGGTTTCCTACCAGGATATAATGAAAAGCGCTCCCATCACCGGTAATTTCAAATATGACCTTGCTTTTATAGGTTCCCGCTGGGGCTCGCGCTACAGGGGAAATATCCCGGAATGGGATACCTATCTTCAGCCTCTTATTGATTCAGCGGACAGGAGTTATATAGCCGGCCGCGGAACCAAAAGAGGCGCGGTTTCCGTAAAAGAGCATGTTGAAGCGCTGAAACAGGCTGCATTATGCCCTATAATTCATGCAACCTCATGGAAAGTCGAGAAAGGGATCATGGACAGGTTCTGGACGGTATTTTCGCTCGGCAGGTTCGGTGTAACTGATAATGAGGGCATCCTCAGCTTTTATGATGAAAAGGAAGTTGTTCTTGCACTCTCACCGGAGGAGTATATTGACAAGAGCCTGTATTACATGAAGAATCCGGAGGCACAGAAACCATACATAGAAAATGCGCTGAGGCTGATCAGGGAGAAATATAACCAGCACGAAGTCTGGAAAAACATACTGTCAAAGATTTTTTCGGAATAAGATGAGGATCTGCATTTATAATACACCGGGTAAAACAGGGGAGAGATCTTATGATAAGATCATCTGGTGTCCCCTGTCAGGTGATATTGTGCATGTTGTCAGGTTCTTCAGGAAGAATTATGGTACAAACTTAATCCTGCAGGTTGAGTCTGTTTTCAGAAGATTTTTCGATGCTGAGAACGGTACGGATATCAGCTTTGTTGAGGTGAACGGATCTCCTCCTCCTGCCGGGAAAAAGACAGTTGCATTCTATTCACAGAGCGACACACTGGCTATTAATACGCTTTGCCTGATCTCTGAAAACCCTGATTACAGTTATGTCAATTACATACCATGCGGAAATGCGGAAAACGCAGATTCATTCTTTGAAAAAATCAATATCCCTTTTGTAAGATATTCATACAGACATTTAAAAGCGTTGCGTCCGGATGTGCTGGTGCTTTATAACGACTGGACAAAAGCAGCAATAAGAATAATTGCACAATGTCATCTGCTCAGAATACCTGTTGTGTGCATCCAGGAATCGATAATAGATTTTGGCGATTCATTCAGGAGGATGCAGCATGCTGATGATGTGATGATCCAGGGTGTAAAATCTGCTTTAATGCTGCCAGTGAAGCACTTCTGCCTGACTGGAAATCCGAGGTATAATAATACCGCGCAAGCAGTATCCACAGTTGAATATGCTTTGATAAACTGCAATTTCACCTATAACATCTATGAGGAGGTCCGCGCTGCATGGCTTGATGATGTGACTTCCGCGCTTGAGGAGCAGGGGATAAATTACCTTATTTCGCAGCATCCCAGGGATAACGGCGACCTGAGTAAATATAAAAATGTTATAAGATCATCGGGCAGCAGCATTGATGAGCAGTTCGGAAAAGCCGGGCTCCTTATAACCCGTTTCAGCAGTCTTATACATGAAAGCCTTATCAGGAGAGTGCCTGTGGTTTATTACAATCCGCACAACGAAAAGATGCACTATGACTTTGATTTCAACCAGGAGTTTTTAGCGGTTGCAGGGAAAAAAGATGAACTGAAAAAGTGCATCTCTGAATTTTATAAAAAGAGCATATCCGGTAAAGATCTTGACCTGTATCTCAATGAACATTGCCTGCCTGCTGAGACAAAACCGGTTTCAAATATTAATTTTCTGCTTATGGAAAATAATTTCAGCGAAGTGAGATTCACATTTTCTGACTTCCTGCATTTAATTATTTATCAGCCTTTTATCTTATGGATTGCCAGGATCGCAAAAAAGGCATTATCGAAGACCCCTGAACCTGAAAATTGATTCCGCCAGCATGAAGTCATCCTCGTAGTCAATATCGAGAGAACCGGTCCGGTCCATTTCAAACAAAAATGGTTTAGCACCTATACGATCTTCAAATTTCTGATAATTCTTCCTGCTGTTAATAAATACGGCGCTGTTGACCTCAAACATCGGTTCCACCTGCTGTGAACGCGGCCATCTGATTTCTTTTCTGGTATAATTTACAGGTTTTCCATGTTTGTCCCACACATGCACCCTTATTGGCGTGACAGACATCAGCGAATCATATTTTCCTGTTTTTATGACCCTCCTGTTTTCGTCAATGCAGCACCCTGATAAATTTTTATTACCATCAGCTAATTAATGGCATTAAAGTACTCTCCACTCATTCAGGTTGAGCTTTGAGTTCTATTTAAATAATTTTACTGCACGAAATACTGTTAAAATCCTGAGTAATGATGAAGATACGGATTTATTAAAGCCGGAGGTTTTGAAGTCTAATAGCCCCGGTTACGTCCGGGGTAATGGTTATTAAATTGTTAACAACCCCGGAGTGGGTTGAAGTGGTAAACTTGAAAATTATCTTTAAATTTAGTCCCGTGCTAAAAGGTAAGAATATGTCAACCTATACCCAGTTTTTATATCAGCTTGTCTTTGCCAGTAAAGATCATATACCATTTCTTTCAAGTATTAACCAGGATATTCTTTTTGCTTATATAGCAGGAGTCCTGAAAAATAAATCCTGTCACTCATATATTGTTGGTGGAGCATGTAACCATATTCATATTATTACACATATTCATCCTACAAAATGTCCAGCCTACCTTATTAAGGATATAAAAGAAGCAAGCCATGCCATGATTTGCAGAGAAAGAAAATTGTTTCAGAATTTCCCGGGATGGCAGGTGGGATATAGCGGATTTACGTATCATATTTCAAGCAGGGAACCGCTGATCAATTATGTAAAAAATCAGGAAGAGCATCACAGGACAATCTCATATAAAGATGAATTAATAAGATTGTTAAATGAACATGGCGTTGATTTTACAGATGAATATTTATTTACATGAATGTTCTTCAACACCTCCGGCGTTGTACTTTATCTGTATACTCTTACCATGGATGTAACCATGGCTATTAGACTTGGATGCCTCCGGCATCATTTTAAGGCAATTTACACTGTATGGAAAACCGGAGATTAAGAAAATTTATAAAGTATGACGAAAATAAGAAATAATTTCAGCGAAGTGAGATTCACATTTTCTGACTTCCTGCATTTAATTATTTATCAGCCTTTTATCTTATGGATTGCCAGGATCGCAAAAAAGGCATTATCGAAGACCCCTGAACCTGAAAATTGATTCCGCCAGCATGAAGTCATCCTCGTAGTCAATATCGAGAGAACCGGTCCGGTCCATTTCAAACAAAAATGGTTTAGCACCTATACGATCTTCAAATTTCTGATAATTCTTCCTGCTGTTAATAAATACGGCGCTGTTGACCTCAAACATCGGTTCCACCTGCTGTGAACGCGGCCATCTGATTTCTTTTCTGGTATAATTTACAGGTTTTCCATGTTTGTCCCACACATGCACCCTTATTGGCGTGACAGACATCAGCGAATCATATTTTCCTGTTTTTATGACCCTGAAGTACTCACTTACAGCTTTTGTATATACCTCTTCACCAGTAAAGGGCGAGGTGACATGTGTCCATAGAATGTGAGGTTCGCTGATGATCCGGCCGACATATCTTATCAGCTCGTCCGTGCTGGTGTCAGATGCTGCCAGTTCAGGAGGTCTGTTGTCTATCCTGATCCTGCTCCCGTAAGGTTTTGAAACGTCAATGGCTTTCTTGTCGTCAGTGCTGAGTACAATTGTATCGATCAGCGGACATCTGATCAGCTGGTCGAGTTTGATCTTCAGCAGACCACCGTCAACACCGGCAAACTGCCTGGTATTTTTGTTCTTCACTCTTTCACTGCCTGCTCTGCAAGGCAGGAAACAAGTAACTTTCATACTGATTATTTTAACTGTGTGCTTCCGGGATCGTGGAGAAGCTTTGAGATCCCGCCGTCATATTCGATATATGCGCCGGTGAGGAAGACATTTCTCTCGCAGAGAGTAAGAATCAGCTTTGACAATTCTCTCGGATCACCGATCATATCTGCAGGGTGGAACTTTTTAAGCTGGTAATATTCTTCTTTTGTAAGACCTGCCTTCAGCATGGGAGTGTCAATTGCGGCGGGAGCGATACAATTTACCATTATATCCGGCGCCAGTTCGAGTGACAGGCTCTGCGTAAGTGTCCTGATGGCGCCTTTTGTCGTTGCATAAACAGTAAATTCCTTTTTGCTCTGCTTGGCATGGATGCTCCCGATAAACACCACGCTCCCTTCTTTCAGGTATTTATGGAGCTTCTGCACAAGCATGAAGCCGGAGATTATATTTACATTGACACTTTCAAGCCAGTCGTCATATGTGAAATCAGTGAATTTTTTCTTGATCTGGACAGCTGCGTTATTTATCAGGGCATCAATTTTCGTCAGTTTTTCTTTTTTTATCCTTGCTTCAATTGTTTTAACGGCATCTTCAACATTGTTCAGATCGGTTGTGATCTTTATATCTGCATTTGAATAGGATTCTCTCTTATCGGTGCCGATCACAAACCAGCCCTGCTCCCTGAAGAAATCAACCATGGAGCTTCCAATACCTCCAAGGCATCCGGTTATCACGATAACTTTCTTTTTCATATTTGTCAAATATTTGATTTAAGCATTGATATTGAGTTCAAATGTACATTTTTCCATGCAATATGACCTGAATTCGTATTATGACTGAGAAGAATGCAATTGTCCATTTTCCTCAGCAAAGAGCCTGTCGGAAGCGGTTCTTTTTCATATACATCAAGGCCGACATAACTTACTTTTCTGTTTGTAATGGCAGCCGTGAGATCATCTTCCTTTACTATCGGTCCGCGTGCAGTATTGATAAGTATAACCCCGTCTTTCATTCTGTTTATCAGTGAGCTGTTCACCAGGTGGATGCTTGCAGGATTAAGATCACAGTGGACCGTAATGACATCGGACATGGTGAGAAGAGTATTAAGGCCGGCTCTTTTCCCGTAAAAGGTCCTGTTCAGCTTCCGCAGTTCTTCGTCGCTTTTAATATCGTGCCACAGGACATTTTCGCTGAACACTGATAGTTTCCTTGCAACCTCCGATCCGATATTGCCATAGCCTATAATGCCGATGGTGAGCTCATTTAGTGTATAACCTTTAGGCTTAAACCACTGCCCCTCGTGCATAAGCCTGTTGTTCTCATCTATTTTCCGGAGAATGGCAAGCATAAGGCCGATGGTGCTTTCAGAAACAGGTATTGTAAAAGCATTCGGAGTATTCAGGACTTTTATTCCCTTTGATTCAGCGTATACTTTATCAATGGAATCAATTCCCGTACCCCATTTTACAATAATACGGAGCTTTGGCGCTGAATCAATAACTCTTTTTGTTATCCTGTCGTCGCCGCATATGATACCTTCAATACCTTCAGCCAGTATTTTTATCATTTCGTCTTCCTCGAATCTTTCCTCCACCTTTGGAACGATCACTTCAAAGTCTGAAAGCAGACCCTTATATTCATCCCATTCTATCTGCAGATACGGAGCTGTTACGGCTATCTTTTTCAATACCATCAAAAACGTTTTCGTGCGCAGTTAACGTATGTAAAAATAACTATTTTTGTTTTATCTTTTTTGAAACAGAATTTATCATCATATAATGAAGAAAATAAAACTGGCAGAGTACTGGGTGCATTTAATAGCTGTTATCGTTTTTGCGGCACTTTCCTATATATATTATTTTCCTGTTCTTGAAGGGAAGCGTCTGGTAACTAACGACAACAACGTTTACAGGGCATCGGCAAGTGAGATCATCAAACACCGTGAGAAATACAATGAGGAGCCTTTATGGACGAATTCCATGTTCGGAGGGATGCCCGCATACCAGATCTCTGTAAAGTATAAAGGCAATATCATAAGACCCATAATGTATTTTTTACAGGGATTCAGGATACCTGTTGCTGCATTGTTCATTGCCCTTCTGGGTTTTTATATCCTGCTGGTGGTTTACGGAGTAAATCCATGGCTTTCCATTCCCGGGGCAATAGCATTTGCTTTCTGCTCGTATAATTTCATAATAATTGCAGCCGGACATTACACGAAAGCTTATGCCATTGCCTATGTGGCGCCGATGCTTGCCGGGATCATACTTGCCATGAGAAAGAACAGGCTGGCAGGAGCGGCAATAGCGGGCATCTGTCTTGCCTTTGAGCTGATATCCAATCATCTGCAGGTAACATATTATGCACTGATAATTGTAATAATCTATGGTATTTCCGAATTGATTTTTGCAATCAGGGAAAAGAAAGTTCCCGGACTGCTTAAATCGCTGGGCGTTCTGGTAATTGCCGTCATACTTGCTGCCGGGACCAATTTCACCCATCTCAACACAACAAGGGAATATACGAAATATACGACAAGGGGAGGGTCAAACCTGAGCCAGGATGAAAACACCAAAGGGCTTGACAAGACGTATGCCACAGGATGGAGCATAGGCATCAACGAAACACTTACCCTCCTTATTCCCAACTACATGGGAGGAGGAAGCGGTTTTCATTTTGACCGTAAATCAGAGACGTTCAAGACACTCCAGAGATACAATGCAACACAGCTGGCGTCGGTCTTCAGCAAATACCGCGGTGACCAGCCCAGCACTTCTTCTGTCTATGCAGGAGCAATTGTTATCTTTCTCTTCGTGCTTGGTCTCTTTCTCGTTGAAGGCAGGGAAAGGTGGTGGCTGCTGGCCGCAACAATTTTATCCATTCTTCTTTCATGGGGAAGGAATTTCATGCCGCTGACCAGTTTCTTCCTCGATTATTTCCCGGGTTATAACAAGTTCCGGGCTGTTTCAACAATACTGGTTATTGCAGGATTTACAATTCCGCTGATGGCAGCCCTTGCCCTCAGAAACGTCTTTCAGAAGACCATTGAAAAGAAGAAATTCAGCAGATCGCTTTTCTGGTCAGCCGGAATAACAGGAGCAATATGCCTGCTGTTCACTATTCTTCCCAGGGCCGGCGGCAATTTTATTTCCCCTATCGACCATGAAATATTTGATCAGCTGAGGATCACTCCCGATATTCAATCCACACTCGAATCGGCGTTGTCATACGACCGGCAGAAGATGCTTCAGGATGATGCCTTCAGATCGCTGATCTTCATAGCGCTGGCGTTCTTTCTCCTTCTGGCATATTATTACAGGAAAATAGGGATGAAGCTTGCTGCAGGCCTTCTTGCATTGCTTCTCCTTATAGATATGTGGCCGGTAGGCAAGAGATACCTGAACAAGGATCATTTTGAAAATGTCACGGCAAAAACAGAACCATACCCAATGACAGCGGCCGACAGAGCCATACTTGAAGATAAGTCACCGGATTACAGGGTTCTGAACCTGACTGTCTCTCCGTTCAATGATGCATCCACTTCCAATTACCATAAATCGATCGGAGGCTATCATGGGGCGAAGCTTCAGATCTACAGCGAGCTGATACAATATAGTCTTACTCCCGAAATAAACGATTTCATATCCACATTCCAGAACAATAAAGATCCCGGACAATTACAGTCACAATTGTCAGGCAGCATTTCAAAGGCAAATGCAGTCAATATGCTCAATACAAAATATATTATTGTCAATCCTGACGATCAACCCGTAATCAACGGTGAAGCGCTGGGGAACGCATGGTTTGTGGAGAAATACAGAATAACAGAAAGTGCCGATGAGGAGATAAGCCTTGTAAACAGTTTCGATCCTTCACTCGAAGCGCTGATTGACAAAAGCTTCAGGCATCTTCTTACAAAGGAGAATTACCAGATTGATTCTGCAGGAATGATCGTTCTTGCATCATACAAAGCCAATGAACTGAAATATGATTTCAGATCAGCCTCTGATCAGCTGGTGATCTTCTCCGAGATCTATTATCCTGCCGGATGGAAGTCTTATATTGACGGCAGGGAGGTGCCTCATTTCAAGGCTGACTATGTCCTGCGAGGCATGGAAGTGCCGGCAGGTGATCATGAGATAGTCTTCAGGTTTGAGCCGGAATCATACCGCACGGGAACAAGGATATCCTTCGCCAGTTCATTATTGCTGATACTTCTTTGCGCAGGTTCATTATTTGTGGCTGTAAGGAAGAAGAAAGCGACAACTCCATCTGATGACACCGGTGAATAAGTGTCCCGTTTGCAGCAGCAGCGATCTTGCATTGAAATTCACATGCAGGGATCATCTGATCAGCAGTGAGAATTTCGACATTTATGCCTGCAAAAACTGCGGTTTTTTGTTCACAAAGGACCCTCCTTCAGTTAAAGAGATTGAAAAATATTACGACACTGGTGAATATATTTCACACAGTGATACCAGAAAAGGATTGATCAATACCCTTTTCCATTTTACCCGCAGGCTGATGCTTCGCCGTAAAAGAAGCATAATCAGCAAGGCGACAGGGCTTAATGCAGGAACACTTCTGGATATGGGCTGCGGAACAGGTTATTTTGCGTCATTCATGAAAGATGCAGGCTGGAAAGTGACAGGAATGGAAGTGAATGAAAAAGCACGGAGCTTCGCAAAAGAGAAATTCAGCCTTGAAGTTGTAAATGAGACTGAACTCTCAGGATTTGATGAAAACCATTTTGACTGCATTACCCTCTGGCATGTATTTGAGCATCTGCATGATCCTGTGAATTCCCTGGTCCTGGTACATCGTCTGCTCAAACCTGGAGGAAAGTGCATCATTGCCATGCCGAACAGCAGTTCATCTGATGCGCGGCATTACGGCACTTCATGGGCAGCATGGGATGTACCAAGACACTTATGGCATTTCGCACCTGATACATTCAGGGAATACACTGAGAATAATGGTTTTGAGATCACAGGGATAAAGGATCTTCCCGCAGATGTGTTTTACATATCAATCCTCAGTGAAAAGAACCGGGGAACGAATCTGCCATTTATTACGGGGATGATAAAAGGAATGTGGTTCGCGATATTAGCGCTGTTCAATAATAAAAGAAGTAGTTCGCTGATATATATTCTTAGCCTCATACCAAAACCTTGACCTCACCCCCTCCCGAAGTACTTCTACTCACCCCCCCGGCTGAAAGCTAATTGGAGGAGCGAAATGTATTAACCATTGTAATAAACAATAATACTCCCTTTTCCTTAGACTTAACTACCCTTTCACATCTATGTTAATACTTTGTTTTTAAGAAGGGGATTCCTCATTACGCCTCCTTCGTCGGCTTCATTCGGAATGACATAAT
>CAZGGZ010000082.1:0-11835 GCA_964525415.1 uncultured Rikenellaceae bacterium | reverse complement strand
ATTAAGGTAAAGATAACCCTTTACCTTTTTTATCACTACCCCCTTTCACTTTCCCCCAGAGGGGAAAAGCAAAAACAACTCCTTCCCCTTTGAGGGAAGGCACTACCCTTTATACACAAGTATTTTATAAAGATTATAGTATTGATATTCAGGAGATTCCTCACTTCGTTCGGAATGACAGAATGTAGAAGAAACATTAGGAGAAGAAGCGGCGATTCGCATCAGAATATTAGACAGGAGTAATTTATCGTTTGCGAATCGCCGCTTCTTCTCCTCTATCTACAACAATTTTGTCATTCCGAATGAAGCCGACGAAGGAGGCGTAATGAGGAATCTCCTTCTTACAGGCAGAGTATTAGTAAAGATGTGTATAAAGGGTAGAGGGAAGGCAGGGAAGGGGGTATTTGTCAAGAGAAACCAGTATATTATCTGTTCAGTACAGAATTTATACTATGTAATGATTTTTATTATATTTACTGACCAACAATTCCGAAATGGTTGCAACCAATAATGACGAGCTGGTAAAAAGGATCGCAAAGCTTGCAAAGCAGAACCAGGAACTTGAAGATCATATCAAGAAGCTGGAGAAGCAGAATGACAAGCTTTCAAGGGATTATGAGAAGTTCAAAGCCCTTTATGAGAAAGTATCTCCTGAAGGATTGAAGGAAGGGGCAGAAAAGGAAAAGAAAGAAACATCGCTGAAATTCAACATGGCGACTGTTCTCTTCTCTGATATCCATGGTTTTTCAAAGCTTGTTGAGGGAATGGATTCCTCAGCCGTCATGGATGAGCTTGATGAGATACTGTACGAGTTTGATTCAATAGTTGCCAGGTACAAGATTGAAAAAATAAAAACAATCGGCGACACCTTCATGTGTGCCGGAGGTATACCGGCAAAAAATATTACAAACCCGATAGATGTTGTTATGGCTGCACTTGAGATGAAGAATCATCTTGAGAATTATGAGCTGAATAAAAGGGGAGCGGATAACAGGATATGGGATCTCAAGATCGGCATTCATACCGGACCGGTAACAGCCTCCATATCGGGTAAAAAGAAAGTCAATTACGATATTAAAGGTGATACGGTGAACACTGCCAGCCGTGTTGAAGCAGTATCTGAAAACGGCATGATCCTGATCTCCGTGATGACGTATGAGCTTGTAAAGGAGTTTTTTGACTGTGAATATTTCGGGAAACTCCCGGTTAAATACAAGGGCGACCTGCAGATGTACAGGGTAAAAGGACTTAAGCCTGAGTTTTCAGTTGACGGGAAAGGTCTGACTCCCAATGAAGCTTTCCGGATTAAATTCGGACTGATCCAGTTTACTGATATCCAGGAAATAATTCTCGACAAGCTGGAAAGAGAGCTTCCCGATTACCTTTTTTATCATAATGTCAAGCATACGGTAGATGTGGTGACTGAGGTGGAGCTTATTGGCTGGGGAGAGGGTTGTTCGGATGAAGAGATACTCATTCTTAAAACGGCAGGATTATTCCATGATGTGGGGCATACGGTAACCTATGACAATCATGAATACCACGGAACAATAATAGCTAAGGAGATGCTGCCGAAGTACAACTATTCTCCTGAGCAGATCGAGAGGATCTGCGCGATTATCATGTCAACAAAACTGCCGCCGAAACCCACCAACCTTCTTGAGGATATAATATGTGACTCTGATCTTGATTACCTGGGAAGGAGTGATTTCATTCCTGTTTCCAACACTCTTTTCGAAGAGCTGAAGGCTCAGAACAAGATGGGATCGCTTAACGACTGGAACAAAATCCAGGTAAAATTTATTTCAGGTCACCAGTATTTCACAAAGACAGCCCGCAGCCTGAGGGAGGTGAATAAGCAGTTACAGATTGAGAGGATACAGAGCCTGATTACGGAATAACTTAATCCCCCTTTGAAGGGGGACAGGGGGATGTTTCTTAACAGGCATTACATCCCCCTAACCCCCCTGAAGGGGGGAATCAAAAAACTAGTTAATCACCAGTATTTTTGTCACAGCCGTCTGTGAGCCGTTACTGCTGGCACAGAAGACCAGGTACACTCCTGTTGCAACACGGCGGCCGTTATATGTTTTCAGGTCCCATGATGCCTGTCCGCCATCAGAAACAGTTTCATAAACCAGGTTGCCGCTGATATCGGTTATCCTTATCTGTGTATCTTTCATTAATCCTGTTACTGTCACATTTCCTTCGAAGTCTTCCCTTACCGGATTTGGAAAGGAATAAACGCCCGAGAACTCTTCATTGCCTTCGGTGGCATCACCTCTGACAGAGATTATACCCAGTGACGTGACGAACCATACATCGCCGGTTTTATTATCAACGGCAACACCGGCAACATTGTTTGAAAGAATAGGACTGTTCTGTTCATTGTGGTTTCTCAGCCGTTTTGTACCGTCTGGAGAAAGCAGGTATGCGCCCGAGCTGGCTGTGCCAAGCCATTTCCTGTTAGCGCCGTCAACAGCAATGGATGAAATTGATTCAGTGAAAAGCACCAGGTCGGCAAGTCCGCTTCCGTCATTGCGCGGGATCTTTATACGGTATGCTTTTATTTCCTCTTCAAATACCTTATCAGGATTATAATAAACAAGTGGTCCCTGGTCGGTTCCCAGCCATATATTACCTTCTTGATCTTCAGCGAGACAATACACAAAATTGATCACTTTACCTTCGGGATCAGTGACAAACATCTGTTTATACAGGTCATCATCGAAATACCCGGGAGTATCATTGTCATCCATGACGAAGAGGCCATTGCCTCTTGGAAGAATGACCCATTTCAGTCCGGAACGGGTGATTATCAGATCGCCAACACTGTTTGCTTCCGTTGTGGCCGGATTAACGATCCAGCCCCCATCAGGTTTCAGAGCCTTTAATGTTGCGGGCACCTCGCTTCCTGTTATCCAGAGGTTCCTGTCCCTGTCCATTGCAATTCCGCACAACCGTACATAATTTGCACCAGGAATAATAGTCTGTAAAGGAGAATTAATATAGTTATACCTGTCAACCAGTTCGTTGTCTTTGTATTCAAGCAAACCGCCACCCCATGATGTAACGAAAAAATGCGATTCATCAGCCGGATCAATAAAAGCTCTCATTGCATCAGAGAACTCAGTGTATTTTATGTTCGTCCATAAATTGTTTTCACGAATGGAGATCTGAAAAGGTCTTGAGAGATTATTCCATGCATTATCAACACCGCCCCCGCAGATCACCGTTTTACCATTATATGCAGCAAGGCTCACTGCATTGTTCGATATTGGCCCGGGCAATGTCAGGGCTGTAAAATCTGACATATCTTCTCCTTTTATCAGTCCTGAAGTAATATCTGCAATCCATATATCACCCTGGTCTTCAACAGCCTGCGAAGCATTTGGAACTCCCCATGGATATGCGGAAATATTTGCTCTAAGCGATCCGTCATCCAGGAAATATCTTACAGATTTTCCTGAAGCTACTGTAAATCCGTCAGCAGCCTTATCGAAAGAAATATTGAAAATACCTGAAGTAAAAGAGAACAGGGAAGCAGCTGCACCGGAGATCTGGTATATGTAATCACCCGGGAAGTTTTTGCCTGTGCAGTTAACATAAAGACTGTTGCCGGAATATACAGCTGCTGTATATTTCCCGGCTGGTTCGGGCAGCGAATTAATAATCGACCAGTTGCCAAAATATGAAAGTCCGGGATTATCAGAATCAGCTGAATATACTCCTGTTCCCGTCGCGGCGTACACCCTGCCATTGCCAAATGCCACATCCCATATCTCGGGATTATCAGTCCCGTTTCCCGGCTTCCATGTATCGTATATCTCATGCCCGGGCAGATCTATGATGACTATTCCGAAACTGCAGGCAAGGTATGCATATCTGCCAATGATCCTGATCCTGTTTATTTCCTTCTTCCCGGGGATGTATTTCATTCTTATGTCAGGAATGTTGTAGATCAGGTTATCTTTCAGGATATCCAGATTTGTGCTTGAATATGCAATTATGAGAGCTTCATTTTCTTCTGACCATGCAATAGTGCTGATTGAGGTCTCCGAGAGGCCGTGCACGCGCGACATTTTCCTGAGCTCATCATATTCCCTGTTATAAACGATAAGTGATGAGCCGGTGCAAGCATATATTTCTTCGGACCCTGCAGTTATATTTTTAGCAGTTGTATAAACCAGGTGATCGGTCCATGTTCCGACTGGAGTTTGTCCCCTGGAATGGGTAAAGACAATAAGCAGACATATAAAAATCAGCAGTTTCCTCATCAGGAATTTAAACAGTTAAATATCTTCTTTATTGTTCCGGGGATGGTAATGAATCAGAAAATTCCTTAGTTTTTCGAATGCCCTTGCCCTGTGGGATATCCTGTTTTTTTCGTCCAGGGGCATTTCAGCAAAGGTAAGATTACTGCCTTCGGGAACAAACACCGGGTCATAACCAAATCCTTCACTGCCTCTTTTCTCAGTTATTATTTCACCGTTCACAATCCCTTCAAAGAAATATTCTTTACCATCGAGGATCAGGGCAATAACCGTTCTGAACCTTGCTCTCCTGTTTGCCGTGCCGCCCATCATTTTCAGGACTTTATCAATGTTGGAATCTGAGTTTTTATCCTCACCGGCAAAACGGGCAGAATGAACGCCCGGCAGACCGTCAAGTGCTTCAATTTCCAGTCCCGTATCATCTGCAAACACGTTCATATTAACCAGCTTATGGATATGATTTGCTTTCTGCATGGCATTTCCTTCAAGGTCGGGTTCATCTTCGGGAATGTCATCATTTATTTTCAGGTCGCCCATACTCAGGAGCCTGAAGCTGGTTCCCAGGATATTCCTTATCTCCCTGAGTTTATATTCATTATTCGTTGCAAAAACTATTTCCATAAACCGGTCAGTGCGTTTGCGTGCAAAAATACTTAATTCCTTTTGAGCAGTCTTTATTAAGTGCTACATTTGGAAGAATTATTTTACTGGTTGATATGGTTTTCCTGAAGAACCTGAATATAAAACATGTTATCCTCAGCTTCGTGCTTATTTTTACCGGAGCAGCAGGCAGCGCGGTCATTCCGGATGAGGAGGAACCTTTTCTGTCACGCATAATAATCAACTATGATTCAATACTTCTTCCTGACGCTGCAAAGAAATTTTTTCCGACAGATGAGCTGATGATTTTTAAGCACAGGCAGAACAACCTGGTGTTTGAGATGGATGCCGGGGACACCATGAATTATTGTTTTTTTCTGAAAGGATATGATCCGTACTGGGGAGAATGGCGATCAGGCAATTACAAGGAATGTACAAATCTTCCTTCAGGCAGGTATGAACTGCGTGCAAGATATACCGATCTGAAACACCTTGGCGGAGAATTGCTCCTGCTGAAGTTCAAAGTGCTTCCGCGATGGTATTTTTCCGGTATTGCGATCGCTTTGTATCTGCTTCTTGCAACACTGATTTTCTGGGCTTTGTATTCGCAGCTTAACCTGCGGTTTGCAAGGACTCAGTTTATGCTTGAACAGATCATCAACAAAAGGACCGAAGACCTGATTATTGAAAAGGAAAAAACTGAAAACCTGCTGGCAAATGTTTTACCGAAGAATACAGCCAGCGAGATAATGGAAAAAGGTAAAGCTACCAAGATCAAATACAATTTTGTAACGGTGTTATTCTCGGATATCCAGGGCTTTACAAAGATCGCTGAAGAAATGAACCCTGAGGTTCTGATCGACGAGCTCGATAAGTTTTTCTTCCATTTTGATTCTGTTGTCGAAAGGCTGGGTATTGAAAAGATAAAGACCATAGGAGATGCATACATGTGCGCCGGAGGTATCCCGGAAAAGAACCGTACGAATCCTGTTGAGGTGATCCTGGCAGCTCTTGAAATGCAGGTTTACATGACCATGCTGAAAGAGGCGTCACAGATCGAGGGAATGAAGTACTGGGATATCAGGATAGGAATTCACACAGGAACGGTGGTAGCCGGAGTTGTCGGACAGAAGAAGCTTTCGTATGATATCTGGGGCGATACGGTGAATACTGCCAGCAGGATGGAATCATCGGGAGAAGCAGGCAAGATAAATATTTCCGGAACGACCTATGAATTCGCAAAGGAATTCTTCATTTGCGAACACAGGGGTAAAATGCCGGTCAAATACAAAGGCGAGCTCGATATGTATTTTGTCAATGGCATTGTGCCTGATCTGAGGGATGAAAACGGAAGACCTAATATGAAGTTTATTCTGAAGATGCAGATGCTCAAGCTTCAGGATATTGAAGAGATGATCATTAAAATGTTTGATGACGAAGCTCCCCCGGATCTCTACTTCCACAACTCATTGCTGATGAAAAGCGTTACCAACCAGGCAGAGCTTCTTTCAACAGCCGAAAGCCTGCCGGAAGAGAAGTATATAAACCTTAAGCTTGCATCATTGTTCCTTTTTACAGGCTATATTTCTGATTATGAAAAACCTGCTGAAGCATCTTCCCGGCTTGTTGAGGAGATCCTGCCAAAATACGCTTTTGACCAGTCGAATATTGATGAGGTAAAGAAGCTTATCAGGAACTCTTTTGATAACAGGCAGGAATCTGTTTCAGACTATATCCTTCACGATGCAACATATGATTACCTCGGCCGCGTTGACTATATAAAGCTGTCCGACAAGCTGCTGAGAGAAGAGTCGGAATATGGAAAACCCCATGACAGGAAAGAATGGATGGATGAACAGAGAAAGATAATTATTGAGCATGAGTTCATAACCGATACCGCAAAACTGCTGAGAAGTGTTTCGGTTGAGGATCAGATAGCGAGCCTCAGGGAACATGTTGAATGACCCGGATTCATATCCATAAAATTTGAGGTTATACTATTAAAATGTACTTTTACCGCGAAAATCAACAGAGTGAATAATGGAATTACTTGACTGGAAAAATCTGCCTTTCGGCTATATTAAGACCGATTATAACATAAGGTGCAAATACCGGGGAGGGAAATGGGGGGATCCGGAAGTATCATCGTCGGAATACATCGATATTCACATTGCAGCAACAGGTTTGCATTACGGTCAGGAAGCATTTGAAGGAATGAAAGCCTATATGGGCAAAGACGGAAAAGTAAGACTCTTCAGGTGGGAGGAAAATGCAAACAGGCTCATACTTTCAGCCAATGGAGTGGAGATGGCACCGGTACCTGCAGAGTTATTCAAAGAAGCACTCTTCCAGGTAATAAAACTGAATAAAAAATATGTACCGCCTTACGGATCAGGCGCAACACTATACATCAGGCCTTTATTGTACGGCAGCGGACCCGAGGTAGGTGTGAAGCCGGCATCAGAATACACTTTCCTTGTTTTTGTAACCCCCGTAGGACCATATTTCAGGGAGGGGATAAAACCGGTCAATATGATGATCTGCAGGGATGTGGACAGGGCAGCACCGCTCGGCACAGGTATTTTTAAAGTAGGAGGAAATTATGCCGCGAGCCTTCGCGCACTGGTAAAAGCTAAAGCTGAAGGCTACGCAAGCACAATATTTCTCGATGCAAAAGAAAAGAAATATATAGATGAATGCGGACCGGCGAATTTCTTTGGAATAAAGGACAATACATATATTACACCCAAATCTGAATCAATACTGAATTCGATCACAAATAAAAGCCTTATTGAAATTGCAGGGAGCCTCGGTATAAAAACCGAAAGGCGCAGGGTTCCTGTGGAAGAGCTTTCGTCATTTGCCGAAACAGGCGCATGCGGTACAGCAGCGGTGATAAGCCCGATTGGGAAAATAGTTGATCCTGATATGAACATGATATACGAGTATTGCAAAGACGGCAAGCCGGGTCCGGTGACGATGAAGCTCTACAATAAGCTGGTTGGAATCCAGAACGGGGATGCAGAGGATGAGTTCGGATGGATGACGGTAGTGGAGTAATAAACAAGAAAGAAGGGGAGAAAGGGAGAAGAGGAGAAGGGGAGATAAATGAAGAAGAACGAAAACGGGACATCGAAGACAAAGCTGAGAAGCTCTTACATAACGCTAGTTGTGAGTGTTTCGCTGGTGCTGTTTCTTCTTGGTATCCTGGGACTTGTGCTGATCAACGCTAAGGAATTGTCAGATTATTTCCGTGAGAGCCTGTCATTCTCAGTCATGCTTGACGACGATGCCAGGGAGGCAGACATACGGATGCTTCAGAAAGATCTGGATGCAAAGTATTATGTAAAATCGACTGAATACATTTCAAAGGACGAAGCTGCTGCAAAAATGAAAGAAGAACTTGGAGAGGATTTTATAAGCTTCCTTGGCGAAAATCCGCTGCCGCCTTCCATTGATGTTTACCTGCTTTCAACATACACAAGTCCCGACAGTGTGGCAAAGATCGAAAAGTACATTCTGGAATACCCGTTTGTCAAAGAGGTATATTACCAGGAATCGCTCCTGTTCCTGATAAACGAGAATGTACGGAAGATAAGCATCTTCCTTCTGGTGATAAGTGCGTTCCTTTTCCTTATTGCACTTACTATAATCAACAATACAATACGGCTGGCGATTTATTCCAGGCGGTTCATTATAAGGACAATGCAGCTGGTAGGAGCGACCAGATCATTTATCAGGCGTCCGTTCGTTCTGCAGAGCGCTTTTCACGGATTCCTTTCCGCCCTGGTGGCAATGATCCTGCTGATGGGGCTTCTTTATCTGATCGAAAAGGAATTCTTTCTGCTGGTAACTTTTCAAAGCACCGCACTTCTGGCATTACTTGGAGTTTCAATTGTCATTTTAGGCATAATCATAAATATTGTTTCAACGTTCTTTTCAGTCAACAGGTACCTGGGCATTTCTGAAGACAAATTATATTATTGAAAATATGGCTACAAAAAGTGAAAAAAAGGAAAAATTGAATTTTGCGCTTGGACGGGAAAACTATAAGCTCCTGGCGATAGGTTTCGGAATAATTGTAATAGGCTTTCTGCTTATGCTGGGAGGCAGGTCTGACAGTCCTGATAAATTCAGCGAGAATATCTTCAGCTTCCGGAGGATTACACTTGCCCCAATTGTCGTGCTTGCCGGATTCATTTTTGAAATCTGGGCTATAATGAAGAAACCAGGAGGGGGAAGACGGAAGACGGAAGACGGAAGTCAGGAGACGGAATACAAACATCATTAAGCTCTTCGGACTTCGGTCTCCTCCTCAAATAATATTACAATAACCTCTAATATCTCTATATGAATTGGTTTGAAGCATTGGTTCTTGGCCTTATCCAGGGACTCACAGAGTTTTTACCCGTAAGCAGTTCGGGACATCTTGAGATTGCAAAATCGCTCTTTGGAGTGAATCCTGAGGCAAGTTTCTATTATACAGTGGCTGTTCATGGAGCAACTGTCCTGAGCACTCTGGTTGTATTCCGGAAAGAGATAGTGACGCTTATAAAAGGCACCTTTAAATTTAAATTGAATGAAGAGACATCATATGTTCTGAAGCTTATTGTATCAATGATCCCTGTCGGATTTGCCGGATTGCTTCTGAAAGATCCGATAGAGAATATGTTCAGCGGAAACATTGTATTTGTTGGTTCCATGCTGCTGATCACGGCTCTTCTGCTGGCATGTGCGCATTTCATCAGGAAGCGTGAAAGGAACATAACTTATCTTGATGCATTTATAATCGGTATAGCTCAGGCTGTCGCAGTCATACCGGGAATATCGCGCTCCGGGGCAACAATAGCAACAGGACTGATGACAGGCAACAGGAAGGATGAGATAGCGAAATTCTCCTTCCTGATGGTTCTGGTTCCGGTGATTGGAGCAAATCTTGTTGAAATTTTTTCCGGAGAGTTTAATACAGCCAGTGCAGGCATAGGAGTAATCCTGATCGGGTTTATTACGGCATTTGTTTCTGGTTACCTGGCATGCAAATGGATGATAGGTCTCGTGAAGCGCAGCAGGCTGATATGGTTCGCAATATATTGTGCAGCAGCAGGATTGCTGGCTGTTTTGCTGGGATAGGATGGAAAATGAAAGGAAAACGGTTTTTGAGGAAGGAGAGGTCCTGCTGTTTGACAAGCCTCTTTACTGGACATCCTTTGACCTGGTGAACAAGGTCAGGATAATGATAAGAAGCGAACTCGGCATAAAGAAACTCAAGGTCGGACATGCCGGCACTCTTGATCCCCTTGCAACCGGACTGATGATACTTTGCACAGGCAGGGCGACAAAAAGAATAAATGAATTTCAGGACCTTGATAAGGAATATGTTGCCACCCTTCATTTTGGTGAAACAACACCCTCATTCGATCTTGAAACACAGACGGAAGGCAATTTCCCAACCGGTCACATCACTGAAGAACTGGTTAAGAAAACCTTAAATGGCCTTCTTGGCGAGCAAAAACAAATACCTCCTCTTCATTCGGCAAAACTGATTGCCGGGAAGAGGGCATATGAGCTTGCAAGAAAAGGAATTGAAGAAAAGCTGGAACCAGTCAGCATTGTTTACAGGGAACTTGAGCTGCTCTCTTTCGGGATCCCGGATATGAGGATCCGTATACTTTGCAGCAAGGGAACATATGTAAGATCATTTGCAAGGGATTTTGGGAAAGCGCTTGGAAGCGGCTGTTACCTGTCGGTGCTCGGGAGGACAGCAATAGGTTCGTTCAGGCTGGAAAAGGCATATAATCTTGAAAAATTTCAACAATTCCTTGAACAAATGAAACAAAACGGAAAATTTTACGTATAAAGGATTTCTAAAATCGCAGAAATACAGATTCAGATATGAAATTATCCCAGTTCAGATACAATCTTCCGCAGGAACTGATTGCTCTTTATCCCTCGCCAAACAGGGACGAATGCAGGGTACTCGTCGTAAACAAGAAAACAGGCAAGTTTGAGCACAGGATATTCAAGGACATAATTGATTATTTCGTTGAAAAAGATGTCCTGGTATTCAATAACACAAAAGTTTTCCCGGCAAGGTTATACGGCAATAAAGAAAAGACCGGGGCAGAGATTGAAGTTTTTCTTCTGCGCGAGCTGAACAGGGAGCAGCGCCTGTGGGATGTGCTGGTTGATCCTGCCAGGAAGATCAGAATAGGAAACAAGCTTTATTTTGGAGAGGATGACCTGCTGGTTGCAGAAGTGATAGACAACACAACATCGAGAGGACGTACATTAAGATTCCTTTTTGACGGAACATATGAAGAGTTCAAGCAAACCCTTTACAGTCTTGGTGAGACACCCCTTCCGAAGTTCATCAACCGTCCGGTGGAACCACAGGACAATGAAAGATACCAGACGATCTTTGCCAAGCATGAAGGCGCCGTGGCTGCCCCGACTGCAGGATTGCATTTCAGCCGTGAGCTTCTTAAGAAACTTGAGATCATTGGAGTTGAGTTTGCAGAGATAACACTTCATGTTGGTCTGGGTAATTTCAGAAGCGTTGATGTTGAGGATCTTACAAAGCATAAGGTCGATTCGGAAAGGATCAGGATAACTGAAGAAGCTGCAGAGACAGTCAACAAGGCAAAAGACAATAAATACAGGATATGTGCTGTGGGGACAACTGTTGTAAGGACGCTTGAAAGTTCAGTATCAACGAACGGATATCTGAAGCCGTTTGACGGCTGGACCAACAAATTCATTTTCCCGCCGTATGAGTTCAAGGTGCCTGACATGATGATCAGCAATTTCCATCTTCCATATTCAACACTTCTGATGATGGTGGCGGCGTTTGCCGGGTATGATCTTCTCTTTGATGCGTATAAGACTGCTGTCAAGGAGAAGTACAGATTCGGAACGTACGGAGATGCGATGCTGGTTATGTGACGGTGTAACGGTGTAACGG
>CAZGGZ010000081.1:0-11940 GCA_964525415.1 uncultured Rikenellaceae bacterium | reverse complement strand
TAAAGTTAAACCAATTTCAAACAATTAGCAATTTTTCTTATTTTTACTTAATTGTGCAGTTCCTGATCATGCACTCAAAAACAGGAAAGATGCCGAAAATTCCTTAAACAGAGTAGGCTAACTTAATTCTATGGGTATGAAAAAAATTACATTTCTGACCGGAGTCATCTCAACAATCCTTTTACTGATCGGCATTTTCTTCAAAACTCAGCACTGGCCGATGTCAGGAGTCTTAATGACTGTTTCTTTAGTCTCCTTTGCGTTATATGCCTTTCTGTTATTTATGGATAAGAGCAAAACAGCTCAGACCGGCATTGACAAATTTGCCAATGTCATGGTTATGCTGACAATGATAATTGTGTCAATATCATTTCTCTTTAAAATCATGCATTGGCCAGGAGCAGGTTATGGTATCTATGCTGCTCATATCATTTTGGTTGCAATGATAGTTGTACTATATGTCCAGGGATCAAAACAAACCGATCCGGTAAAGAAACTCCATATTGACAGCTCCGCAATCGTTCTTACATTAATGACTGCAATTTCAATCTATATCTGGTGGAGAACAAGCATTGCCCAGGTATGAGTATATCCTGAGATATGAGCATTAAAGTAAATCCCATCGATATAACAAATGAGCTGCTCTGGCAGTCAAGGTTCGGTGATTCGGCAAAGGTGGCTGATGATGCCCTTGATAACCTTAAGAAAGCAGAAAAGACCAGGTATCCGAAGGGAATTGCTTATGCCAACCTGAATATCGCTGCCGCTAACTTCTACCAGTCAAAAAACGATATAGCTCTTAAACATCTGTCGGAATCATTTCACTGGTTCGAAGAGAATAAGAGAGAAAAAGGGTACGTAAGAGCCCTTCTTCTCAAAGGTAACATCTTTGAAAGCTTCGGTGATTATGAAAAAACCCTTCAGCTCTGGCTGGAGGCATACAAAGCTTCAATCGAAATCAACGATAAAGAATCGGAAGGAGAATCCTGCAGCCAGCTCGGACTTATTTACTCAAGACTCTGCAACTTCACTAAATCACTTGAATACTTCAACAAAGGACTGACGATCAGGGAGGAGCTCAGGGACGAAAACGGCGCGGCATCATCTCTCAACAGGATAGGTATGGTCCTGCGTCAGATGAAAAAGTATGATGAGTCACTGGAATACTACTTCAGGAGCCTTGAGATCAGGAAGAAAAATGAACAACTGGCTGCCATCCCATGGACTCTCCTCGGCATTGCAAGCACCTGTGAGGAGATGGAGAATTACCCGGAAGCGCTGGAGTACTATGAACAGGGATTGACAGGTGGTGATAAGCGGTGCTCGCTGCAGTGCATGCTCGGTTCAGGACGTGTATACAGCCGTTTGGGTGATGAAAATCATGCTGAAGAGAGGCTGAAACAATCCCTGAAGATGGGTGAGGAACTAAAGTCACTGGCCCTGATTGCTGATACTCATGCAGCGCTCTCTGCACATTACGAACTCTACAAGAAACCTGATAAAGCCCTTGTGAGCTTCAAACAGTACCTTAAGGCCAGGGAGTCACTCCAGAGCAATGAGGTGCAGAATAAGATCAGCAACATTGAGGTTGCCCATGCTGTTGAGAAATCAGAACAGGAAAAGGAGATTTACAGGCTAAGGCACGTTGAATTAAAGGCTGCATACGACATTATCGAAGAGAAAAACAAAGACATTACCGACAGCATCAACTATGCCAGCCGGATCCAGAGAGCAATGCTGCCGAAACCGGATGAGATAAAGGACCTTCCTGAAAACAGCTTTATTCTGTATCTGCCCAGGGATATTGTCAGCGGCGATTTTTACTGGTTTACTGAGATAAAAGAGAAGCTCATTTATGTTGCAGGCGACTGCACAGGGCATGGCGTACCCGGTTCGCTGATGAGCATGCTCGGTATATCGTTTCTTGAAGAGATAGTCAATAACAGGGAGATCACAGAATCAGGCAGGATCCTCGATGAGCTCAGAAAAGAGGTGCAGCGTGCACTGCATCAGAAAGGTGAGAGAGAAGAAGCAAAGGACGGGATGGATATTGCCCTCTGCATTATCTATAGGACAAAAAACATGATCCAGTATTCAGGTGCATACAATGACCTGTACCTTATACATAACGGTGAACTTAAAGATTACGAAGCTGACCGCATGCCGATAGGCATCTATGACCTGGCGGATAAAAGTTTCACCAGTCATGAAATACCTTACCACCCGGGAGATTTAATCTATATGTTTTCAGATGGTTATGCTGATCAATTTGGCGGACCTCATTCAAAGAAATTCAAATATACGAATCTGAAAGCCCTTCTTCTCGAGATCCATCAGCTTCCTCTGCAGGAACAAAGAAACAGGCTTGAATCAGAATTCCTTACATGGAAAGGAGACAGGGCACAGACGGATGATGTGCTCATCGTGGGCCTCAGGTTGTGATCTCTACTCTCTTCACTTCCAGCACCTTCGTTGTGCCTCCGGTTTCGAGGTTGATGCCGTGAGGTTTGTTGGTCTTCCATGAGCCTCCTGTGAAATCGGGTACATCGATTGACTGTGACCTGTTTGCTACCGACCATTCACTCAATGGTGCTATTGAGCTCCAGAGAGCTCCGTCATAAACATCCTGGTCAAGCGGCAGTCCGTTCCTGAGGCAGTCGATCATGCGCCAGTCCATGATGAAGTCCATCCCTCCATGACCGCCAACCTTTTTTGCCATCTCTCCCACCCTCTTTATGATCTCCGGTGTGAACTTTTCCCAAAGCTCTCTCATCTCCTGTTCATTAAGCCATTCATGCCCGAGAGCGATAAGTTCCTGCGGGTATTTAATTGCAGCTCCTGAAGTGCCGCTCACGACATGCAGACGGGAATAAGGCCTTACCGAAGCAACATCATGCTGGATCATTAACGTCCGGCCCAGGTTTGTGCGAACAAGGGTGGTATTCATATTGCCGCGGTAATTCCTGCTGGCATATTCTGCATAGAACTGGTCGCTCTTTGCCAGTGCATCTGCATATTTCCCGAAAGTAAAATCATTTGATGACATCGATGTCAGGTATTCCATCCTGTCGCCCCTGTTTATGTTCATTACCTGGCATATAGGTCCCAGTCCGTGTGTAGGATAAAGGTTCCCGTTTCTTGAAGCGTTCTCCTTAAGCCTCCACATTCCGGTATATGCACCGTCAGACTGCCTGTCATCCTGAGGTTTTGCAAAATTCATGCTTACAAGATTATGAATATAAGCTCCCTCTCCATGGACAATATCGCCGAACATTCCCTGGCGGGCCATATTCAGGGTGAGCAATTCAAAGAAATCGTAGCAGCAGTTCTCAAGCATCATGCAGTGCTTCTTTGTCCTTTCCGATGTCTCAACAAGCTGCCAGGCTTCATTTATGGTCCTGCACAGTGGCACTTCGCACACAACATGCTTTCCCTGTTCCATTGCATATACAGCCATCTGTGCATGCCATACCCATGGGGTGCATATGTATACAAGGTCAAGATCAGGAAGCTCGCATAGCTTTTTCCATATATTTTCATCACCGGTGAAAACCTGCACTGCTTCTCTTCCGATGCCTGCCAGATATTTCTGCGAACCATCAGTAGCAGCCGGACGGAGGTCGGCAAGCGCCTTTATCTCAACACCTTCAATATAGGAGAGCCTCTGAACTGCTCCGCTGCCGCGGTCACCCAGACCGATAAATCCGGTTCTCACAACTGAAAGAGCCGGGGCTGAATAGCCCGACATGTTGAACTTCTGCGGATGAACTTTTTTAATTGCTTCAAGAATAGCGGCGAGGTTCGATTCAGGTTCTTTCGGAGCGCATCCGGAGAGAATTCCGCCAGATATTGCTCCAGCACCTGCGAAAGATGCTGCTTTCAGAAAATCACGGCGATTGGTTTTCATAACGGGTATTTTAGAGGTTAATTAATCAGGTTTAATACCCCGCAAATTAATATTTTATTCAAAATAAAATACACCTTTACGTTCTTACGCTGAGTAAATATTCTTGACTGCAAGACAGTAAGACAGTTTACATCATCCCCGGCTTCTGATTTCTTTCTGCCCGTTCAACTATCTTCTGGATCCTGCCGATTCTGGTTTCCGCTCTTTTGGCGCTATTCAGCCAGTCAATATACATTCTCCTGGATGACTGGGAGAAGTTTATGAAGTTCTTTAAAGCAGTTTTATTCTTCTTGAGAGCCTTCATGAGATCGTCAGGTTCAGAAGGATAACCATCACGCCGGTCGTCATATACAAGGGCTGGTTTTTCAAGGGCTTCCTTATAGGCCTTAAGCCCGGCAGATTTCATAAGCCCTGCTTTTTTGAGTTTCTCTATCCTGTCGATATTGTATTTTGACCACCTGCTTCCCGGGCGGCGTGGAGTGAATCGCTGGATATAGTAATCTTCGTTGATCCGTTTTATTTTCCCATCTATCCATCCGAAGCAGAGGGCTTCTTCTACTGCATCATTGTAGGGAATACGAGGTTTACCGGAAGGTTTCTTATAATACCTGAGCCAGACCTCCTCACAGGATGAATGGTTCTTTGCGAGCCATTTCCGCCATTCTTTACGTTCAGTTATATATAGTTCCATCTTTTTATTTCACCTCTTCTCCCACTCTCGCCCTCCTTCTTCTAATATCGCATATCGCATATCATAAATCGCCTATTTTTCCATCAGTTCCTGGATTATCTTCTCCAACCGCTCTATCTGCTGCTGCTGTTTTTCAATAATTCCCTGCTGTTCTTTGATTGCTTCAACGGTCAGAGCTGTTATTGAAGCATAGTCCATGGAATAGTATCCATTTGATTTGTAAACTGCCTGAGGAATTGTTTCAACGGCTTCCTGCGCTATGAATCCCATCTGCTGTTCCTCAGATCTTGCAGGATCAATCCAGTTGAAATAGACGCCCCTGAGATTCATGACTTTATTAAGAGCGTCATCAATAGTAGTTATATCTTTCTTGAACCTTGCATCGCTAAGACTGTTCCAGCCATATGATCCTCCTGCCCTCCCAACCACAAAAAATGTATATTGTAATATGTTGTCAGTTGAATTTCCATTAACTACCAGCTTATCATTAGCAAAATCCCCCCATATCAGTGGTTTGGAGTTATCAGTATTTTCAATATAAAGCTTATCAGATCCGGTTTCATGGAATCCTGCCAGGCAACCAAGGAATACATTTCCTGAGCCCGTAGTACTATATCCGGATAACCACCCAATGCTTACATTATAATTTCCATTAGTTTGATATCCGGCCTGATTTCCCAACAAAATATTTCCGCTGCCCGAAGTTATGGTCTCACCGCTAGATGATCCAATGAGAGTATTATGACTCCCTATAGTAACATGGTATCCAGCAGTCCTGCCGATTAAGATATTTGACCAACCGTCTGTAGCGCTATAACCTGCATGATGTCCTATGAATGTATTACCAACACCAATAGCTGTGGTATGCTTTCCGGTTTCATAACCTATAAATGTGTTAAATTGTCCGTTATTCGAAGATTGCGGCGTTATGTACATGAAATCCTGGTTGATATCTCCTTTTCCTGTTATATCAAATCCGCCTATTGCAAATCCTCCTTTAGGGCCTTTTACATTATCGTTGTTTATATTGAACCGTATACTATCGGGTGTTACGTTCATAAGGTTAACTGTACCTCCTTTTGTATAATCATAACCTCCTATTGCAAAGCCGCCCTTCACTCCTTTTACTCCATCGGGATCATGTTCAATATTGATCTTCACGCCATTGTTATAGACTGCCAGGACTGGAATACCGTATTTATTCTTTACCTCAAAAAGCGGGATATTATCATCCCAGGTTCCCTCAGGCTGAATTGCCACCTTGCTGGTCGACGTTGTTGTTCCAATTCCAACCTTGCCTCCTGCAACCGCTGCGTATAATGGGCCATTAACCTGTAAGATAGGTGTCTGGTTTGTTCCATATCCATTACCTGCAGCCTCAAAATATAATGTCCCCGCTGTATATCGTAGCTGATGAGCAATAGCTCCATGATGGTGAAGCCATAAAGTTGCTATGCCATTTGTACTTGTAGGGGATGCGCCGCCAATTTCCATATTGAAGCCGCTCAGGCTTGCTCCGCAGCTGTAGCCACCCCCACGAATTGAATTTGCAGCTATCAGATTACCATTGATGACAGCTTGTCCATTGACTTCCAGCTTATTGCTCGGAGAGATTGTACCAATGCCGACATTCCCGTTATTTACATTCATTACAAAACCCCATCCAGAAACAGGTCCATAAAAACCGACATTATCATCATTATACATACCTGTAAAGGCTCTCAAATCATTATTTGCAGCATTGTTATACCATATACCGGCGGAACCTCCTCCTGCCCTGATTCTTGAGCGTCCCTGGACGTCCAAAGCGAATCCCGGATTGACATTTCCTATTCCTACAGCACCGGTAGAAGCGATTGTCAGTTTTCCCCCATTCAGAAAGAGTGTAGCAATATTCCCAGATAAGTCATACGATCCAATCTCATCACGACCAAGACCAATATAACGGGCATCATCTGCGAACTTGGCAATTTGTGTATTGGTTGAATAACTTTTAACAGTGAGGATCTTGTCAGGAGTTGTTGTTCCGATTCCCACATTACCAAGATGGTTGATAGTCATATGAGGATCGCTTCCTCCTCCTCCAATAAACTGCAGTCGTCCATCACCGCCGGAAGCGCTGGCAATTGTTCCTCTTATTGTACCGTAATCATGTCCTGAGGTTGGATTGATCCGTCCGAATTTCAGGCCTACACCTTTTTCTGTGGCTGTCCAGTCTCCGCTTGCATTTTGAATATAAAGCGGATAAGTAATGCCCGTATTATCATTATAAGTTACAGTCAAAGGTGTTACAGGTGTACTCGTTTCAATACCTACAAAACCTGATGCATAATAGAGGCTTGATCCATTCAGAAGCCAGGGGTTATTTGTTGGGGCGTACATTGCATAAGGCACCGACCAGAGTCTTGATGATCCCATCAGCTCAAATCCTGATCCCTGGTCTATCTCTGTCATAATGAATTTAGGAGTCACGCTCCAATTGATGGCATTAAATGTTGGCGCTGTACTCGCTGTCTGCCTGGTTCCTTTGCCTATCACAAGGGAGAGCATCCCGAAATCATTTGTAGCAGCCGAACCGTGTATCTCCTGCCAGAAGATTGTCCCGGAAAGGGAATCGGACTGGATAGTTATCCTCGCAGGTAATGACTGATTGGTTATTGGGTTGCCTGTTGTTCCGTCGCGGGCGATGGCCTGGTAGTTGAATCCCTGCGGGATCTGGCTCAGGGCGGGGGGCGCAGGGCGGAGGGCAAGAAGGACGATACAAGAAAGGATTTGCAAAAGGGAGAGTTTTGTTTTCATGACTAAAGGCGTAAAGGCTTAACGGCGCAGGGGCGCAAAGGCGAATGAGCCGTTAACCTGAGGTTTAATAATGGAACATTGAAAAAAAGAATAAACTATTAAAGTTAGAATAAAAAGGGAAAATAGTCAAGTTTTTTTGACGAGTAGTCGGTTACCGTTGATTAACTATCAGGACTATAAGACTGTAAGACTATTTCACCACGGATTACACGGAAAGCACGGAGATTTACAGAATCACGCTATCCCGCCATCATGCACTCCTGTTGAGGGTGATATATCAGAAGAAAGGTATATCGTAATATTATTAACTGCTTTCAATTACTTTAAAATCAATCAGTACCTGAACGATATCAATGATTTCCGGGATATAAGTACCATCTATTCCGGCTTTTTTCATTATTTCTGAAATACTTAAGGGCTCTGCAGTCGGGAAAGGGAGGTTAAAAAGAAATTTGCCCTGGGGTATGGAGAGATTAATTTTTCTTTCAGTGCGGGATCTGCCCTCTCCCATCCAGATCACAACATTGCTTATATAGTCACTGCTTCTTGAGGTTGTGAACCTGGCTCCTGCATTTTTCATCTCCCTGATTCTCATTTTCAGCCTCGAATCAGCAACCTTTTCTTTTAGATGCAGAGAGGTAAGATCGACTTCCATCGTAATCTGCTTCACTTTCAACCTGTACCTGAAATATGGTCTTTTGCTTTCATATACCTCTTCCCTGTCAAGTATTTCCAGGCTAAACAGGTCTTCCAGAAAATCCTGGATTGTTTTAATGTGAAGGTTCAGGCGTGATGCTGCTTCTGAAGCAGAGATGCTTTCATAGGTTACCAGGAGCCTGAACAGATCTTCAGCATAATCCTTCGATAAACATGAGCCAAGTTTTGATGCTTCTTTAAAATCCACCGCTTTGAAATGATTATGACGTTATTCCCAATCCAAGTTCATTCAGCTTATCTAATATTCTTTCAGCTTCACCCTTACGGTAATACTCCATGAACTGAATGAATAACTTCCCGAAATTCCCGCAAAGCTGATCAAATGAGAGTTCTTCCTTATAGTCAAGGTAATCCTTGCGTGAAATATTAACGGTGACACACCCGTGAAAATCGAATGCTATCCAGCTCCTGTTCTGTCTGAACTTTTCACGATTAAGCAGATAACTATACTCATCGCCCATTTTTACAGGAACGAAGACAACACTATTGTCTTCGTAGTATGGCATTGCTACCAGGTTACGGCTCAGGAATGCTGCAAATCCCATCAGTTCGTCTCTGGTATAACTTATATTTCCGACAGGACGAGGGCGTTCAGTAAATCCGTCCGGCAGAGGTTCAATAGCCATTGAGGCAAGCTCAAATACCTCGCGCCCTTTCCATTTTGCCTTTTTTGTAAAAAGAAAATACAGCAACCACACAGTTGCAGCCAGAAGTAAAACAATTATCATTCCGGATATTCTTTTATCCGGCAGGATTATTAAAGGATATTCCGGTCGTGTTACAAAAAAAATACCAACTAACAACTGCCACAGAGAAGCCGCAAGGAAACTAATATTACGTGTCCGCAAAAAAATCCAGAATGAGAATCCTGCAAACAAAATATAAAAAGCGGCAACTGATAATAATGCTTCCTTCGGACCAATCAATACCCATACGACAGCGCCGATCAACAGACAGATCAGTGCAGGTATGAGACCTGTTATACTATTATCCTGTTTTAATTTTCCGGGGAAATACATTGTGTTACTTTTTATGTTTTAGTTCTTCAATCATCTGATAACCATACTCATAATCCGGATTGAGCTTCACTGCAGCTTTAAAGTATCTTACAGCCTGCCTGTTTTCTCCTTTTTTCAGATATATTTCGGCCAGTGCATCATTTGCAAGAAATGAATCAGGGTATTCCTTGACATTTTTAAGGAAAACCATTATGGCGTCATCAATCCTCTCTTCCTTTAGCAGGTTGTATCCCAACTGGTGGAGCATTTGTTCCGAAAAGAAATAATTACTGTTTACTGAACTTTTTATCTCATCATATTTTTTTACTCCGGCTTCTACACCCGACTTGTTAATGACAGGTTCCATTGCGCTGGTTACAGGCTCACCCCTCAGAAAATCCAGCCTGACCGTAAAGTTCATTGACAAAACCTTATTATCATCGCCAGTTATAAATCCGATCTCATAAGATCCGGTCTTATCAATCCAGGAATCACCTGTTTTCAGATAACTTATTCTGTCTTTTGATCTTCCAAGCGGCTCCTGGGTTGTAAGAGCGCCATCGTTAAACATAACGTCAAGAGAAAGCCTGGCAGGAGCAAACTGGTAATTGCCCGCATATTTCCTGAATTCTTCCGGGATTTTATTCATAACTGAATCGGGCGATGACATTTTCCGCAGCCTGTAATATTGATGAAGTATAATTCTACCAGCTTTACCTTCTTTAATATTGTCGGGCTTCAGACTTATTTCACGTGTCAGTTTAGGAAACCATTTTCCCTCATTATCAGGCATATTAAGATCAAGGACAGCCCTTCCGGGGATATTGATGGCAATGCCGCCATTCCTCTCAATAATCTCAAACATCCTGTACAATTCAACATTCATGTAGCTGCCCGTAAGAGCTTTAATGTCGTCAGAAATAACTGTTTCAGATTCATTGGATAGTGACCTGAAGTCAAGAATTTCCATGGTGACCGGACGGAAGGTTGCGTTTTCACCCAGCCTGATATGACCCGCATCTATATAATCGGGTTCATTAATAGTGGCGTCCACAGGAATCCAGCCTGCATCACCCATGTAAACCTCGGTCCAGGCATGTTGTCCGAAACCGCCGGAGTAATATGCTGTGTACATACATCCAACAGAGAGCCTTGCCGGGATTCCCACAGCCCTGCAGAATGCTGCCAGTAATCGGGAGTGGCCTCCACATTCAGCTTCGCGGGTTTTTAAAGTATTAATAGCAGAAATGCCTCCTGGCAACGCTCCGGCTATATTTTCAGCCACCCATTTGCTTAACCGCACTGCTGCTTCCCATGAGTCTTTTGAACCTGCAGAAAGCCTTACAGCCTCTGAGATAATAAGAGGATCATCAGATTCTATAACTAATTCAGATTCAAGATACTTTTTCAGATCAGGAGATTTACTAAAATCCGGAGGAAAAGGCGGGGCATTTTTCCCTGTGTACCTGACAGGTTTAATCTCAAAAATTCCATCTATTAAACTCCCGGAGACTGTGCCTTCAAAGTTCTGTCCCGGGAAATTAAGATCCTGTACCGTAATTTCTTCACCGTATGAGTTGAGTTTCGCTTTTACCCTGAGCCATGAAAGGTTCATTATATCAGGAATTTTCCTGTCGACCTTTGCAAATAGTTCATTATCAATGTTTGCAAAGGTTATCCTGCTGGTTACAGATTTGTCGGCGAAATAAATATTTCTCCTTTCGGCTACAACAGCTTTAACATTAAAACCGTCTTCCTTATTCAGCCAGAGGATGGTTTTAATACCTGTCTGGAAGTCTGTTTCCTCAAGGACTACTGTCCGGAAAGAAGAATCACTCAGCACTATGGTCTCTTCAGATCTTCTGGTATAACCCTTTTCGGTTACTTCTCCCTTTAACGGATCGTAAACTTTGTACCTCTTTTCTGTTCCTTTCATTTTTATGAAGTCGTAAAAAAGATGAGGATACCATGATTGAGATGTAAAAATCACATCATGATCGATAGGAATAGCTTTTTTCATTCCTGAACAAGGGGTGCTGAACCAGGCAGTATCACCGGTGATCCTGGTTAATGTTGTCACTACCGACTCGCCGTTAATTATATCCACCTGAATCTCAACGGCTCTGTTTGTTACAGGATCAATAACATGTTTCCATCTGAAACCCCCGTCTATATCTTCACCCAGTGCCGACATTTTAAGAATCACATCCGAGTACAAAAACCGGACTTCTTTTCCATTAAGCATTCCATCACAATAAGTCTCAACGGAGTATCCGCAGAGAACATCATTCAATTCCACCCCGAAATAACAGGTCTGTCCTCCTGTTTTGCAGGGATTAATTTCCTGGGATATAGCACTTCCGTTAAAGAGGATCATGCAAATCAGAGGAATAAGTTTAATTTGATTGTTTTTCTTTTTCATGGCGAATTAAGTTGTTTGTTGCTTGTTGCTTGTTGCTTGTTGCTAGTTGCCTGATGGTTAAGAACCAGCAACCAGCAACCAGTAACCAGCAACCAGATTATTTAACTGATTTAAGTTCTATCATAATTCTTGATTCAAGTCCTTTCTTATAATATTCAAGGAACCTTGAGAAGATATCTGCAAGGGAAGCACAGAGCTGGTCAAAGCTCAGTCTCTCGCGGTAGTCCATGTAATCCTTGTCGGATACCTTAACCGTCACGCTGCCATCGTACCCGATCATTACATGACTTACCTCCTTACCTTCATGAATGACAATAAGGCTTGTATTCATGGAGAATGAAAGACAGACAAAGCTCTCGTAATAGAAAGGCTTTATTATATAGTTACCATGAAGGAATCTGACAAA
>CAZGGZ010000080.1:0-12321 GCA_964525415.1 uncultured Rikenellaceae bacterium | reverse complement strand
TCTGACGTACATTTTGAGTACCTGAGAAAAAAGAAACCGCCTGAAATCCTTGATTTTAAGCGGTTGTGAAAAAAATGAGATCGTTTTTTGTAGTCCATAGGGGAATCGAACCCCTGTTACCAGGATGAAAACCTGACGTCCTAACCACTAGACGAATGGACCATAAAAAGAACTTAAAAATGCGGATGCAAAGAAAGCATGTTTTTTTTGAACTGCAAAATATTTTCCGAAAAAACAGTTCAAAGCATCAGGAATTCATGCAGATAAAGCAGATTGTCATATCAAAATACGTATCTGGCTGAAATGGCTCCGTTCAATCCTCCCCAGCCCGTATATCCTATCAGGTTGAAACCAGGGAGCAGATCAATTGACAGATTTACAGGGACCTCATCAAATGTGTATTCGAGTCCGACAATAAAATCGGCGCCGATGATTGATCCGGTATATGAATCATCTATGTTGGGATGGTTTATTGCATCCCAGAATCCTGCATGAGCGCCAACTCCCCAGAACCAGTTCAATCCGGGATATTTTCCGGTCCAGTGTTCATTTTCATATAATCCGGTGATCACAAATCCTCCCCAGCTGCTGGCAAGGATCCCCTCAAGAGCATTTGTCTTGCTGAGGAAATGCTTCACTGTCAGACCATAGGGATAACCTAACCGCACTCCAAGACTTGTTCTGTAATCCTGTCCGATAGCTGCAGCACCAAATAGTGATGCTAAAATGATTATTATAAATGTCCTTTTCATATTGTATTAACTCAGAATTATCAATGTATTATTTTAAACACAAACTTACTGTAATTATTAAACTAACGGCATTTTCTTTTATTGCATGCTATTATTGAATATCAGTTTTTGGCCAGCCTGAAATTGGTATTGATGATATCCTTTCATTTTCAGATGCACTCCCGGGAAGCAGCAGTACATTAAATACTTCAGATGAATTTGCCGGTACTGAAACTTCAAATCCCACCATTGTTGTTCCCGGATTAGGGGCATCATAATCATTAGGTGGTTCTGTGCTCCATGTTTTCATTTTTACCACTGCGGGCTCCTTGACCTTAATAATAAGTTTCTTCCCGTCTTTCACAAGAGTTGCTTCATTATCCCCGGTTAGTGCCATTTCGGCTGAGGTCAGCATATTCCATCTTATCAAAACTTCTGATGAAAGAGTTTCAATTTCATCATGCACCATCACATACCGGTCATCAACTATGGCAATTCCCCTGACTGATTTACGAAGATGCTCCTTATATACGGATGTGATGTCTGAGACAGCACTAATCATTCCTGGCTGATCAGACCAGCTGCTGATTGAACCATATCCGTTAACATCCTGATGCTTTCCATTAACAGTAAGTGTGTTATGGACAAAATTGTTATACCTGAAGACTTCCCAGCGCTGCGAATTCTGTGCCATCCCCCAAAGATTCACACCTGCGGTTTCCAGGGAATTGTAATCCTGCATTCCAAAGTCCATAGCCCACCTGACTCCATTTGCCTCCATTACAAATGATCCGATATCCATGTGACCATGATTTACAGATGGTGATCCTGCCTTGAATCCGACAAAAATCGCATCAGGATCATTCCATGAAGTTCTCATCAGGGCTACAGGATTTTTACCCTGGCCAACCCAGATCCTTTTATCCGGAGGGACTATTTTGTCAATAGTCATCCCTGAGCTCCAGATAAGGACTGAGGGAAGCAGCCTGTCGTCAGGAAGTTCCTGATTGAGTAAATGATACCGTTCAGACCATAATAATGATGTATCATTGAGTCTTCCGGCAAACCAGAACATTGCCGGCTGAAGGTAGCCTCTGGCTCCGCAATCAGAATAATTGAAGCAATTGCCTGATGGTCCGGTCATGTTTTCCAGGTATCCGGCAGTCTTCAGGAATCCTTCTTCAATTTCAGGTTCATAGTTTTTCCCAAAGGCTTTTTCAATGGCTGCCAGGTACATGATATTGAAACTTGTCCCGTAGCCCCAGTAAGAATATCCTTCAGGATAGGCGCCATCTGGCTGGTAATCCTCCATTGGCAGCTTAATGGAGCTGTCAGCCCTTTCAATAAGCTGGTATGCCAGCTCCGGACTATCCTCATATATTGCCAGTGCGCCATATGTAATACCCGCATTGCAGACCTGGTTCCAGTTATGTGATGCCCTTAGCCATCCATTATTCTCAGGATCAAGAGAAGGTTTAAGTCCTTTTTCAATAATTGCTTCCCTGATTATTTCCCGGGATTCCTTTGATAATTCTCTGTAAAGCCAGTCATAGCCTATTGATACTGCCATTGTCATTTCTGCCACATCAAGAAAATGGGAAGGATTCCAGTCGCTGAAGGCTGAAACCGCAAGCATCTCCTTCTCTGCCCGGTCAGCATATTTCTCCTCGGAAGTCATCCGCCACGCATAAGATAAATAAAAGATACGCCTGAGAGCTTCCCTTGATTTATCAAGCAGTCTTCTGCCGATCCGGATCCTTTCAACGGGGGGCAGATCAATAATGTTATCGCATTCATCAAGTATTGCCTGGTGCACTATCTGCCAGACCAGGTCAGAAGCAACGGTTTCCTTTATTGCAGCTTCTTCTCCTTTAAGAAGAAGTATCCTCGGGTGGGACGGAAGCTTATTCCTGACAGATCCTTTATTGCTGCAGGCAATCACGACAATAATCAAAAACATGACAGGCATCTTAATGAGCAGCAGTTTGTCGATCTTCATGGCGATCTTATTTTTTTACTAAAATAATGTAAAAAAGCATGACTAACCTACCTTATCTTAAAGTCTTATATTTGTATGATAGGAAATCCCTGATATCTTAATGAAAGCTCGTTCACACATACAGGATTATAAAGGCGGACATTATGTTGAACTGCTCAGGAGCGGTGAATCATTCTTTGAGTCAGTGGAGAAGATAATTGATGATGCAAGACATTTTATTCATTTCCAGACATATATCATTGATGAGGACGAAACAGGGAAAAGGATAATCAATGCATTGATCCGGGCTGCTGGACGAGGTGTCAGGACCTACCTTCTGGTTGATGCTTTCGGGACAAAATATCTTTCAAAGGAATTTATTGACAGTATCGAAAACGCAGGAATCCTGTTCAGGTTCTTTTCCCCGACACTAACCACGAAAGGCTTCCAGTTAAGCCTCAGGCTTCATTCAAAAGTAGTAATGGCTGATGGTAAAGCGGCGATCATCGGCGGAATGAATTTTGCTGACAGGTACCGTGGTCTGCCCGGTAAAAAAGAATGGCTTGATTTTGCAGTTTTGATCAGAGGGCCTGAATTAATTCATATTCTTTCAATAATAAAAAAGCACTGGAACAAAAAATTTATTTCAAGGGGGGAGCGCTCCCGGGAGGTAATACACACCCCTGTATTTTATAAGGAGGATGTGAAGATAAAAGTACAGCAGAACAACTGGTACCGGAGAAAAATTGAGATACTGAGAAGTTACCGATATGCTCTGAAATCCGCCCGGGAAAGGGTGATAATATTTGCCAGCTATTTCCTGCCCGGCAGGAACGAAAGGAAGCTTTTGCGAAATGCAAGCATGAGGGGAGTGGATATAATGATTGTTCTGGCTGCAGAGTCGGATGCACCTATGTTCGAAAGAGCAACCCATTTTCTTTATGATTTTATTCTGAGGAACAAAATAAAGATCTTCGAATACCTTCCTTCAAACCTTCATGCAAAAGCAGCTACGGTCGATGGGAGATGGAGCACGATCGGAAGCTATAATATGAACCACCTGAGCGATTATGCGAGCATCGAAATAAATGTGGATATCCTTGATGAAGGTTTTACTAATCATTTTGAAAGGATATTACGTGATATAATAGATAAAGAGTGCCGCCAGGTGACCTTTGAGGAATATAACCGCAGGCAAACATGGTTCTCAAGGCTGAGAGGCTGGACCTCATACCAGATGATAAGACTCCTGATGAGAATAACATATCAGCTCACATCAAAGAGAAAAAAGCAGCGTTCTCTTTGAGTATTTAAGACAATCAGGTAAAACAATTTACTGAAGCCGGTTGTTTTTCAAAATAAACGATATGCAATGAAACTGGATCTGTTCAATATTGCCAATTTTAAAGTTGACGGAGGCGCTATGTTCGGGGTTGTTCCCAAAGCGCTCTGGTCACGCGTATATACTTGTGATGTTAATAACCTTATTGTTCTTTCCCTCAGATCGCTTATTGTTGAGACAGACGGACATATAATCCTCGTCGATACAGGATGGGGAGACAAGCAGGATGAGAAATTCTTCAGGCACGTTCACCTCCATGGCGGAGAAGGACTGACAGAAGGTCTGAAAAAACGCGGTTACAATCCTGATGATATTACCGATGTCGTACTGACGCACCTCCATGCTGACCATTGCGGAGGATGTGTGAGGAAAAATCGGGACGGGACCGGATTTGAACTTGTGTTCCCTGAGGCGGCATATCATGTAAACAGGACACAATGGGAGTGGGCTGTGAAAAATAACCCGAGGGAAGAGGATGCTTTTCTTGAAGAAAATATACTTCCTATTTCGGGAAGCGGAAGACTTAACCTTGTGGATGAAGAAGGAGAGCTCTTCAAAGGATTCTCGCTGAGATTCTGCTACGGACATACTCCAGGACTGATGATCCCGGTGATAAACTATAACGGAAAGACTCTGGTCTATACCGGGGATCTCATCCCGACGGTTGCACACCTGCCTCTGATCTGGAATATGAGCTATGATATTGAATCGCTGAAGACGATCGATGAGAAGAAACAGATCCTTGAAGAGGCTTTAGCCAACAATTATTTTCTTGTCTTTCAGCATGATGAGCACGTTGAATGCTGTACACTCGAAATGACTCCTAAAGGAATAAGGGCTAAAGAAAAATTCAGTTTTACCGAGATATGACTCCCGGCCTCGCTGAAGGAAAAGACCCCCGGTCCCGCTGAAGCGGGACCTGCCCCCTAAAGGGGGCCTAACCCTCTGTGCTACAGCATTATATGTGCTGAGTATTAGCCCCCCTTCAGAGCCTGTCCCGACCGCAGGTCGGGAGGGGGTGGGAGGTAATTTCCAGGGACTATGACGAATGAATTCTTTTTTTCAAATCATTTATTTTATATTTGATACAATCATTGAGAATCCATTAAATTATCTCTTTAATTCATTCATTGTTAATTAAATAACAGAACACCATGCCAGAATTCATTTATGAAAAGCCTTTTCAGATCGAAAAGGATACAACTAAATACCGGTTACTTACAAAGGACTACGTTAAAGTCATTGATGCCGATGGAAGAATAATACTTAAAATAGATCCAAGGGGATTGGAGCTGCTGGCTAAAACTGCAGTATCGGATCTTTCATTTTATCTGCGGACCTCCCACACGGAAAAGCTTGCAAAGATCCTTGACGACCCGGAAGCAACAGATAATGACCGTTTTGTTGCTTATATAATGCTGCGCAATTCAGTGATATCTGCAAAGGGAGAATTGCCCTGGTGCCAGGACACAGGCACTGCAATAGTGATCGGGAAGAAGGGTGAACTGGTGTGGACAGGTGCGAACGATGCTCTTTATCTCTCAAAAGGGATCTATGAAACATACCAGGAAAAGAACCTGAGGTATTCCCAGATTGTGCCCCATACCATGTTTGATGAAAAGAATTCCTGCACAAATCTGCCGGCACAGATAGATATATATTCTGTGGAGGGAAATTCATATGAATTTCTATTCATTACAAAAGGAGGAGGATCAGCCAACAAGACGTTTCTTTACCAGCAGACAAAATCGCTTCTGAACGAGGAAGCGCTTACAAAATTCGTAAAGGAAAAGATAAAGGAGCTTGGCACCTCAGCTTGTCCTCCTTATCATCTTGCATTTGTGATCGGAGGTACATCTGCGGAAGCTACCCTTAAAGCTGTCAAAGAGGCATCAGCCGGTTACCTTGATCATCTGCCGACAACAGGCAAGGAGAGCGGAAGAGCATTTCGTGACATTGAATGGGAGAAAAAAATTGAAAGGATATGTCATGAATATGGTGTAGGCGCCCAGTTCGGAGGCAAATACTTTGTCCATGATGTAAGGGTCATACGTCTGCCAAGGCACGCTGCATCATGTCCCGTGGGAATGGGTGTAAGCTGCAGTGCTGACAGAAACATAAAGGCTAAAATCAATGAACAGGGTATTTTCCTTGAAGAGCTCGAAATGAATCCGGCACGTTTCATGCCCGCAAAGGCTCCTGAGCTGGAAAAGCCGGTTGAGATCGATCTTGACAAACCTATAAAGGAAATACTTGCACAGCTGACAAGATATCCGGTAAAGACACGGCTTAACCTGAGAGGAACCCTCATAGTCGCCCGTGATATTGCTCATGCCCGTGTAAAGAAGATGCTGGATGAAGGCAAGCCGATGCCGGAATATTTCAAGAACCATCCTGTATATTATGCAGGTCCGGCAAAAACTCCCGAGGGAATGCCGTCAGGAAGCTTCGGCCCGACGACCGCAGGGAGGATGGATACTTATGTTGAACTGTTCCAGAGCCTTGGAGGATCCCTCATTATGGTGGCAAAAGGAAACAGGAGCAGACAGGTAATTGATGCATGTAAGAAATTCGGAGGCTTTTTCCTCGGGTCGATAGGCGGTCCGGCAGCCCTTCTTGCTGCGGAAAATATCAAATCAGTGGAGATGGTTGATTTTGAGGACCTCGGCATGGAGGCAATAAGGAAGATCAGAGTTGAAAACATGGCCGCCTTCATCATGACCGATGACAAGGGGAATGATTTCTTTGATGAGTATAATAAATGACCTCACCCCAACCCCTCTCCCAGGGGAGAGGGGCTTTTTTGTTCATCGTAGAAATCCTTTCCTGCTCTCAGAAGGAAAGAGCTTCCCCCTCTTTCTTGGGAGAGGGGGACGGGAGGGGGTGAGGTTGACTTACATTTCTTCAATCACAAAAATCTCATGCCTGTCAAGTTCCTTCCAGTACTTAATTGAGTTTTTCCTGACAAGCTCCCAGTAAATATTGCTATCGAGACCATAAATGAAGCTGATCTCCTTAAGTTCTGAACTAATCTTTTCAGCGATTTCAGGTTTAAGTGTAAGACGGATTTTTTGATTCAGGTAAGTGAAATCCGCAACGGCTTCTGCAATGGAATCATTTATTACCGTAAGCAGACCATGCCCTGGAGTTGCACCGGTGCTTACCTGGATGCCATCATTCATACAGCTGAGGGGCGGGGTGGATCCTGCATAGGAGGTTGCATGGAATTCATCAACTCCCGTATTGAAGTACTCCCTTGCCCTGATCCCCATTTTTACCCCTATGATAGCAAATACACCAAGATGCCTGTGAAGTTCATTGGCCAGTACACCAGCCGTCCATTCGTTAATACCGTACCTCTCCGTTATCTCGTTTACAGCAGGATTAATATCGTCAAAATAAAATGCAGGATCAACAGGGAGATTTTTTATTACCTGGTTCCCGGCGACAGTTTCTCCTCTGAGGATTCTTAAAATACTTGTTTTGATACCCGGTTCGTCAGAAGGTGTGCAGTCGGAAATATTGCCTGCAACTTTGTTAATAAACAGATCGGGGTAATGAACAAATACGGGAACCATATCATCTGTTCCCTCATATACAAACTCATGGTTTTTAGTAAGATCCGATCTGAAGAAATCACTTATCTTTTTTGCATACGGAGTATTAATCGTGATTATTGAACGTATCAGGTCGTAATTGTACAATCCGGGATCTGTAAGACCGAATTTTCTGACAATCTTCACCGGGATTTCCTGTTTCAGCATTTTCGCCGATGCCTCTCTGTCAATATTGTAATTGAATCCTGCTTTGTCTTCTGTACCGTCGGCGCTCCATATAAAATCCTTAACCTGTTTTCTGAAATCAGGTATGTTCTTTAATGCATTCCAAGCGGTGGACATGCTGCCAAGGCATACAAAGCTGATCCTGATCTTTTCAGCTGAAATGACATCAGTTATCACGCTTGCATATTCAGGTGCATTCTCTGCATCGATACCTGATTCATCCCCCCATACAGCCTGGAGCGCAACAGGAAATTCCTTTGATATGTATTTACTTGCAGTATTCATTCCAACCGGTATGCCCTCATGGTAAAATGAATTCAGCAGACTCTTCACCTTCACATAGGCATGTTCCGCTGAAAGGGCTCCGGGAGAGACTGTTATTGCCAGCACCCTCACATCAGGAGAAGCCAGCAGCATTGTTACTGCCCTTATGTCATCTATTCCTCCGTCAGTATCAATTATCACATAATGAGATGGTTTCCAGGGATGGGAAGAGAGAGCGAGAGTGAGAGTGAGAGCGAGAAAAACTGTATATAATCTTTTCATTAAACCATTAAACCTTTAAACCTTAAAAATACAGAAACCTTAAATAATCAACGCAATAAAACAATTGTCTATTGCAGAAGGTGAAATTTTTTTTATCTTCAACCGGTCAATAACAGATTATGAAGAAATTCCTTATCTGGTTTGTTCCCGGTTTGATTGCAGGCATGTTGCTGATTCTCGGGGCAAACAAAGCACTTGACAAAACCTCCACAAACGAATATTGCGTATCATGCCATATTCACCCGGCTGCAGACATATCGTGGAAACGGTCAGTTCATTATGAGACGGAATCAGGTTACAGGGCGGCATGTGTTGAGTGCCACCTTCCCCCCAAAGGGGAAAACTATCTCTGGGAAAAAGGCACAACAGGATTGCGCGATCTGTGGAGCTACTGGACGAAAGATTCAGCATCGTTCGACTGGAACGATAGAGGGCGGCTTGAGATTGCCAGAGGACATGTTTTTGAGAACAGCTGCATAAAATGCCATGAAAACCTATTCCCTCTGGCGCTTACAAAAGAAGGTGAAGATGCACATCTTTATTATAAACAAACGAAGAAGACGCCGGAACTGCACTGTATAAACTGTCACCTTAACTCCGGCCATTACATTGAAGGGTACACCCATGGAAGCAATACAACTTTCGGTCTGGTCTCTTCTGCACCAAAAGAACTCTTCACAGAACCTGCAAATGTTACAGGTTTTGAATCGTTTACAGAACTGATCCCCAATTCTTCGGTCTCTTTCAGGATGGTTGCCATCCCGGGAGGTACATTCAGGATGGGAAGTCCTTATGAGGAGCCTTTAAGGAAAGAGGACGAAGGCCCTGTAAGGGATGTTGAAATAACTCCTTTTTTTATGGCAGAAGTTGAGGTTACATGGGATGAATATCTTGCTTTCTATGCCCAGACCTCTGCTGAGGGCAAATCCACAGATACACAGAAAATGCGATCCGGCGTACCCTCCGCGACCGATGCGATATCCGGAGCCACACCGCCATATGGTCAGCCTGACCAGGGATGGGGTCTGGGACAACGGCCTGCAATCTCGTTCAGTTATCATGCCGCGGAAACCTACTGTAAATGGCTCAGCCAGGTCACAGGCAAAACATACCGGCTTCCCACTGAAGCGGAATGGGAATATGCCTGCAGGGGAGGAACAGCAACTCCCTATTTCTTCCCCGGCGACCCGGATAAATTTCAAAAATCAGGTTTGAAGGCAAAGCTCTCGAAAAATGATACTGTAATAATCAATTCCTATATTATATATAAAGGTAACAGCCCGTCAAAAACACAACCTCCGGAAATGGTAAGACCAAATCCGTTCGGTTTGAAGAACATGACAGGCAACGTTGCTGAATTCTGTTCTGACTGGTATCAGCCTGACGCTTATTCGCTTTATCCTGAAGGTGTGATCAGGAACCCGAAGGGACCGGAAGCCGGTGAGGAACATGTGGTCCGCGGAGGTTCATTCCTTGATATGGCGGGTAATGTCAGAAGTGCGGCACGGAGCTATACGAAGACTGAAGAGTGGCTGAGAACCGATCCGCAGATACCCAAAAGCATCTGGTGGTACTCCGATTGTTTCAATGCAGGATTCAGGGTTGTCTGTGAATTTGACGGAAAGACAGGAAAATTGTAAATTTAGAACTCATAAAACCTAATCAAAATGAAAAAATCAAGTATTTCAAGACGTAATTTTCTGGGCAAAGCCGCAACAGTAGGGGCAGCAGGCATCGTTGTTCCTTCAATTATAACAAGCTGTGCCCGTGAGCCAAAAAAAGAAGTCCCCGAAGTTTCATGGCTTGACCTTGCCCCCGACGGACCTGTTCTCAAAGCCGGAGTGATAGGCTGCGGCGGACGCGGTACAGGAGCTGCGATAAACTTTCTCAGCTCGGGACCCAATCTTCAGGTTATTGCACTGGGAGATACCTTTAAAGACCGGGTTGACCAGTGCAGGGAAAGCATACTCAAGCAAAAAGGACAGGAAGTCCCGGCAGAAAACTGCTTCGTCGGATTTGATGCATTCCAGAAAGTAATTGATGCAGGTGTGGACATAGTGATACTTGCTACACCGCCATACTTCCGCCCTGAACATCTGGCTGCAGCAATTGCTGCCCGTAAGCACGTATTCACCGAAAAGCCTGTCTGTGTTGATCCGGTAGGAGCAAGATCAGTCATGGCTACTGCGTTAAAGGCAAAAGAGTTGGACATAACAATTGTAACCGGCACCCAGCGCCGACACCAGCGTAACTATGTTGCCACCTGGCAGCAGGTTATGGGCGGTGCAATAGGTGAAATCGTGGGCGCGAATGCTTACTGGAACCAGTCAAAGCTCTGGCACAAGGATGCAAACAAGGACTGGACAGAGATGGAATGGATGATCCGCGACTGGGTAAACTGGACATGGCTTTCTGGAGATCATATTGTTGAACAGCATGTTCATAATCTTGACGTAATTAACTGGTTCACTGGTTCTCATCCTGTGAAAGCGGTCGGTATGGGATCAAGGCAAAGAAGAGTTACAGGTGACCAGTATGATAATTTTTCGGTCGATTTTGTTTTTCCGGACGGAATGCATATGCACAGCATGTGCCGCCAGATCAACGGCTGTGCAAGCAATGTATCGGAGAGGATCCAGGGAACAAAGGGATTTACGAACTGCAATGACACGATATTTGACCCTGCCGGTGCAGAAGTGTGGAAATATGCATATCCGCTTGATGATGAGGGGAAACCATCATCCAGGAAAATGATGGATCCGTATGTCCAGGAACACATTGATATGGTTACAGCGATACGTACAGGCAAGGCTTTCAATGAGCTTGAAAATACGGCAATATCGACACTTACAGCCATCATGGGACGTATCTCAGCTTATACCGGCAAAGAAACGACATGGGATGAAATGATGAACTCAGATCTGAAGATTGGTCCGAAAGTATTTGAATTCGGTCCGGTTGACATGCCCAAGGATGTTCCTGTACCGGGTGAACCCTATGTTCCCCAGGCCTGACGTCGAATAATATAAATAGTTTTCTTATGAATAACTCACGCAGGGATTTCATAAAAAAAGCAACTGCAACGGGAGCAGCTATTATTGCTGCTCCTGCAGTCTTCGGAATTCAATCCGGGAAGAAAAAGCAGAAAGTGCCGGAACCTGTTGCTCCATTCAGGCTCAAATATGCTCCCGGCATCGGGATGTTCAGGGAGCATGCAGGCAGTGATCCTGTTGATCATATCAAATTCTGCCATGATATGGGATTCAGGGCAATGTTTGACAACGGACTCATGGGACGTCCTGTTGAAGATCAGACAAGAATTGCCAATGAGATTAACAGGCTGGGAATGGTGCTTGGCCCGTTCGTGCTTTATGCTGATTTTGCAGTTACCTCGTTTGTGCTCAATAAACCGGAAACCCGGGAGATGCTGATAAACAAAACCAGAGAGGGAGTGGAGTGTTCAAAAAGAACCGGTGTTAAATGGGCTCTCATGGTACCCGGCAGGTATGATGAGAGACTCCACAGGGATGTTCAGACTGCCAATGTGATAGATAATCTCAGGTATTGCTGCGATATTGCAGAACCGGCAGGAATGATCATAGTGCTTGAACCATTGAATACACTGAGGGATCACCCGGGATTGTTCCTTACAGGAATACCGCAGGCATACTCTATCTGCAGGGCAGTTAACAGGCCATCATGCAAAATTGTTGATGATCTTTATCACCAGCAGATAACAGAAGGAAACCTTATTCCCAATATAGAAACTGCCTGGAATGAAATAGCGGCTTTCCACCTGGGAGATAATCCCGGCCGGAATGAACCTACTACCGGTGAAATAAATTATAAAAACATTTTTAAATATATTTATAACCGGAAGTATGATGGTGTTCTCTGTATGGAACATGGCATCAGCCAGAGAGGCTCCAAAGAAGGCGAAGC
>CAZGGZ010000079.1:9766-12701 GCA_964525415.1 uncultured Rikenellaceae bacterium | reverse complement strand
CAGTTGGACAGACCGCCAAGCTTGAAATAGGCATGAAAGCACCGGAATGGACATTCACGGATGCTGACAAAATGGAATTCACCATGAATTCATGGACGGGCAAGGTTCTGCAGATCAATTATGTTGATCCCGATGTTTCTGATCTGAATGATCCCTTCAATGATTATATCGATAAAGCTGCTGATGTGGACAAAAGGATAAATAAAGATTTTTTCAAAGGTATGGGGATTGTTGACTGCAAATCGACCTGGAAGCCCAACGGACTGATCAGAATGATTGCCGGCAAGAAAGCAAAAAAGTATGATACAACCATTCTGTTTGACTATGATGGTGTACTTCAAAAGGACTGGGGAATGCCTGAAGACAACTATACTGTGGTCATCGTGGACAAGAACAGAGTTGTAAGGGCAAAATATGAAGGCGAGATCCCTGCATCTGAACATGAAAAGATTGTTCAGCTATTAATAGAGCTGACCAAGGAATAACAGAAAGTAACTCTTTTAAAAAGGCTCTGCACAAATACGTACAGAGCCTTTTTCCTGCTATGGCACCAGTTTTCTGACACTTAGTTTACCTCACTGGCATCAGAAATATCCTTACCAAGCCTGGCTTTTATTCTTTCCAGATCGTTTTTCATAGTTGCTACAGCCTGGATCAGCTGCTTTTCGGGCAGAACAGGATCGGGAAGCTCGCTGCTTATATAATTCACAAATTTCCATATTTCCTTCACCTCATTAATATGGACCTCATAAGGCTCATATATCGGATTAAGAGAATATAGAACAAGTTTACCGTCGGTTTTCAGGCTATTCTCAACAACCTTAAAAACAATGCCGTCATTGATTGTGAAGACCACATAGGCTTTCCCGCTTATTATTTCTCGCCAGTCCTGCACAAACTCACCTGTCACCCATGAGCCATCGGGTATCGGAAGCATAGAGTCTCCCTTCAGCTGAAATGTCCTGTATTTCTTCTTTTCAGAGAGAAAAGGAAGCCTGAACCTGGGGAGTTCTTCGATATATTCCGGATCCGCATAACCGGTGGTATAACCTGCTTTTGCCTTTTCCGGTACCAGTTCAATGTTTTCCACATTATCAGCCCCGACAGTGGTTGTCAGCACCCTGAGATTGCTTCCTTTCAGGTAAGCGTCATAACCTCTTTCCAGTTCCCCGAGCTGGCTTTCTGACAGGTTTGGAATATCGATCTTCAGCAATGTATCAATTGACAGGTTGAAGTATCGTGAGAATGAGACCAGGATTTCTATACCCGGCTGAGCCACACCGTTCTCATACCCGCTCAGGGTGGAACGTTTAAGGTTAAGGACGGTAGCTACATCATCCTGCGTCCTGCCCCTTCTTTTTCTTAAAAATTTAATGTTGGAAGTGAAGTACATAATAAAATTTGATTATATTGTAATCATTATATTGATTAATTTTTAATCAAAACTAAAACATAATTATGAAATAACCAAAAAAATGTGAAAAAAAGTTTGGAGTGACTTTAGCAGGTATGTACTCACCCCCTTCCTTGGTTTACCAGAGGGCCGAGCGTAAAAAAACAGCCCTGCGGGCTGTTTTAGCGAAGGAGCCGGCTTGCGGGAGAGGGGTTGGGGGATGGGTACATGAAGACGCAAAAGAACTCAAAGTATTGATTATAAGGAATATGTTCCTCACAGGTAATATAGATCGTTCCATTCTGCATCTTGATCTCGACACCTTTTTCGTATCGGTGGAGAGGCTGAAGAACAGCAGACTTATCGGCAAGCCCGTGATAATCGGCGGCATGTCGGATCGTGGTGTGGTTTCGAGTTGCAGCTATGAGGCGCGGAAGTACGGCGTTAATTCCGCCATGCCCATGAAGATGGCCAGAAATATGTGTCCCGATGCAGTAACAATACGCGGCGACATGGAATCATACTCCAGGTATTCACATATGGTGACCGATATAATTGCCGAAAGGGCGCCGCTTTATGAGAAATCGTCCATTGACGAGCATTATATCGACATTACCGGTATGGACCGATTTTACGGGTGCCACAAATGGTCGCATGAGCTGCGTCAGTATATAATAAAGGAGACAGGGCTGCCTGTTTCAGCAGGGCTTTCGGTGAACAAGACCGTTTCAAAGATCGCAACCGGCGAGGCAAAGCCTAACGGCGAGATAGAGGTGCGGAAAGAGACAGTCCTCCCCTTCCTTGATCCGCTCTCGATAAGCAAAATACCGATGATCGGCCAGAAAACCTATCATGTACTCAGGTCAATGGGCATAGCCACCATATACACTTTAAGGAATATTCCCCCAGAGATGCTTGAAAAGCTGATGGGAAAAAACGGCATTGAGGTATGGAAGAGGGCAAACGGGATAGATTCCACTCCGGTGATAAGTTATTCTGAACAAAAATCGATAAGCACAGAGCACACATTTGAAAAAGACACCACCGATATGGCAAGGCTTAACCAGCTGCTGGTGAGCATGGTGGAAAAGATTGCCTACGATATGAGGAAACAGGAGAAGCTCACCTCCTGCGTAACAGTGAAAATAAGATACTCCAATTTTGATACTCACACACTGCAGAAAAGAATACCCTACACAGCTTTCGATCACGTGCTTGCGGATGTCGCCAAAGAGCTTTTCGCCAGACTCTACCAGAGGCGTATGCTGATAAGGCTCATCGGGGTCAGGTTCAGCCATCTGGTACAGGGTGTTCAGCAGCTCGATATGTTCGATGACACTCCCGAAAAGGTAAGTCTCTATATGGCTATGGACAAGCTTAGAAAGCGTTTCGGACGCGATGCGGTGCGGAGAGCCGCCGGAGTGATGACCAGCAGCGAAAGAGAGGAAAAAGCCCTTAAACAGCTTGAAAATGCGTTAAATGAACAGAAAATGATGGAGGAAAGGCTGAAAGGTTACTATATGTATGGATTTGGACACTGAA
>CAZGGZ010000079.1:0-9666 GCA_964525415.1 uncultured Rikenellaceae bacterium | reverse complement strand
TCATATTACAGTCTGCGTTACGGAACCATGTCAGTGGAAGAACTCGTGCAGAAAGCAATCTCTGCAGGAGCTGAAGCGGTTGTGTTGACCGACATCAACAACTCGACTGCCATACCTGAATTTGCCGGGGAATGCCTGAAAAACAATATACGACCTGTTGCAGGCATTGAATTCAGAAATGACAATGAGTTTCAATATACCGGGATAGCACGCAATAACAAGGGACTAAGGGAGCTGAATGAATTCCTGTCAAAGCTGAACTTCGAAAAGACACCGGTTCCCTTTCCTGCCCCGCGCTTCTCCGAAGCATATATCATCTATTCATATACAAAACCTCCCGGACGTAAATTATTTGATAATGAACGCATTGGAATCAAGACAGATGAGGTAAACAGGCTCCTTCAGCTTTCGGCTGTAGAGAGAAGCCCGATGGTGATAATGCAGCCTGTAACTTTTGCCGGAAGTGACGATATCTTCATACACAGGAACCTCCGGGCTGTCGATAACAACATTCTGCTAAGTCACCTCAAACCGTGGCAATGCGCCGGTGAAAATGAGTTTTTTAGTTCCACTGATGATCTCAGAAGCGCATTTTCAGAATATCCCGGAATAATCAGCAATACGCAGAAGCTGATGGATGATTGTACTCTCAGCTTTGACCGGGAGAGCCAGAAAAACAAAAAGATCTTTTCTGCAAGCAGGTACGATGACAAGCTGCTGCTTGAGAAGCTTGCATGGGATGGCATGATCTACAGGTATGGCAAAAATAATAATGAGGCAAAAAAGAGAATTGAGCACGAACTTGAGATAATCGACAACCTGGGCTTCTCGGCATATTTCCTTATAACATGGGATATAATCCGGTATTCAATGGCACGGGGTTTTTACCATGTCGGACGGGGGAGCGGTGCCAATTCAATAGTTGCTTACTGCCTTAAAATCACGAATGTTGACCCGATTGACCTGAACCTTTACTTTGAGAGATTCATAAACCCCAGACGAAGCAGTCCTCCCGACTTTGATATCGATTACTCATGGAAAGAAAGGGATGAGGTTATTGACTATATATTCAAAAGGTACGGATACAGCCATACAGCACTCCTCGGAACAATCAGTACATTCAGGGGGAAATCAATTGTGAGGGAGCTTGGGAAAGTCCATGGATTGCCCAGGGAAGAGATTGATGCGATAATCGACAATCCCTCTTCAGGGACAAACAGGAATGCAATAACCGATGTCATTTTCTCTACCGGGCACCGGATAGCCGATTTCCCGAACATGAGAAGCATTCATGCCGGGGGAATCCTTATTTCTGAAGAACCGGTGTCATGCTATACCGCCCTTGATATGCCGCCCAAAGGATTTCCCACAACCCAGTGGGACATGTATACTGCCGAAGAGATCGGCTTTGAAAAACTTGATATACTAAGCCAGCGTGGTATCGGACATATACGTGAAAGCGCCGACATCATAATTCGGAACAGGTCAATAGATGTTGATGTCCATGCAATCCAGAAGTTTAAGAAAGATGTCAGGATCAAACAGTTACTTAAGAGCGGGGAAACAAAAGGATGCTTTTATGTTGAAAGTCCGTCAATGCGCGGACTTCTTCAGAAGCTGCAATGCGATGATTATACAACTCTTGTTGCCGCAAGCTCAATAATCAGGCCGGGGGTTGCCCGTTCAGGAATGATGAGAGAATATATCCACAGGTTCCATAATCCGCATAATTTCAAATATTTACATCCTGTAATGAAAGAACAGCTTGAGGAGACATTCGGGGTTATGGTCTACCAGGAGGATGTGCTGAAAGTGTGCCATCATTTTGCCGGTCTTGATCTTGCCGATGCTGACACCCTGCGACGGGCAATGAGCGGTAAGTACCGTTCGAAGCAGGAGATGAAGCGGATAGTTGATAAATTCTTTTCGAACTGCCGCGAAAAAGGCTACAGCGAAGAGCTTACAAAAGAAGTATGGCGGCAGATAGAATCATTCGCAGGCTATTCGTTCTCAAAGGCTCATTCAGCTTCATATGCCGTTGAGAGCTTCCAGAGCCTTTATCTGAAGGCTCATTTCCCCCTTGAATTCATGGTGGCAGTGATCAATAACTTCGGCGGATTTTACAGAACATGGGTTTATGTTCACGAAGCTAAAAGATACGGAGCCAGTATTCAGCTCCCGTGCGTGAACAGGAGCACATACAAGACAACCATCTATGGCACTGATATATATCTCGGCTTCATCCATATCATGAGCCTCGGGGAAAAGCTTGCAAGATCCATCGAGGAGAACAGGCAGGCAGAAGGGTCATTTACGGGATTGAGTGATTTTATTACACGCCTCAGTCCTGGTATTGAACAGGTTATACTACTGATCAGGACAGGGGCATTCAGGTTCACAGGAAAGAAAAAATCGGTGCTTCTCTGGGAAGTGCATATGATGATGAACAAAAGCAAACCGGAACCGATGAGGCCAATGTTCTCCGCTCCCGTGAAGGAGTACTCGCTTCCTGATCTTGAGCACGACCGGCTCGACGATGCCTATGATGAAATAGAGCTGTTAAGCTTCCCTGTTTCAATGACATGGTTTGATATGCTTGAAACATCGTTCAGGGGTGAGATTTCAGCCCGCGACATGATCAGTCATGTCGGGGAGAAAGCCAGGATGGTCGGGCACCTTGTAACAATCAAATATATCAGGACAATAAAAAAGGAATGGATGAATTTCGGGTGTTTCATTGATTATGAAGGAAGTTTCTTTGATACTACTCATTTCCCTCAATCGCTTAAGAATTACCAGTTTAAAGGTTCCGGGACTTACCTTATCCTTGGAAAGGTTGTTGAAGAATTCGGTTACCCTTCTGTTGAAGTGGAGAAACTGGCAAAGCTTCCGGTAAAACCTGATAAAAGATATTAACTAATTATTTATCCTGTTTGCCTTGAGTACTCCCTTGACTGACTGGATTTTCCGTATTATACCGAACAGAACATCATTATTTGGTACAAGCAGGTTAAGGGCACCTTCAAACATACCCTCATCCATGTTGTATGTGAAGTTCCTGATAGTTACGTTATAGGTGGAGATAATGTCAGATATTTTATTGACGATTCCGATATCTTCGACTCCTGTTATCTTAATTGAGGCAATAAAAGAAGTACTGCTCTTTGCTTTGGTCCATCTTGCTGAAACAACCCTGTAAGGATATCTTGCCATCATATTATGCGCATTCGGACAGCTGGTCCTGTGTATTTTGATCCCTTCTGAAATAGTTACAAATCCAAAAACTGAATCACCGAAAACCGGATTACAGCACTTTGAAAGCTTATAGTCAAGTCCCTCTACCCTATCCTCAATTAAAAGAAAATCACTGTATTGAGTATCAACCAGATCCCTGATTTCCTTTTCTGCAGGCAGCTGAACCTGAGGAATAGACTGAGCTGTCTGTTCCTTCTGAAGGACCTCCTTGATCTCAAGGATTTCAATCTTGCCGGTCTCTACCAGGAAATACAGGTCCTGGGCTGTTTTCAGGTTATAGTGAGTGATCAGTTTTTGTATCACAATATCTCCATATGGGATCTTCCAGTTCTTCAGGCGGCGCATAAGCATCTCCTTACCCTCGGCTGCAGCCCTGGCTTTTTCTTCATTCAGTGCGAGCTTGATCTTCGACCTTGCTTTGCCTGTAACCACAAAAGTGAGCCAGTCACGTTTGGGTTTCTGGTTTTTGCTGCGGATTATATCAACATGGTCTCCGTTCTTAAGAACATGCTTTATAGTCACGTTTTTGCCGTTCACCTTCCCTCCCACACAAGAAGCTCCGACAGCAGTATGTATCTCAAAGGCAAAATCAAGGACGGTAGCTCCGGCAGGAAGCTGTTTCAGATCACCCTTTGGTGTAAAAACGAATACTTCATCAGTGTATAAACCTGATCTCACCTGGTCGAGGAATGCACTCTCCTCCTTTTCAGATGATTCAAGTATCTCCCGCATTTTGGTCAGCCATGTATCGAGCCCGCCTTCCCCCTTGATTCCTTTGTACTTGAAATGTGCCGCAAGACCTTTTTCAGCTATCTCATCCATCCTTGAGGAGCGGATCTGGACCTCAACCCATTTACCCCGCGGGCCTATAACAGTGGTATGCAGCGATTCATATCCGTTTGATTTGGGAACAGATATCCAGTCGCGCAGCCTGCTTGGATTTGGCTGGTAAAGATCGGTGACTATTGAATAGGCTCTCCAGCACTCTGACTTCTCATTTTCACTCCCGGTATCCAGGATGATGCGGACTGCAAAAAGATCGTACACTTCATCGAATTCCACACCTTGCTTTTTCATTTTAAGCATTATGGAATGTATTGATTTTGTCCGGCTCTTAATTGAAAATTTAAATCCATTCTTTTCAAGCTTCTCCTTCAGTGGCTGGGAAAATTCACGTATGAGCCTGTTTCTTGATGCAGTGGTTTGCTTCAGCCGGTTTTCGACATACCGGTACTGTTCAGGTTCAAGGTATTTTACGGCCAGATCCTCCATTTCCAGCTTGATATTGTAAAAGCCTAGCCTGTGGGCAAGAGGCGCATAAAGAAAATATGTTTCAGAAGCAAGAGGCAGTTTTTCCTTCTCGGGGGCTGTTTCCAGGTTACGCATGTATTCCAGCCGCTCAACAAGCTTGATAAGGATTACACGGACATCATCAGCAAGACTGAGAAGAAGTTTCCGGAAGTTCTCTGCCTGGTATGATGACTGCATCGATTCAATACTGCTTATCCTGGAAAAACCGTTCAGTATTTCCACAACCTTCCTGCCAAACTCCTTCTCAATTTCCTTTGAACTGATATTCAGGTTATTATATGAATCATGAAGAAGTGCTGTGATTATTGAGGTCAGCCCAAGATCCATTTCTCCAGCGATGATCCTTGCTACAGAAAGTGCATGAAGGATCTGTGGTTCGCCGGTAAGTGTTGTCTTATCACCGCATGACTGTATCGCAAGATCGAGCGCTCTCCTTATCTTTGTGGTATCTTCAGGCGTCACCGTATTTCCAGCCGCCTTTAGCAGTGTCTTATATCCCGACAGAATCTTAAATAAATCCACTTCAGGCTATTTAGAATTTGTCAGGGTGCAATTTAAATAAAAAATCCCCGGTGTGTTGCGGTCCCCGGGGATTATCAGTCATATTGTAGTGCTTCCTATCTGAATGATATTCCGAGTCCTGTTGATACCACGTTGTACTGAGCCCTTGTGTAATCGGCGTGGATAGTTACCACAGCCAGCTTGAGCCTGAAGCCTATGTTAGCCCTGAGTCCCGAGAAATTTTCAATATTCATCTCACCGAAAGCCTCTCCTTTCCTGACTCCCGAATCGTTATATTCTGCATATGGTGTCGCAGGCAAAGCCGGTGTTACAAGCACAGGTGTCGGGAAATTGCCTGTGAGGTTCATGACAGTACTAGTTTTTGTATAACCCAGTCCGCCATAAAAAGTAATTACAGCCAGATTCACCGATGCAATTGCACTTACGTTAAAAGCCTGAACAGTAACTGAGAGGTTCTGATCACTGAAAGAAGCAGTGTTGTATGTGGAATAGTTCTGCGGTGTACCAGGTTGCAGACTAACCGGAATGTTTCCGTTCAGCTTTGTATAACCTCCGAAAATTGAGGCGTCAACCGGAAGCAGTTCGTTGCCCGGGATATATTGCATAATGCTGTGCATCAATCCCACACCCCATAGCATCACATCTCCCTTCTGGATCGGTATCCTGGGTATGAACCTTCCCTTGATCTCAGTGCCAAGGGGAAGTCCAATTCCCACCTGTGCAGTCGGTACAGGAATATATTTCCATCCTGTTCCCGGAGGTGTTGAGAAGCTTGCAACAGTTACACCGCTGACAGAATAAGTCATTGTCGGGCGGCCTTCATCCGGTCCGGCAATTGTAGGTGCAGTTCCTGTCTTGGGATTCATGTTCGTTGAGAGTCCAAGCGTTGACAGATCAAATGTTTCATCCGCAGCAGGGACAAATCCCACATTAAGTCCTGCGGTTACATCAAACCCTCCTAATTTGTGCGGTTTGGCAGTATTGTACCAGCCGCCGTTAAGTCCTGCCCCGAATGCATTTGCCCATGGACTTATATATGCCTCAAGGAATTTAATGCCATCAGCTGTAGTGCTTTTCAGGAAGTCAACATTTTCAAACTGGGAAAGAGCAGCAGATGAGAATAAAGAAACTGTAATCACCAGAGCTGCAATACGTTTTGTGAATAGTGTATTCATAACCAGGGTCTTTTTATTTAATAATTGAATACAAATATAGAACAATTTAGGGACTCGCATCAGTTCCCCGGGTCCCATTCACATAACATAATTACAGCATAAAAGGTTGCATCAGAAGTGACGAGTGAATTGTATAACCTTTACTATCGCGGTTTATCTTTCAGATCTTCGAGATCCTCTAGTTCTTCAATACCTGTTTTTCTTGAAAGTTCAGACAGCTCCTTCAGGTTAATATCACCTTTTATTGATATTAACGAATTACCGCCGCTCCCTCCTGAAATGACAAGCAATTCCGAAATTCTGTCTCCGTTCTGCTTTATCAGAAATAATGTCTCATCCCTGCCTTCCTTGACCACCATCAGTTCGTCATATGCCGAGACATTAAAGTTTTTCTTCAGCTCGAGCATAAAATTGACCTTATTGGTTGAAAGTGAGTCATTTTCTGTCAATATCTTTATCGACTTAAGTCTGAGCATCAGATTATCAGGATTGTCTTCAGCATCCAGGGAGCCGATCAGGCTTAACATCCTGCCGGAAATTGATACATATGTGAATCCCTCCCTCTCAGAGTATTTGTTGAATAGCTCATCAATCGGATTTATCTGGGCATTCAATGCTGAACATATCAGAAATGCTCCTATGAATAATAACTTCCTTTTCATCTTGTTATTTATTATTGTTTTTTACATCAACCTGATTACCTTTTGTGGATAACTGATCAAAAAGCCTGATCCTGTTCAGGTTCGTTGAAATTATCATAGCTGACTGATCAACTGTTCTTATACCTGTCAGTGTGGCGTTCTGAAGATTTATTATTGGTTTCAATGCAGTGGTTCCCTTATTAAGCTTAACTGATACTTCATTCAGGATTCTCATTGTCTCGGTATATGCCAGTCTGGGATCTGAAAAAGTATCCTCGGATTTTGCCTGATTAAAGAAGATGAGATATGAACCGATCATCAGGAGGACTGCCGCAGCTGAACTAAAAAAATAGATATATCTTTTCCTTAAAGATCTGCTGACCTGAGCTCTATCAAGGTTGCTGACGGCATTCTTTATCCTCTCCTCAAAATCTGATGACGGGACAGGAATGACATCAGAATGTGCATAATGGCTGAAGATCTCTTTTTCAGTTTCATAACCCTCCAAAATACTGTCGCCTGAAAAGTATCTTCTCAGATCCTCTTCCTCTGACAGGGAGGTATCCCCTCTATAATACTTTTCCAGTAATTCTTTCAGCTTTTCCTCTTTCATTGGTGTAACTTATATATTTTTCCTTTATCATCTGTCTTGCCCTGGATAATACTACCCTGAGGTTATTGATATTCATTCCACTCTGCAGTGCAATCTCCTCATACGATAATCCGTTGATCTCCCGCTGCTTGATAAGGTCACGCCATGCATCTGGCAGATCTTCAATTATTTCACTTATAATTTCCCTGTTTTCCAGGCTAACCAACCGGTCATATGGTGAAGGAGAAGAATCTGCTGTCAGAACATCTGAACCATTCTTTTCACTGTTAATATTTTTCCGCTTTCTCAGCAGGTCAATGCAGTTGTTCCTTGTCATTGTAACTGCCAGTGCTGTAATGTCGTCATATTTATTTAGTTTTTCTTTCATTGTCCACATCTTCAAAAAAACCTCCTGAACAACATCTTCTGATTCCTGCTGGTTTTTAAGGATCCGGTGTGCTATAACATAAAGTTTACGGTTAAGCCTGTCTATTATATCATTAAAAGCATCACGGGTCATCAGGGAAGTATCCTAAAACTATTTCAGGACAAAGATAAGAACTATAGATTCACTTACAGCTTATTACGATGTCTGCTCCCCTGTCCCTTTTCATTTTATCAGCGAATTCCTTTGCCTCTTTGTAGGTCATATTCCCCTTAACCTGGATCAGCACATTTTCTTCTCCGTTATCATCGCCTGCGACAACAAGGAATTCCCTGAAACTTCTGCCTTCTGAGCGTACCAGCATCACCAGGTCATGATCAGAGTCCTTTACTCTCATGAACTCCTCATAGTTTTTACGGTCGAGCTCTCTTTCCACCATTTCGTAGAAATTGCCGGTATACAATCCATTATCCTGCTGGGCAAGAATCCTGATTGTGGTGATATCAGCAGGCCAGCAGTCATGATCATTATTGTCGTCGTTATCAAATGCCCGGATGAGTTTTAACAGATTACCGTTTATTGTAAATGTCACGAATCCTTCACTTCCTGAATATTTTGCGAAAAGCGCATCAACTGACTTCTGAGCATATCCTGAAAATGAAATAGTTACTGTCATAATGATAAATGCAAAAACAAATCTTCTCATAGCAAATTAAATTAAGTTATTAAATGTATTCTATTGAATAGACGTATGACCCGGCAGATCATTACAAAAAAAACGGAAATTTTTTCCGGTTTGGATAACAGGAACCTGCTGTTCAGCTATTTAACTGGTGATTTGGTTTCTCTTGACATCTCTATGTAGTATACCCAATCGACCACAGCAGGTATGATTCTCTGGAAAAGGGCTGTTAGTCTTCCTTCCCATGTCAGGATCTTATTTCTTTTTTTCTTGCGTATTCCTTTAAGCACCCATTTTGCGACATATTCCGGAGACTTCAGTTTCTCTTCTTTTCTTGGCGAGGTTCCCTGTTCCGAACCATTGGCGGTCAGGGCATGCTTTCGGATCTCTGATGCTGTAAATCCAGGCGCAATAACCATCACGTGCAAGCCTTTCTTCAGGTTTTCAATTCTTATTGTTTCAAGGAATCCATGGATAGCAAACTTGGATGCTGAATAGCCTGTTCGTCCCGGAAGGCCGTGGAATCCGGCCACGGAAGAGACACCCACAAGAGATCCCCTGCTTGCAACAAGGTAAGGCAGAGCATATTTAGTGCAATATACTGTACCCCAGAAATTTATGTTCATAAGCCTATGCAGCACTTTAAGATCAACCTCATCAAAAGAGGCTCTCATTGAAAGACCGGCGTTATTAATCAGGATATTGACCGTGCCATATTTTTCAACAGTCTTTTCAACAAGATTCCTGCAGTCCTCTTCCCTGGTAACATCGGTTCTGATATAGCTTGCCTCAAGCTTCTTGTCACGTATTTCATTAACGATAGCAGCCAGTTTTTCTTCAGATCTTGCAGCGAGCATCACTTTGCTGCCATTAGCTGCGAATTCACGTGCTACTGCTTCTCCTATTCCTGAAGAAGCACCCGTAACTATTACAACCTTGTTTTCAAACAGACGTTTCATAAAAAAGGCTGCCATCTTAAAAACTCAGTACGCTAAATTAGGGATTTTGATCCTAAAGAAAAACTTAAAAGATTTATTAGAGAAAAAAACAAAAAATCCGGAATATATCTTCCGGATTCTTCTATGTGATCCAGCTGGGATTCG
>CAZGGZ010000078.1:0-13203 GCA_964525415.1 uncultured Rikenellaceae bacterium | reverse complement strand
TGGGAACCGGTCATGGTCCTCAAAAATAAGATAAAAAAACAATCCCGGTATTACAGGCTATAATCTTATTTCCTGTTACACTCGCACCTGTTCACTACGATAAAAAGGGCGATTGTAAGGAGAAAGAAACTGTTTGCCGCATGGAAGTAATTTACCACATGGCTGAATCCTAAAATATTTTTCCCCATTACAATTGAGATACCTGCAAGCAGTACAATTATTGCCCCGATTCCTGCCGAGATCCATCCGATCCAGTTCAGTGCTTTCATGACTTGAAGTTTTGGTTAATAAATCTTCCCCGTTTCTGAACAAAGTTATCAATTAACTATATACAAGTCAATAAATTCTGAGCGACTGTAAAACTATTATCCTTCTTAACTGATCTATATTTATTACACGCTTCTATTTATCATGTTTTTAATTAAGCATGAAAAAATTATATTTACACTCTTTATAATGACTTGCCAGGTTTCAAAGTATATAATAAGAATATGCGAAGAATTGCAGTCTCCTTCCTCTTTCTGATCAGCCTGTTTCCCTTTATATATAGCCAGACAGTCGACAGTATAAGGCTTGAACAGTCAGGGGATTTAATTAAAGTTCATTATAAGATCCTTAATTCAGGTACGAATCAGATCTTCAGGGTATCGGTCCTCTGCTCGATAAACGGCGGACTGAAATCACAGCTCAATTCCCTTTCGGGTGATTTCGGCGAAAATGTTATAGGCGGCCGTGACGATTATATGATCCTGTGGGATGTTCTGAAAGATATTGATGACCTCACTTCGGCCGAGTTCTTTATCAGGGCTGAGCTTGTCAAGGATCTCTCTGATAAACCTACTGACAACACTTTCAAATCGAAGATAAAAGGCAAGTTCCATGTGTTACCCGGACTTGAGGTCCCGGGTCCAAAAGGAGGAATAAGGATAGGTTATTCAGGTAATTATGGCATTTCAGCCCAGCTGGTTTACGGTAAAATTCCCGTTATTGAGAGCTTTAAGAATGTTGATAATGAAGGAGTCTCAACATCTATGGGTGTCAGCCTTGACCTTACAAAAAGGATTGTGAAAACTGATTCCTTCCAGATGCATTTAATCGGAGGTTTTGTCAACCATGATATATACTTTTACTGGCCAGGGCCTCCTTCTCCCGTGCTCTGGAGGGAAGGAAAGGATGGTGCTGAAGCCGGCCTTTTATTAGCTTTTGGAAGGATTACAGGTTCTCTTGTTATTTCTCATTTTTTTGCCAATAAAACAGAAAATGGCACAGAACTGGATATAGCCAGTCCAGTAAACTGTTTTGCAACATGTGTCGGGATATGTTTCTAATGGAATATATATGAAAAGGACGATACTAACATCAATTGTGATCATTCTGGGTATTTCGGCTCTCGCCCAGACATCTGAGAACAGATCAGGTGTGAAGCAGTTCAACATATCAAAAAAAGGAACGGAGCAGAAACAGTTCACAGATGAGAGCCGCGCTCCTGCAGATGTTACTCCGCCGGTTATAACCTTGTTGTCACCATCTCTTTCAAAGGATTCAATAGCTAAATCAGAAACCAGGACTCTTATAGTTAAGGGTAAGGTTGAAGATGCAGGCGGCATTTTCGCAGTTATGGTAAATGGAGTTGAGGCGAAAGTATCAGCCGACGGTCAGTTCCTTGCCGAGATCCCGCAAGCCTTTGGAAGAAACATTGTCAGGGTGGTCGCAACAGATGTCTCCCTTAACAATACAAGGCTTCAGTTCTATTCAGAAAGACTTACACAGACAATCACCGAACCTGCTGCACAGCCCGTAATTCCGCCAAAACCTGTGAATACATATGCCATCAATATCACCCAACCGGCAATTCCGGCTTTAGTAACTGCCAGCGATAAATTCAACCTTCAGGCATGCATAAAAGCCACAGCACCAATAAAGAAACTAATGATATACCGTGACGGGTCGTTCGTGAACGGATACCTGGGCAATCAGATAGTCCAGAAAGGCGATTGCACATTCCAGGTGGATGAACCGGTTGCCCTGAAACTTGGCATGAATGATATTAAAATTGAAGTATATGCTGCGGATGATACTGTAAGCAAAAACGTTACAGTGGAATACAGCTTCTATGCAGCAAGGAATTTTGCGCTTCTTATCGCCAATGAGAAATATGACGATCCCGGAATAACGGAACTTGATGCACCGGTGAAAGATGCTACTGAACTCTATAATACCCTGACAAAGGATTATAATTTTGAACCGGAAAATGTTACTTTCCTGAAGAATCCGACAAAAGCAGATATTATAGGCACTCTTCACAACCTCAGATCAAAATTAACTCCCGATGACAACCTTCTGATATTTTATGCAGGTCATGGTTACTGGGACGAAGGAATGGGTGTAGGCTACTGGCTTCCGAAAAATGCTGCGAAAGACAATCCCGTGGACTGGATTCCTAACACCGACCTTACCAATTACCTCGGCGCAATTAAAACCAAGCATACATTGCTTGTAGCTGACGCCTGCTTCAGCGGCGGTATCTTTAAAACACGTTCTGCTTTCAGTGCTACATATGCAGTGGAAATGCTTTACCAGCTCAACAGCCGCAAGGCAATAACCAGCGGTACATTGACAGAGGTCCCTGACAGAAGCGTTTTCTTCCAGTATCTTCTTAAAAACCTGAAAGAAAACACAAATGAATATCTTTCTGCTGAAGAGCTCTTTTCAAAGATGAGAATGGCAGTGATAAACAACAGCGAGAATGTCCCTCAGTTCGGAACAATTCAGAACGTTGGAGATGAGGGTGGCGACTTCATCTTCATTAAGCGCAAGATCAAATAAGAAAACTGAATAACTCAGTGATGAAAAGCCGTTGTGCTTGTTTGATTTTTCTTATCATTTTATCACCAGGTTGCAGTCAGAAAACCGCTATTGACAGGCATGCCCTGGTCTCCCGGCATAACATCGAAAATACAATCATCGATAGCTTAAATTCTTTATCAGTCGGCAACGGAGAATTTGCTTTCACAGTTGATGTAACAGGTTTACAGACTTTTCCGCAATTCTACTCCGGAGGAATATCACTCGGAACCATGTCGAACTGGGGATGGCACACAGGTGAAAACCCCGGGAACTATAAATTGTCAGACGTTTACAAAACATACCAGGTACATGGCCTGCCGGTTGATTATATTCACCAGTACAGGTCAGGTGAAGATATAAGTAAAGTGGCCGCTTCTGAATGGCTCAGAGCTAATCCTCACCGGATCCACCTTGGCATGGTCGGGCTGTTCATTACTAAAAAAAATGGTTCTGAAATAAAAATCAGTGATATAAGTAAAAATGTGCAAAAGCTGAATCTCTGGACAGGAGAGATAGAGAGCCGGTTCGAAATTGATAATATACCGGTTATCGTTAAAACTGTATGTCATCCTGACTTCGATCAGGTTTCAGCAAAGGTTGAGTCAGATCTTATAAAGGAGAAAAGGTTGGGAATTAAAATTGCATTCCCGCTCGGAACATCCCAGCCTGATGGCTATGATTTCAATCAGCCTGACAGGCATTCAACAACAATAGTATCGGAGAATAATGACGAGACTCTGTTTGAAAGGAAGCAGGATAATGACATCTATTATGTCAAGGTGCTGCACAGGAATGGGGTAGTAAAAGAGACATCACCGCATTCGTATATTATTGAACCACAGGGCGGAGCTGATTTTGAATTCTCATTCAGGTTCAGCCGGGAGAACATTGAGGATCTTGCAGAAGACTTTGCCTCAACTGAAGAAGCCGGCAGGATGAGCTGGGAAAAATTCTGGTCAACAGGCGGGGCAGTCGATTTTTCAGAATGTTCTGATCCCAGGGCTTTTGAGCTTGAACGGAGAGTGATCCTCTCGCAATATCTTACAAGGGTACAGTGCAGCGGTTCATTACCGCCGGCAGAAACCGGACTAACCTACAACAGCTGGTTTGGCAAGTTCCATCTTGAGATGCACTGGTGGCACGGTGTTCATTTTGCACTGTGGCAGCGTCAGCAGGTGCTTGAAAAACAGCTGGAGTACTATTTCAAAATCTTTGATAATGCACGTCAGACCGCGCTTCATCAGGGCTATAAAGGCGTGAGGTGGCCAAAGATGACCGATCCCGAAGGGAAGGAGAGTCCAAGCACAGTAGGTACATACCTGATCTGGCAGCAGCCTCACCCGATATTTTATGCTGAGCTCCTTTATGAAAATGAGGAAAACAAGAAGGAGATACTTAATAAATACAGGGATATTGTTTTCTCAACCGCAGATTTCATGGCATCCTATGCCTGGTTTGACAGTACCTCAAACCGTTATGTGCTTGGTCCGGTGTTAATACCTGCACAGGAGAGCCTCAGCAGGGAAACTACAATTAATCCTGTATTCGAGCTTGTTTACTGGCACTGGGGACTCAAGACTGCCCGGGAGTGGAGACGACGTCTTGGTCTGGACCCTGAACCTATGTGGGATGATATAATAAAAAAACTTTCGCCTCTTGCAGTGCAGGATGGCTTGTATCTCTGTTCATCAGATACAAAAGATTCATATACGAATCCCCGTTATATGAGTGATCATCCTGTTGTTTCGGGAATACTTGGCGTGCTTCCTGAAACAGGACTTGTTGACAAAAAAATACTTGGCAATTCTATTGATACAATTTTAAAGAAATGGAACTGGCAGTCAACATGGGGATGGGATTTCCCGATGCTTGCGATGTCGGCTGCCTCTATTGGCAGGTATGAGCAGGCAGTGGATTTCCTGATGATGGATGCACCAAAGAACAGGTATCTTCTTAATGGCCATAATTACCAGGATGCGAGGCTTGCGATATATCTTCCGGGTAATGGAGGTCTGCTGACAGCTGTAGCCAGAATGTGTGTTGAAGATCAGTTCCCGGAAAACGGGAAATGGAAGGTAAAATGGGAAAACCTGAACAGATATGTTAAATGATTAAATGATAACCTGAAAAATGAAAACAAATTCTTTCTGCTTATTGCTCTTTTTATTACTAACAGGATGTGCCGGTGAAAAGGAACAATCATGGAAGCTTGTATGGTCCGATGAGTTTAATTATTCCGGGCTTCCTGATACTTCAGACTGGAGTCATGAAACAGGTTATATTGCCAATAATGAGCTGCAGTATTACACTCCGCGCCGGATTGAAAACTCAATGGTTGACGGAGGGGACCTGATGATCATAGGCAGGAAAGAGCCATGGGAATGGGCAGATTATACATCAGCCCGCATTAATACTTACGGTAAACACAGCTGGACCTACGGCAAGGTTGAAGCCCGCATTAAACTGCCAGAGGGACAGGGTATATGGCCTGCATTCTGGATGCTGGGTGATAACATTCACCATGTGGGATGGCCGAAATGCGGAGAAATAGATATTATGGAACATATTAATAGTGAGAACACCCTTTATGGCACTCTTCACTGGCATAATGAGAAACATGTGCAGAATGGTGATAAAACGCCCTGCAATGTTGCAGATTATCACAACTATGCAATTGAATGGGATGCAGACTCAATTAAATGGTTTCTTGACGGTAAACAATACCACCAGGTAGTCATTGCTGACTCCATAAACAGCACGGCTGAATTTCAAAAGCCATTTTACATCATACTTAATCTGGCGATAGGCGGCAGCTGGCCGAAGAATCCTGATGAAACCACACAATTCCCCGATACAATGTTCGTCGATTATGTCAGGGTTTATCAGAAATTACATAAAAACTGACATAGTTGTAATTTTCAAAGATTATTACTAATTTTATAAGTATAGTTCTAAGGTTAACCGGGATTGCATAAAGTACACGGGAATGAAAAAAGCTCTGACCTTTGCCTGTCTTATAATACTGATTTCCAGCATTTTCGCCCAGCAAACCAATACTGCTGCCACGCAGGTTGATCCGGCATTCTTTATTACTCATACGCGGGAGGAACTGATAAGCAAGCTGGTTGATCTGCCCTGTGGGATCAAAGCAGATGATCCGATAAAAGTAATACTTCAGAAAATCAATAACTGGCTGGTGGCATTCAATCCCGAACCTGAATATTCAGATGATCTATATGCAAAAGCTGCAAATATCCAGGCTCTGAAGAGTGTAATGCAGGGAGGATACGGAATAGGCTCAGTACTTGTTGACCAGAACGGAAAAATCATATATGCTGCTCATAACTCCCAGATACAAAGAGACAGGTCTGACCTTCACGCTGAGATGACTTTAATGACGAAGTTTGAGAACCATCCGAAGTCAAAAAAATATATGACCGGTTATGTCTATAAACCGGGACTTACTGTTTTCAGCTCTGCAGAACCCTGTCCGATGTGTTTCATAAGGATAAGCACAGCAGGTTGCGATACAAAATACTGCACCCCCGGACCGGAAGACGGAATGGTAACAAGGGTGAGCTGTCTTCCTCCTTCATGGCAGGAAATGGCATCAAAACAGAAAGTGGAGCTTGGCGATTGCTCACCGGTAATGCAGAAACTCTCCCACCTGTTGTTCTATTCCTACCTTCTGGACAACAGAGGCCCCTATTAGGAGGATATGCCTTTTAAATCAAATAAATTCATAAGATTATTCTATTTAAAGATCACTATGAAAATGAGATATTATTTTCTGTTATTACTGCTGTTTATTTCCGGATTTAAATCAGGTTATTCACAGGATTCATCTCCTGTTCTGCAGCCTTTACCTGCAAAATTCAATGATCCGTTACTCGGTGAAAATGTATTTGTATTTGACCCGGGTATGGATATGAATGAGATACAGGTGGTATTGGATACTATTTTCGCGAGACAGTCGGCACGGAGAAGCGAATTCACGACAAACCGGTACGCTCTGCTCTTCAAACCCGGCAATTATAACCTTGATGTGAAAGTCGGGTATTACATGCAGATACTTGGACTGGGAGAATCACCTGAAGATGTTGTGATCACAGGTGCTGTGAGGTCAAATACACGTGGCAAAAGTGTATTGGTGAATTTCTGGAGAGGTGTTGAAAACCTGACTATTGTTCCAACAACCGCTGATACAACTGTTATTTGGGGTGTGTCGCAGGCTGCACCGATGAGGAGGGTATATATAAAAGGCAATATGAACCTCTTCGATATTGGATACGCCAGCGGAGGATTCCTGGCCGATTCAAAGATAGACGGCCGTGTTGCATCCGGACCCCAGCAACAGTGGTTCACGAGAAATACCAAATGGGGAAAATGGACAGGCGGCAACTGGAATATGATGTTCATGGGTGTAATAAACGCTCCTGAACAGAATTTCCCTGAGAATCCTTATACAACAATTGAAACGGTCCCCCTTGTAAGGGAGAAACCATTCTTAACAGTCAGCGGTAAAGGATTTGTGGTTAAAATGCCTCAGCTCAAGGTGAATTCATCAGGTCCCGGCTGGACAGATAACATAAGTGATGAAGCTGTGCTCAGGTTGAAAAAGTTTTATATAGCAAAGCCAGGAGTGGATAATGCCTCAACGATCAACTCAGCCCTGAAAAAGGGGAAGAACCTTTTATTTACTCCCGGCATCTATTCTCTTGGCGAACCAATAAAAGTCACCCGTGAGAATACGGTAATTATCGGGCTGGGGATGCCATCGCTTGTACCGCTGAATGGCAATGCAGTAATGGAAATATCTGATGTGGATGGTGTTACGGTAAGCGGTATCCTGCTCGATGCAGGATTAAAAAGATCTGAAGTGCTTCTTCAGGCAGGAGAACCCGGATCGTCGAAAAGTCATGAAGCAAATCCCTCTTTCCTGTTTGACGTGTTTGTAAGGATTGGAGGACCGCATGAAGGATCCGTTAAAAGCGCAGTGGTGATAAACAGTAAAAATGTTGTAGTGGATCATATATGGCTCTGGAGGGCAGATCATGGCAACGGAGTGGGATGGGATAAGAACTGGTGTGCCAACGGACTGGTAGTCAACGGTGAAGATGTATTGATCTATGGATTGTTCAACGAGCATAACCAGGAGTACCAGACACTCTGGAATGCAGATGGGGGAAGAGTCTATTTCTATCAGAGTGAAATGCCGTATGATCCTCCGGCTGTTGATTCATGGAAGCATAACGGTGTTTATGGTTATGCTTCGTATAAGGTGGCCGATAATGTAAAGACCCATGAAGCCTGGGCCATTGGGATCTATAACTACTTCCCCAATACTCCGGCTATTGTGGACAATGCAATTGAGACTCCTGTGCACCTTGAGGGGAGCATTCATAATAAAATAATATTCTGGCTTAACGGCAATCCGGAGAGCATTGTAAAGAGCATCATCAACGGCAAGGGCGGGGCGGTAACCCAGATGTCAAGGAAAGCAGTTATGAAGTAAGTTGGCTGTGAGCAAAAAGGAGATGAAGATTCCTCGCTTCGCTCGGAATGACAGGATTCTTTTAGTATCATGGGGAAGAAGCGGCGGCTCACAAAAATAAATTTATTCTTTATGTAAGGTTTCTTTGTGAGCCGCCGCTTCTTCCCATTAATTCCTTGATTGCCTTGTCATTCCGAATCCCGAGTCCTCGGGATGAGGAATCTCACTGACTGAAAACAAATTCTTAAATGATTCCTGTATTATAAAAAATACTATATTTGTAAACAATTGAACAATTGTTCATATATAAACAAATGAAGAAAAAGCCGGTGCGCAAAAAAGTCCTGTTTGTTGAGGAGGACAAGGTGAGGGCGGTGAAGAAGAAAATGAAAAGCGAAAAGTTCTTTCACTACCTGGCTGAGACTTTCAAAGCGATGAGTGATCCTACAAGGACAAAGATCATATATGCCCTGTGCCAGGAAAAAGAACTGTGTGTCCGGGATATTGCAGCAATCATCGGTTCAACTAATTCAGCCATCTCCCACCAGCTGAGGACATTGAGGAACATGAAGCTGGTGAAATACAACAAAGTAGGCAAAATTACCTACTATTCGCTTGATGACAGGCATATTAACAATCTCTTTGCGGAAGGATTAAGGCACGTTGAGGAGAAATGATTTTTTTTAAAATACAATTGAATATATGTTCATATATCACCATATAACATGAAGAAAGAAGATGAAAAAACAACTCTGGCTGAGATGGAGGACGGTCAGTCAGGCATCATCAATTCAATAACAGGGGGAAAGAACCTGGTGAAGCGACTGGCTGACCTGGGCATAACAAAAGGTGCAGGAATAAGGGTTTTCAGAAGAACTCTTTTTTCAGGACCTGTACAGGTTGAGGTAGGCGGCTCCAGGTTTGTCCTGGGAAACGGAATGGCATCAAAAATAGTTGTAGTATTGAATGACTGACGGGAAAAAGATAAATATCGTTCTTGCAGGACAGGGGAACACCGGAAAATCTTCGGTATTCAATTATCTGACAGGTCTGCACCAGCATACAGGCAACTGGGCAGGAAAGACAATTGAAAAGCTTGAAGGTACCCTCTATTATAAAGATTATACAATTGATGTTCTGGATCTTCCCGGTATCTACTCTTTGACCACATACTCCGTTGAGGAAGTGATCTCCCGCGAATATATTGTAACTCAGAAACCGGACTTTGTAATAGATATTATTGATTCAACAAACCTTGAAAGGAACCTGATTTTCACCCTTCAGCTCCTGGAGCTTGAGTGTCCGGTGATCCTGGCCCTCAACATGATCGACCTGGCAAAAAAGAAAGGAATAGAGATCGATCACAAGAAGCTGCAATCCATATTAAATGTTCCTGTTGTTCCGACAGTAGCCTCCCGCGGATCGGGACTGACAGAAATCATCGATCAGGTCATCGAGCTGAAAAACAGCAAATGGGAGTACAGGATACCCGGATACGGGAAAGAGATAGAAGATTGCATTTTGCAGCTGACCGGAATGATGAACGGCATAGATATTCCATATCCGAAAAGATGGATAGCCATAAAGCTGCTGGAAAAAGACAACGATATCACAGGACTCGTCGGACAAAAGAATCCCTCTATCCTTGAAAAGGCAAGGAGTCTTGGAGCTAAGCTTGAAGAGATACACGGACATGATTCGGCTGTTGTGATCGCTGATGAAAGAAGCCATCTTGCCGCTCAGATAACCAGGGAAATCGTAATAATGGCGCCTCACAGGAAATTGTCCCTGAATGAAAGACTCGACATGATCACGACTCATAAGTTCGCCGGATACCTGATTATGATACTGATCCTGGGAGGGATGTTCCTTGCCGTTTTCAGTTTCGGCAACTGGTTCTCCTCAGCACTAGACCCTCTGTTTCAGGGCTGGCACAACTGGTGGAATAATAACGTAGGAATTACATTGCCTGCTTCTCTCGGATGGTCAGCAATAGAGGGTGTGCTGGCCTTGATTCAAATCGCCCTGCCGTATATCCTGCCTTTTTACATTATATTATATATACTGGAAGATTGGGGTTATATTGCCCGCATCTCCTTCCTGATGGATAAATTCATGCATAGAATGGGAATCCACGGCAAGGGGTGTATTTCATTCATAATCGGTCTGGGCTGCAATGTTCCTGGTTGTCTCTCGTGCCGTATTATGGAATCGAGACGCGAAAGATTCATTACGGCGGTCCTGGTGACACTTGTGCCATGCTCTGCCGTATCGGTAATTGTTTTCGGGCTTGTCGGGAAATATGTAGGGCTGCTCTGGGCGTTCGGATTATATGTTTTTGCGATGATCTTCGTTTTTATTGTGGGCAAAATATCCTCAAAGCTTTTGCTGGGTGAACCTGTGGAGCTTATCATGCATATGCCTGATTATAAAGCACCCCAGGTGAAGACGATACTTTATCAGACATGGGATTCACTTAAGGAGTTTATCTATATCGCGGCTCCGCTGGTCATTATTTCAGGAGTGGTCATACAGGCGATCAGTCTTGCAGGATGGATGCCTGCCATTTCATCCTTTTTAAGTCCCGTTACAGTCACATGGCTCGGGCTTCCGGCAATAACAGGCATATTACTGATCTTCGGCATATTACGTAAAGAGCTGATCCTGGTCATGTTAGCAGCGTATCTGGGGACAACTAACTTTTCTGATGTACTGACCTCGCAGCAGATGATCACGCTGGCAGTTGTAAGCATGTTCTATATTCCATGTGTAGCTACAATATCTGTTCTTTGGAAGGAGTACGGATGGAAAAAAGCGATGGTAATATGTGTTCTCGAAATACTGTTTGCAATCATACTTGCAGGGGTGGTAAAAAGGTTGCTGGATCTGGTTTTCTTTTAGATTAAGCGCATCTCTGAGCATTGCAGCATTACAGGGGAGGAGACCACCACAAATTTCCATGGCTGGTAGTTGACAGCCGAAGGAGCGAGCCTGCCTGCATCAAGGATTTTTTCCAGTATTTCCCTCGGTACTGTCTTGTCCGGAGCATAATTACGTATACTCACACGGGTGCGGATCAGTTCGGTGAATTCCATTTTATCTCAATGAATTAGTACTGTTAGCCATATTTACAACTGCGACAAACAAAAGCTGTGCAAGATCCTCCATTATCTCAGGTTTGATAATATCCATATTGTCCAGCGGAACATGGTAGTGATTAACTGATCCAAAAGTTGAGAAGCTGAGAGAGGGTACTCCTGCACTGAGAAATCTTGCCGCATCAAGCCGCGGCCTTCCGAGGTTCGAAAAGTAATTTGTCATCAGCGGCCTGTGGATATATTTGTTGTTTGCATCCTCAATGAAAGACCAGAGCAGAGGATGATTCTTTCCGGCATTAGCGTTAATGGCATTGCCGATCCCCACACCGTCCATATTCAGAAGGACGCTCTTGTCGAGAGGCATCACAGGATTATCAAGATATGCTTTTGCTCCCATGATTGCCTGTTCCTCGGCGCCGAATGCGATAAAAACCACTGTTCTTTTCAGCGGTATTTTATTTTGTGTAAGCGCTATTGCGACCCCCATCATAACTGCAACGGCTGATGCGTTATCATTGGCGCCCGGGATTATCTCATAGCATTTTCCCAGGTGATCAAGATGGGCCCCTATAATAATGACCTCTTTGCTCATCTCTGGATCGGAACCCTTTATCATTCCTATCACATTGCTTCCCCTGCCGTCAGGAAAATGCTGAGTTGTCATTTTAATTGTCACCACCTTCTTAGTATAGAATGAACTGGGTTTGAGTGTTGTATTTATCCCGCTTACAATTGAATCGTGTTTCAATCCTGTACCTGAAAAAATATCCCTCACAACTGAATCCCCGACATGCACATAAATGAAGTTTTCAATGTAATCATTGTTAGGATTCGCAATAGGTCCATAGTTATAGATCATTCCTATAGCGCCGTGTTTTAAAGCATTTGCCAGCTTGCTCTGGTGGAATGAGTGTTCATACCATGGATTGAATTTTTCGGGTCCGGCGCCCGGATTTACAGGAGCCTCACGTTCAATAAGGATGATCTTTCCCTTTGCATCAATTTTCGCATAATCGTCATAACCTAACTCCGGCGCAGTGATGCCATATCCTGCATATACCACTTCGCTAGTGACTTTACCGCTTCCCGAGGTCGATCCCGGCATATACTCGGTTATATATTTATATTGTTTCTGAATTGTTTTTCCGTTCTTTAATGGAACATGCAGCGAGAGTCCGCAATCAGGGAAGACAAGAGTATACGGTATATCAAACCATTGAAACCAGGTACCGTCATCACCTCCGGGAGTGAGTCCCCACTGCGCGAATTCACCAGCCAGCCATTCCGCACAAGCCTGGTATCCGGGTGTCCCTGTCAGCCTTCCCTCGTACTTATCGTCACATTGAATCTTCACATATTCCAGCAGATCATGACTTGATATTGAATGCATTGCCCTCAGAAGAGCTGCTTCATCAATATTTTGGGCATTGACTGAAGCAATAAAAATAAACAGCGGGAGAATGGATATTAGCTTTTTCATTATTGTGTGTTTCAAGGGCTATTAAGGATAATCAGTTAAATGCTAAAAAGAGTCATACCATCCGAACGTGAAAATCAAATATAGTTTAATAAGCAATATAATCAGCAAATAGTATTGAAAGCTGACACAGGACTACAGCCATTTTTTGCATTATCAGAATTGTTGATTAATTTTGCGGATGTTTTCGGGGTGTGGCGCAGTTGGTCCCGTTCCGCCTGGCGGAACGAGGATCCTCGAAAAATCTGTTCCGTGAAACGGAACGATTTTTCGGGACTAGCGCACTT
>CAZGGZ010000077.1:0-13634 GCA_964525415.1 uncultured Rikenellaceae bacterium | reverse complement strand
ACGTTTCCCCTGCTCCAGTGTCATAACTTTGTAGCCCTTCTCCACAAGCCGCAAACTGGCAACGCTGCCTCCGAATCCGGAACCTATTACTATATAATCATATACCATAATATCTGTAAATTGACTGCAGGACAGCAGGATTGCAAGACTGCAAGACAATTATACTTTACTCTTTTCTGTTTTGAATTTCTCTGTTACCAGCTCCGGCCACTTCAGATCAAGCTTCTCTAAAGCCTTCAGTACGACATCCGCGACAAAATAAAGCTTCTGCCAGTTTTTGTCTGACGGAACAATATGCCACGGGACAGCATTGCAGGTGTTAATGATCTTTTCATAAACAGCCATATATTCATCAAACTTTTCCCGTGTATCCCAGTCGCTGTCCTTATGCTTCCAGTGTTTCTCCTTTAATTCAATCCGTTCCATCAGCCTCTCTTTCTGTGCTTCCTTTGAGACATTAAGGTAAAACTTAAGGATTTTCGTTTCGTTATGTTCAATTGTTCTTTCGAAATCATTTATCAGCTGGTAGCGCTGTGCTATTACCTCCGGGGCTATATATTTCCCAATTGTCGGGACCAGTATATCCTCATAATGCGACCTGATGAAAATGTGAGTTGTCCCTTTACGCGGAGCATCTCTGTGTATCCTCCAGAGGAAGTCATGAGCATACTCTTCCTCAGTCGGCTTCTTGAAGCTGTCAATCTCTATCCCTATTGGATTGCAGTACTTCGTCAGGCTTATTGTAAGCCCATCCTTACCTGAGGCATCAATACCCTGGAATATGATCAGCAGGCTGTATTTATTCTGTGCAAACATCTTGTGCTGAAGCTCACCGATCCGCTTCAGCATCTTTTTTGTCTTCTTGCCTGTTTTCTCCCTGTCCCACTCTTTATTAAAAGTTGGGTGATCACTGAGTTTGATTTTCATTATTTAACTAATTAAGAACTTCATCCAGCTTCTTTAGAAGTGGTTCAGTTGATATCTTTGATCCTACTGCTCCCATCATCCATTGCTGCGGTGTCAGGCGTCCCTGTTTAAAAATCCGGTCAAGCTCCGCAGTCAGGTTTTTGCCTTTCAGGTATTCTTCTATCTGGAACTGAATTACATGTCCGTAAGAATAGTTTGGCAGATAAAGAGGATCATTCACGGTATGCGAATAGATCGCTAAAAGGGGAGAGTCCTTCACGCCGATCACCGGGGCAAAGTATTTATTCCATGTGTCAAGAGCATTCCTGATCACTGCTTCCTTAAATTGCTCAGCTGTTGCTTCAGGATTTTCATAAAGCCATTTCCAGTTCATCATCTCAACCATTCCTACACCCATAATTTCCATTAGTGACCATGCTGCGTCAAGGATCTCCATTTTCTCTTTATCGGGATTATTATCTTTCATGCCGAGGAGCATAAGATCACGGTTCTGAAAGACGTATGCCATTGCTTCAGTAAATGCCGTGTTTGGCACTCCTGACATCATGTAATTATCAACATCATAGAGTGTTATTGTTTGCTCTACATTATGTCCGAATTCATGAACGGCGATGTTATAACCTTTGTAATCCATCCCCTTTTCCGAGATACGTGTCCGAAGGTGCGATACCGATCCTTTCATTCCTGCTCCCCAGGCATGTCCTGAACCCCTTGCCGGATCAACCACAATTTTATCGGCAAGGTATTCTGCTCTTTCCGGGCTCCATCCGAGTTTCTGAAGCATTGAAGGCATGTCAGCCCTGAAGGCATCAGGGTCAGGATAGAGTGCTGATGTTTTTGATGTAAGCAGATCTTCAGGGATGCTGCTCCGGGTCTTGAATCCATCGTACCAGATGTCATAAGGTTTGAGGTCGCGTCCAAGCCTTTCCTTTATGAGTGCAGCAATCTTTACCAGCTGAGGAGATTTCATGTAAGTATCGAAAAGATCTTCAACTTCCTTCTGCGAAATCTCCATCTCCCATGAGAACTTGCGCAGGATAGCCGTATTCATTTCAGGATTATAGGCATCAATGGCTTTCATCGCCCTGAAAGAATTCAGAATATGCTGGTAGCGTGTATCAGGTTCAGCACTGACATTGGCTGAAGATCCGGCTTTGGTGACTTTGTTGTCAAAAGGAGCCCATTCATAATCCGGATTGTTGATCACTTCCCCGGGGATGGTCTGGTTAATAATATGTTCCATGACCTTTACTATCATATCCTGCTTCTCAATGCTGCTTTCCTTGTCAGAATAACAGGCTTTCAGTTCATCCCTCAGGTTCCAGTGGGACAGAAGCACCATGTCATCCGGGAAGATCTGCCGTCCGTCATCAGTGCGCAGGTGACCCATATATACATTATAATCAGCAATATACATATCGCAGTTACCCATTGCTTCACCCAGAGCCTGGTTAAGCTCCGCAGGGACGCGGGAAACAAAATAGTCGCCAAGCCTTGCCATTGCCCATTCGTCACGGCTCCATGAAGGTCCCAGCTTTTCCTTCTCTGCCAGTGTATAGTACGGGAAGTTAAGGGCAATCACAAATGCTATCTTATTTTTGTAAAGGTCGTCGGACAAATGTGAACCAACCGAATAATTACCGAACATACGATCGATCTCGTCGATTTCATTGCCGGTTTCATCAAGAACTTTTTTAAGATCAAGGATTATCTCATTGAGATTTCCGCTGATCGATTCCATGTAGTTGCTTATCTTATTAAAAACGACTTTGCGTTTTTCCGGATCAGATATGAAATTCGCTTTCACGAAATCAGAAAATTCAGCAGGTGTTCCATCCTCAGCCCTCCAGAGAGAAGCTGCATGACTGACGCCTTTTTCCAGAAGCGCCTGGCCGGCATCAGGTTGTGCAGCTTTGATATTCTGAACTGCTGCGCTGACAGTTATTTCATCAATAAACTGAGCGGTATCTGCCCCTTTATTGCTGGTCTCTTTCGGAGAACAGGCAGTAAGTACCGCGATAGCGATAAGAAACAGGACTTTTTTCATTTCATTAAATTTATCAGAAGAGGTACTTTTTCAATAATTCAATACCTTTCTTGATCTCATCCCGTCCGGAAGATTCAATCCCGTACCAGCCACGGTAGCCAGAGTCTTTTGCCATCTTTATCATTTTGGCAGTAAGTTCTTCAGTCGGCTGGTTACGGTACGACATCCCGCCGGCGTAGGGAAGCATTTTATTAAGGTAATCCACATTATCAAAATTATCAGATGGTGATCTCCAGTCAGGATAGCTTCCAAAGTAAAGATTGTTAACTTCTTTCATTAGAGAGACCATCCAGCCGGCATCATTGGATACTCCTCCGTGGTTTTCAATGAGCACGCTTATCTTTGCGGGGACAGCATATTCCAGCAGCATCTGGTATGACTCAACAGCATATTTGAGAGCTTCCTCTTTTGATACTTCCTTTTCTCCCCTGCAGTTTGTCCTTATGGCATGACATCCCAGATAAGCCGCTGCGTCAATCCATTTCCTGTGATTGATCTCAAACTGACGGCGTCCTTCCTTTGTTGAGGAACATCCGTCGCCTTCATCATCAACCATTATCAATACCATGGTGACCCCGTGTTCTGCAGCATTCCTTTTAAGTCTCCTGAGATATCCCTCTGTCGGAACCTCGAATAGTGTATTCACAAATTCAATACCGTTGAGGCCGAAGTCATTTCTTGCAACCTTCGGGAAATCAAGTGTTTTCCATTGACCTTTCTGGATCTCCTCAACAAGAGCCCATTGGGCCAGTGATATGTCATCTATTATCTGTCTGGGACTTTGTGACATAACAGATTCTTTTATCAATGAAGGAGCAGCTACTCCTGCTGCTCCTATTATCATTGATTTTTCTATGAAATTCCTGCGTGTTATTCCAGTCATATGTTTATGATTTTATAATTCCCATCCCGGTCTGTACTCTCTTGTGAGGTACTTATTGGCTTCAGGAATATTGGTTATCTTCATATTAGCGGTGTCGTATTCCACTCTCTTGCGGGCTCTCAGTGCAACAGCTCCCAGCAGGATTGTCTCTGTTACAGCGCCTGCATTCAGGAAGCTTCCAGGTGATTGCGTCTTATTCTTAAAAGCATTTATCCATACCTCATTACTGTCAGTCCGCTGTTCTTTCTGCTGTTCTTTCTGCTGCTCACCGGCGGCTTCTTTCATACGGCTTTCCGGGATCAGCTTTGGACTTTCACCCCTGAATCCTGCCATTATCTTTCCTTTGTCACCGACAAACATCATTCCTTCCCGGGTTAATTCCTTACCCTCCATTTCATCCGGCGGGAATGGTCTTATACCACCATCGTACCAGTACAGTTCAAAAGGACCAAGCTCTTTTTGTGCCGGCATTTTGAAGCGGATCATGCAGGAAAGAGGAAATGCAACATCATTCACAACACCAACTGCCACATTGTTTTTTGTTGTGCAGGTTGTTGTACCATAAGCTTCAGCGCTGACAGCCGGATTATCAATTCCAAGCGCAAGGAACAGCGGGAAGAGGCTGTAATGTCCCATATCGGCGATACTACCTGCGCCGAAATCATACCACCCGCGGAATACGGCATGGGTATAATTGGGATGATAGGGACGATCAGGTACTGGTCCCAGCCATAGACTCCAGTCAAAGTCTTTTGGAACAGGAGGCGTATCAGCAGGATTCGATTGCCATTGCTGCCATACCGGGCGGTTTGACCAGTTATGTATTTCTTTAAGTGTTCCTATAAGTCCATCCTGAATCCATTTCTTAATAACATCATAGTCTGGCCTCCTGCTCCATGCCAGCAGATGTGTGCTCATTCCCGTGGATTTTGTAACATCATAGGTTTTCTTCCACTCTGAGATCCTGTTGGCAATTGGCTTATGCGTAACAACATGCTTCCCTTTTTTCATTGATGCTATAGCAACAGCAGCATGAAGGTGGTCAGGAGTCATGATCTTGATTGCATCAATACCCTGTTCTTTCTCCAGCAGCTCCCGGAAATCAGAGTACGAAGAGCAGCCTTTGTAAGTTCCTGAATCTTTTGATCTTGCATAATACTTCTGAACCAATTCCTGACCCACATCCCTTCCTCCCGGAATACCCGTCAGATTCTCTCCCCAGCTATTATCTCCTGTTGCTCTCCTTACCAGACTTCGGATTTCATTCGGAGACCAGTCCACATAATCTGTAGTAAACTTATTGGGATCACAGACAGACACAATCTGTAATGCAGGATTCTCTATCAGAGAAGCCATCTCTCTTAATCCCTGGGTTCCGCATCCGATATAACCAAGAGTCAGTTTATCGCTGGGAGCAACATATCCTGCTCCTCCCAGTACATTCCTCGGGACAACTGTCAGAGCGAGTGAAGCAGCAGCTGCAGATCCAAGGAATTCGCGACGGTTAATTCTTTTTTTTGTTGCCATTTTTTAAAAATTTAGTTAATTTATAAATTTCTTGTTTTCATGTAAATCACTAATAACTAATAACAAGGCAATAGGAAACTCAGTCCTAAATACTGGCTGTCCTATTGTACAAATTGCATCGCATAATATTTAGCCGTAAGTTTTTCCCCAGTTGCTTTCTCAATCATATCGTTCCAGTAATACCTTGAACCGGGCATGAATACTTTTTCTTTCAGATAGTTTCCGACAGCTTTTTCACCGACAAACGATTGATTTTCAGTAATATTTAACTTGATATAACCATAGAACTGGGAAGCCAGAAGCTCACCGAGAAGATAGTTGTGATAATAGCAGGGATAGAGGGCTATATGGATCTTTGTCGCCCAGTCAGGCATATTGCGGCCTTCGGGTTTAGCAAGCAACTGGTACTTTTCTACCATATTCCACCACAGCTGGTTGAGGTCCTGGTCAGGATTTTCATACATCGATTTTTCAAAACGGTACATGACCTGTGCCCAGCGGCTGAAGACCAGCATCTCGAGTCTTAACGATTTGCTGCAATTATCTGCGATCATTTCGTTTTCCTTCTTATCAATGATTCCCATTCCGGCCATCCATCCTGGATCTTTAGCCAGTCTGCCGAAAAAGTTGGCAATAGCTTCAGTCGTGAATGAGTGGGCGGCATCCCTGAGTGTGAAAGGCAATGACATATCATTGTAGTAAGAATAGACTCCATGTCCCAGCTCATGCAGCATGGTATTCATCCAGTATACATCAGGGCGTACATTGTCAAGGGTGCGTACATCACCGGCACGGTCAATATCAGTTGAAAAGGCATGCTGGTTTTTCCCGGGTTTTTCATAAAGATCGCTTTTCACCAGGATGGCATCTACATTTAGACCTATTCCATCAAAGAAAGTTGCGGCCAGTTTCACCGGATCAAGTTTTTCATAGTATTTGTCGAATTCCACAGGATATATCTGAGGTACTTCCTGGAAATACCTGTTCTGGTAATGCCATGGGCGCAGATCAGATACTTTTACCTTATAGCGTTTTGCATAATAAGCATCAATATCACCCTTGAGCTGTACAAAATTGTCTCGTGTAAGATTATCAAGCTCATCGAAAATAGCAGTCACCTCAGCCGGATCCTGCCTGGAAAGCCTGAGGCTCATCTCATGAAAATTGCTGAATCCAAGCTTCGTGGCAATCAGGTTGCGGTGCCTGACCAGCTTAATGATATCTTCAGCCACAACCGGACCAATCATTTTGGACCCTTCCCAGGCTGCCTGGAGCTCGCCTGTTACCAGGGAGTTCCTTAATATGTCCTCTACCTGGTTGTCGGAGAACTCTTTATCATTGATATTCGTCCTGAAATTTGAGTATTTCTTGTTGATCCCGGTTTCCATCCTGAGCCGTTCAGCAATCAGACTTGTATCAACCTGCCCCGCCAGGTACGCATCATAGAGGAGATCGAGCTGTCGCGCCAGAACAGGATCCTTTACTTTGCCTGATTCCTTTATTTTTTTCAGTTCCGAAAATGCTTTGGGATCGGTATAAAGCTTTGCCAGCTTATAAGATGCTTTTTCGCTAATAGCCCAGTCGGCATCAGTTCCCGTGATATTTGCGTTCCATGAGGTCAGGTTTGCTTCCTTTGAAAGAGGGATTGCTTTAGCCTCATAATACGAGATGAACTTCTTCATCCTCTTTTCCATCAGTTCCTGCTTTGATGAGCAGGACCAGAACATTATTGTGAACAGAATTGTTGAAATAATCAAATATAGTTTATTCATTTATCATTTTTTATAATCCACTAAGGTAATAAAATAGCAATTTTTCTAAGTGTCTTTGATGAAAACTTTTAAATTTGATAAATACATAGTTTCCCTGGATGTTAAATATCAGATTATTTTTCCTCATTTTTACCTCCCTGGTATTATGCTTTTGTACCGGGCGACAGACTGATAAGAAAGAGAATCCTGTCAGTAAAACGGATTTTAGAATCAACCCGGACAGTACATATTTATTTGATGGAAAGACTCTTGAAGGATGGGAAATTACCAACTTCGGGCCGCAGGGTCCTGTGTATGTTTCAGGAGGAGAGATAATTCTCGGAATGGGTGACGGCTGTACAGGCATAACCTGGACGAAAGAGTTCCCGGAAACAAATTACCGGGTGACTCTCGAGGCTAAAAGGATAGCCGGTAATGATTTTTTCTGCGGAATGACATTCCCTGTCGGAAAAGATCCCTGCTCACTTATCGTGGGTGGTTGGGGAGGCACTGTTGTGGGACTGAGCAGCATCAATAAAATGGATGCATCCGAAAATGAAACAACCTCCATGAAGCGCTTTGAGAAAGATCATTGGTACAGAATTTGCCTTATAGTAAAGGAAGACACAATCAAGGCATATATTGACGATGCAGAGGTAGTCGATTTTGTGAAAGGAGATAAAACACTGTCAATACGGCCTGAAGTAGAATTATCAAAGCCGTTTGGAATAGCATCCTGGTATACAACGGCAGCATTAAGGAATATCAGATTGGAAAAGATACTTTAATACTCTATAATATGAAGAAGTTAATGCTTATGCTATTGATCTCCAGTGTTCTGGTGTCATGCAAAATAAACCAATTATACCTGAATGTTATTGAACCGGCGCCTGTGACGCTATCGCAGCAGATTAAAAAAGCAGGTGTGATCAACCGGAGCGTCCCTACCGACGAAACCAGGATACTCGATGTCCTTGACAAAGCCCTCAGCCTTGAAGGGGTCAACCTGGATAAGGATGGTGCAGAGCAGGCAATTAACGGACTTTCAGCGGAGTTGCTTAACAACAAGAGGTTTGATGATGTAAGGACCCTGACTGACATAGACTTCAGGACTCCCAGCCTGATGGGTATCTTCCCGGTACCGCTTTCATGGGAGATCGTCTCAAAGGTCTGCAGGGAAAAAGGTGTTGATGCTCTTTTTGCACTCGAATATTATGACACTGATACCAAATTACGATACTCAACTCGTGACAAAGGTGATAAGGAAGTGCTGGGGATAAAAATTCCCGGCATTGTCCACCAGGCTGATATGGAGACTATTGTAAAGACAGGATGGAGGATATATGATCCGATAAACAGGGTTGTTGCCGATGAGTACCATCACGTCCAGTCAGTTGTTTTCTCCGGCACCGGAGTTACTCCCCTGGTGGCTGTCGCCGGCCTTATCGGAAGGAAAGATGCCATAAAAGAAGTAAGCAGCAAGGCAGGTCATGGTTATGCCCTCCGGCTTATACCTTATGAACTGCGAGTGATGAGGGATTATTTCGTGAAGGGAACCAACAACTTCAAGATAGCAAAGCGTAAAGCACAGGTCGGCAAATGGAACGAAGCTGGCGAGCTCTGGGAACAGGAAACAACGAATCCAAAACGTAAGGTGGCGGGGAGAGCAACATACAATATGGCTATAATCAATGAAATAAACGGCAACCTGGATACTGCCCTGGCATGGGCTCAGAAAGCATGGGAGTATTATAAGATAAGACAGGCACTCAGGTATGTCGATATCCTGGAAAACAGGATGGTGAAAACAGATATCCTCATTGAACAGCAGCAACGTTAAAAATTGCTAATATTTCGACTTAATACAAATTTCATTCCGGAAATTGTATAATTTCACACCCGTATTTGTACAAGAGCAGATGCCCATTGTTAATAATGAGAAAACCTGTCTTCATCAATATCTTTTTGATTTTTACACTGCTGATCATTGAATTCTTTAATCCGCTTTTGTCAGCAAAGCCTGTACAGGACTTATCAGGCAATGATTATCTGATTATTAACGGGAAACTATGGAGGAACCTCTATTTAGGCGTAAAAGGCAATCCGTATTTCCTGACGGGTGAATACCTTAACGGCAACATCACTTTTAACGGCAGGGTTTTCAGGGACAAGACTTTCAAGTACGATATTTATAATGATGAAATAGTTCTCTGGATAAACTCCTCAACCATCATAATCCTGAATAAGGAAATGGTGGATGAATTTGATATTAACTATCTCAATAATAAATACCGGGTGGTAAATATGGGGGAAGATTCCACCAGTGTTCTCAGGGGATATGTAAACGTATATTACGATGGACCTACAGCTCTTTATGTGAAATACAGGAAGGAGATCGAAATACTTGCTGTTGACAATAAGTATGATCTGTTCTTTCAGCTCCACAGGATCTACATAAGAAAAGATGGTGAAATGGTGCACGTTTCAGGTAAGAGAGAAATGCTCAAACTACTGTCCGACAGGAAAACAGAATTAAGGAACTATATAAAGCAAAATAAGCTGAGTGTATCAAAAAGTGAGCCTCAGAGTTTTATTCCTGTATTGGAATATTATGATAAACAGCGGCAATAGGGGATGCGCTTGATGAAAACAAAAAGCCTGATAGTAGTTTTATTGCTGGCATTTTCTCCGCTGATCATGTCGCAGGAGAAATATATTCTTACCCGGAATTACAATGGGATGACACTTGCCGAATTCATTGCAGGTTGTGAAAAGGAGTTCCCGGTCAGGTTTTTTTACAATGAAGAATGGATCAGAGGTATAACCCTCGGCGATTATCAGGGTACTCGTACAATTATGGATATCCTTGACACTCTGTTTGTCGGCAAATCAATGTATTATTATGCAGATGGTCATGGGAATATAGTAATAACACAGGGATTTGCGGTCAAGGTATCTGAAAAGGCAGCAGCTCAGCCGGAAAAGTATATTCCGGGGAATGATTATACCGGACCGGGAGAGGAAGACAAGTCAGCCGGTAATGTGGTAATTGATATCGGCAATCCTGCCGACAGGAATAAATCCGGGAATGTGACTATATCAGGCTATATCACCAATACTGATACACGTGAAGCTGTAGCCGGAGTGACAGTTCATCTTCCGAAACTGTCTGTAGGCACGCTTTCCAATGAATATGGCTTCTATACCCTGACAATTCCAAGAGGAAGCTATTCGGTGCGATTCTCATTTATCGGCATGAAAGAACGGATTGTTGATATCAATGTATATGGACCCGGTGAACTGAATGTTGAAATGAGAAGCACCCTTGTCCCGCTCCAGGAAACAGTGATATCTGCTGATAAGAATGTAACGCTTCAGCGTTTTGAGGTAGGTGTGGAGAGGATCAATATCACGTCATTCCGGCTAATGCCCACATCAATGGGTGAATCGGATATTATAAAGAGCATCCTTCTTATTCCGGGGGTACAGTCAGTGGGTGAAGGATCAGCAGGATTCAATGTAAGAGGAGGATCAGCAGATCAGAATCTCATACTTCTTTACGGGGCTCCTGTTTATAATTCATCACACTTCTTTGGTTTCTTCTCTGCAGTAAATTCTGATATAATTAAAGATGTTACCCTGTATAAGGGAGGCATACCAAGCAGGTACGGAGGCAGGTTGTCGTCTGTTCTTGATATTATGCCAAGGGAAGGCAACAGGAGGGAATTTATTGGTAACGCAGGTATAAGCCCGATAACAACTCATGTTGTTGTGGAAGGTCCCATAAAAAGAGATACTATTTCATATATTCTCGCCGGCAGAACAACCTATTCGAACTGGATCTTCGGACTTATAGATAATCCTGCACTGAAAAACAGCAGGGCTTCATTCTATGATTTCAACGCCAGGATCTCATACGACATGAACAAGAACAACAAGATTGACCTTTCAGCTTATTACAGCAAGGACGCATTCAGGTTCAATTCTGATACGACCTATAAGTATGAAAACAATATTGTTAACCTGAAGTGGCGCCATTTCTTCAGCAGCAGGTTTTTTACCGCTCTGAGTGTCAACAACAGCTTTTACAATTATGATATTTCGAGTGAAAGGGTCAGGGAGGAGGCTTTTGTGCTTGAACACAGGATCAACAGCACTAACTTTAAAGCAGATTTCAACTGGTATCCCGGAAGCAGGAATGAAGTGAATTTCGGAATGGACCTTAACAGGTATGAAGTTCTGCCGGGAAGCTATAAACCAGTGGGAGATTCTTCAATAGTGCAGCCGGAAATAATTTCGAGACAGAGGGCTCTTGAACCGGCTTTATATATTGAGGATAAATTTATTGTGACGGATCAGTTATCTGTCAATGCAGGATTGAGATTATCATCCTACTTTGCTTTTGGTCCTCAGACGATCCTGATCTATGATCCGGAGTATACAAAAAGCGTTTCATCAGTCATAGATACCCTTAATTACGGTAATTTAAACAATTACAAAACCTATGCAGGCCCTGAGTTCAGGCTGTCGGCTAACTGGAGGCTGAATGACAACAGCTCCTTCAAAGTTAATTATAACAGAACAAGACAGTACCTCCATCTTCTGTCAAACACAATATCCATTTCTCCAAGCGACACTTGGAAGCTGAGCGATTATCATCTTAAGCCTCAGGTTGGAGACCAGTTTGCGGCTGGCTATTACAGGATGCTGAATAAGAACAAGATAGAGGCGTCAGCCGAAATATATTACAAGAGAATAAATAATCTGGTTGACTTTAAGGGAGGCACCAATCTTATTATGAACACTTATATTGAAAGGGACCTGGTAAATATGGAGGGTAAAGCTTATGGTCTGGAACTGCTGTTAAAGAAACCGGAAGGCCGGTTGCGCTGGAGCATTGGATATACTTACTCCCGTACACTTATAAGGAGCACAGGCGATTTCAATGAAGAGAGAATCAACTCGGGTAATTGGTTCCCTGCCAATTATGATAAACCGCATGACCTGGTACTGACACTCAATTACCTGTATTCACGGCGCATAAGTTTTTCAGCTAATTATACCTACAGTTCGGGTCGCCCGGTAACATATCCGGTTGCATCATACAAAATAGGGGATATTGTGCTTACTCACTATTCCGACAGGAACAAATACAGGCTGCCTTATTATTCAAGACTCGACCTCTCCCTCACTGTGAACGGCAACCTTAAATCAAGAAAAATAGCTCATCCTCACTGGATATTCTCCCTTTACAATGCGCTGGGCCGTGAGAATGTCTATTCTGTCTATTTCAGGAATGATAAAAACGTTGTAAAAGGATATATGCTGTCGGTATTCGGGAGACCAATTCCTTCAGTTTCATTCAACTTTGATTTTTAATAGTTTATGAAGAGCAGGTACCTGATCATATTAATCGTTTCAATTTCCCTTATCGCCGGATGCATCACACAATTCATTCCTGAAACTGATGAGGCAACAAATCTGCTGGTGGTTGAAGGGAAAATAACGGATCAGTACAGGATAAATAAGATAAAAATATCGAGATCGCTTCCTCTTGGCAAGTATGTATCTCCAAAACCCCTGAAGGGGTGCAAGGTAACAATCTCTGATGAAAATAACTTAGCATATAACCTGAAGGAATTTCCGACAGGGACGTACAGCACCGATTCCACAACTTTCCGCGGACATGTCGGAGGCAAGTATACCCTGAGGATAGTTACCGGGAACCTTACATACGTTTCATCACAGATGGAAATGCTGCCGGTTCCTCCTGTGGACTCTCTCTTTTATGAAAAGGTACTTATTACTGAAGCCAACGAATTCGGAAATCCCGAGGAAGGGTGCCGGATTTTCCTCAATACCTTTGATCCTGAACAAAAGTGCCTGTTCTTCAGGTGGGAATTCACAGAGACCTGGCAATTCCGTCTTCCATTCTCTGTCCCCAACAGCACATGCTGGATAACACAATCCTCCGGACAGATCCATATTAAGAATACGAGCGTATATGGACAGTCACGGGTAACAAGATATCCCCTCATTTATATAACTAACGAAACCGACAGATTGAAGTTAAAATACAGTATCCTGGTCAGGCAATATTCACTGAACCAGGATGAATATAATTACTGGGAGAAGCTTCAGAATGTTTATGGAAATGTGGGAGGACTATATGATGTGACTCCTATGGCTATTTCCAGCAATATACATAACCAGAATGATCCCGATGAGATGGTCCTTGGATATTTCAGTGTATCAGCAATGTCGGAGAAAAGACTTTTTATTAAAGAAAGGTTTGATGGTATGCCCAGCCTTTACAACAATTGTATAGGTGATACCATCTTCGGCGGATCAAATGTTCATATTGAAGGACTGAATGCGTATGTATGGGTCATCGAGGATCAGTCTTTCTCTTTTACTAATCCCTACAGGGTGATAACATATAACAAGGAATGCGCTGATTGTACAACAAGGGGAACCGCAACAAGACCTTCCTTCTGGA
>CAZGGZ010000076.1:0-13645 GCA_964525415.1 uncultured Rikenellaceae bacterium | reverse complement strand
TGATGATTCTGAAGGGAGCTGTCCGATGTAAATAATGATCCGCCTGTATTAAACTCACCGTATATCCAGGTTTTCATTCCGTTGAATGATTCTACGGCAGTGAGCGTCTTATTACCTGTCATCTGCCATTGCCCGTCACGAAGACTTGTAAGAAAAAGTTTTTTATCAGAGTTTTCAGGAAATTCAAACCGGAAATAACCTGTTTTTCTGCCCGGCGCAAACTCAACGGTAATGTAATAATCTTCAAGCCATGTTGACAGATAGTATGGCGTGGAAATCTCGAGCTGGTTGTCCCATGCAGATAACGGAGCTCCCGAAGATGCTTCTCCTGTAAACGGCATTATTCCGAAAAGCTCACCAAGACGGTGTGAAATTATTGTAAGCGGAAAACACCTGATCTGATCGTCGATATAATCTTCCCTGACAGGATAGACTCTTATCATCTGGTTAGGCAGGTAAGCCGCTGGCCGTGTAGGCTGAAGAAGAAGTCCCACTCCCCCAATCTGAGGGTCGACATATGATAATCCACTATCAATCCCTGTCTTTCCATTACAATCTGACAATAAAAGAAGAAGCAGTACAGGGTAAATCCTTCTTAACAGAATCATTATTTTATCTATTTTACAATTTCAATTTCTCTTTTCTCCTTAAAGAAGAAGATAAAACAAACAAGAACCGCCACAGCTATATAGGCAGGTATATACCAGATCTTCTGCCACTGGTACACCTGGTTTACGGAATAACCATTTGTTACAAATCCAGAGAACCATGTACCTATGAACATCCCCAGTCCGTAGGTAACGAAAGTAAACAGACCCTGAGCCGCGTTCTTGATCCTCTCGTTTGACTTCTTCTCAGTATACATGTACCCTGTGACAAAGAAGAAATCATAGCATACTCCATGGAGAATGATGCCGGTGTACAACATCCATACATTTGCACCCATGTTGCCGAAAGCAAAGCAGAGGTATCTGAGTATCCATGCTGTCATCCCTATAAGGAGCATCTTCTTCACTCCTATCCTGTTGAACAGGAAAGGAATAGCAAGGATGAAAAGCGCCTCAGATATCTGTCCCATCACCATCTTTCCTGCAGCATTCTCCATCCCTGACTGGTTAAGATAGAGATTTGCAAAACCAAAATAGAAAGAGAGGGGTATGCAGACAAAAATTGCGGCAATGAAGAATATCAGGTATGGCTTGTCCCTGAAGAGCACAAATGCGTCTATGCCCATAACTGATTTGGCTGATGAGGGGGTTGTAGCCTGCGGGGGTGTGTTTGGAAGGACAAAGCTGAACAGGCCAAGGACAACCGATACTATTGCTGCCATATAAAATGTTGAATGTGTCGTTTCTATGCCAAGGAGAGCTATCATGAAGCCTGACACAACCCATCCGACCGTCCCGAATACCCTGACAAGCGGGAATTGCTTACCCGGATCGCTCATCTGCCTGAATGCCACACTGTTGGAAAGAGCAATAGTGGGCATATAAGCCAGAGAGTAAAGAAGCATGATCCAGTAAAACGGACCGTTGGCCGATATGCGGGAAGCCATGAAAAGCAGAACTCCTCCGAGGATATGCAGGATTCCCATTACCTTCTGCGCAGCAAAAAAACGATCGGCAATCATCCCGACAAAGAATGGTGAAATCATGGTTGCTATTGCAAGAGCGCTGTAGGCAGCCCCTATCTGGATCCCTGATGAACCCAGGTTAGTAGTCATATATGTTCCCATTGTGACATACCATGATCCCCAGATGTAATACTGGAGGAACATCATGAGTCCGAGCATTATTCCGCTTTTTGCTTTCATATTGATTCGGTATTATTTATTGATTATTTACAAAGGTGACAGGGAGAGGATCTTCTTTGGCTTTCCGTGCTAATTTCCTTGGATCAAGCCTTACCTTTGATTTAACAAGTTCAGGAATATTGTATGATTTCATGAATGTTTTATAGAAAGATGGATCTCTCTGCGGCATGATGAATGGTTTATGTGCCCTGCCTCCCTGATCGAAATATGCAAAGAACGGCCTGGTAAATAGACCATCGAGTCTCCTGGAGCTGAAAACGATCCATCGTCCGTTAGAGGACCATGTATGGTAACTTTCGGTCTGATCGCTGTTGATCTCACTCTTCCTGATTTCCCCGGTCTCAAGGTCTTTAAGCCAGAGATCGCTCTCAGGATGCCATATTGAGAAATTGCCATAATCTGAAAGACAGAACATTACATACCTGCCGTCAGGGGAGACACGGGGGAATGAAACACTCTTTCCTTCTGATGATGCGGAAACAACTGTGTCCACATCACTGAAATGTCCTGTAAGCGGATTAAATGAAATTCTAAGAAGGTCATAGCGTATCTGGTCGTATCTGTTCAGATCAACTGATTTTGCACTGCAATAATAAAGGTGTTTTCCATCAGGCGACCATGACGGGAATGTTTCAAAATTTTCCCCGGTGGAGAGAGACGGACAGGTGCTTATCTGTCTCCTTGCGACATCATAAAGGACAACATCCGAAAGAGTATCAATGACATCGATCCTGTTCCTGCTTACCGAGTGGAACATCTGTACTATATTATTGACTGAGAAGGCAATATATTGACCTTGTGGATGCCATGAAGGATAGACTCCGGCTGAGAGCGTCCTGTCAGTTTTTGTATTGACTTTTTCCAGCTTATCATCCCTGAAAATAATTGTTCCTGAATTCTGAGCCCTCATGTGAAACATCATGATATCGCTGTTATGCGAACTGAAAGAATGGCAGTTCATGCAATTCCCGCGGCTCATGTTGTTTTTCATAACAGGCTTTTCGTTAAAGCTTTCCAGGCACCTCTGGTAAATTCCCATGTTATTCCATGTTTCAAAGCCCGGTTCAATGAGCCTGTAGACAAGGTACCTGTCAACAGGCTCATTGGCAACATGATTTATGATCGTCCTGAATTTGATCCATTGCCCATCCTGTCTGGCAAATACCTCAATATACATATCCCTTCCCTTCGACGAATCCAGTACTTTTTTCCATTTTCTGCCAGGGATTCTGATAGTCCCTTTTCCTGACATGATATTAATCTCATTTCCACCCTGTGAATGGATTTTTACTATGAATTTATCAGCATCTTCGTTTATAGTAAAATTGGCCGGAGCAATATTCGGCGGAAAGGTAACTCCTGAATAATCCGGGAATATTCCAGCCTCCCTGTCAGACATTGTGCAGGATTCATTTATATCGGTGCATGAAATACATGTGAAGAAGATAATAGCAAAGCAGAGAATCATTGTGATCTTAATTCTTACATGTACCATACATTTATAAATTCTCCTCATTTTAAGGTGTTTCGGTATTTGTGAAATTCATATAGAACCAGTATGTTCCTCCATAGTTGGGGTAAAGTGACCGGGCAGCCGAATTTCTGTTACTTGAAGAATTAAATATATCAACATATCCCGAAAGTCTTATAAATGTTTCCTGGCTTATTGAATAACCAGCAGGAACAATATTCTTTTTTGCATGATCCAGATATGCAAGCATAGCCTCCTCATAATGAACCGGGATATATGTATATCCCAGGTCTTTCAGTCTGTAAACATTTTCAGCAAACTTATCAAGATCCCTCGTGAGCAGCAGGGAGGCCATGTAATATTCAAATGCCATCCTGTTATCCGGATGGTCCTGCAGCATCCTTAGCAATCCGATATCCCTCCCGTCAAGGCTGGCAAGGATATCGGTGTGCATGTGAAAATATCTTTTCTCAGTTATCTCCTTGTCCTTTGCCAGAAGATCCGGATCATCAAGTAATTCCTGGTAATGGCGAGCCCATTCCCTGTAAAACAATGTCTCATTCAGAATATTGATATAGTGCTGTGCAATCCGGGTTTCATCCTTAATCAAGCTTGTTATAACAAGTCTTTTAAGCGACCGCGGATTCGGTCCTATAGCTACCATTGCCTCGAAAGCCCATCTGTAAGCCTCGCTTGTATAACCAAGATGATAGAATACCTCCCCCCCGAAGAAGGGAGTTACCTCATTCCGTTTCCATTCAAGAAGCAATCCGCTTATACCTGTCTGGGGAAGATGAAACATTTTGTCACCCATCTGTCCTGTTTTGTACATGGCCAGGTTTCCGTAAAAAAGTACCAGCTGATTGGAACCGGGATACAGGAATGAATACTCAAGTGCCCTGTCCCATTCCTGTTTCTGAACATGATGATCTATTCTCAGAAGAATTTCGGTTCTTTTATCATATGCGAACCTTATGACAAGGAATGTTAATAATGCAAATACCAGTAATCCTGCTGTTATGGTTTTCCAGTTCCATGAGGAATTAAAAGAAGTATTCCTGACTGCTTTCCATAATCTCGTACTAATAAGCATTACCGGGAAATAAATCAGCAAGCAGTAAAGGAAAGGCATTAATGGTCTCTTCAGGTCAAAAGGCATAACAGGAAGCCATGTCTCACCGGGATTTGTATAAAAGATCATCTTTGATGAAACTACCGGTATTAAAAATGACAATAGAATGTATGCGGGAACAGCAAAAAAGCGACCCGGACTGTCAGAGAAGGATAATTCATGAATTATGCTCAGAAGGGCTGCCAGGTAAGCGAAACTGCCTGCTGTGAAATATAGAACTATTATTCCGGCAGCTCCGGTGAGATACCTGTATTTATGACTTTTGACAGAAATATAGATCAGGAAGTAAAGCAATGACAGCAGCAAGCCGATAGTAGTGCCCGGTAAATAAAGATGGTGGCTTTGAAGAGCATTGAGAAGAAGAACAGGGATAAATGACCATATAACTCCGGAAACATTGAATTTTTTCAGAATCTTTACTGAAATCAGGAAAAGTGCAACACACTGAAGAGTTGTAATCAATGCTGCAGCTATGGGATCAGTGAAGAACTGGATCAGGAAAGAACCTGCATACAGGGCGAGTCCTCCCGGCTTCTCGAGAAAAGAAGCCAGATAACCGGCATTAAATAAAAACAGATGTGTCTGCTCCTGATATACAAGATGATAGCTGCTGAAAAAATAAAAATATGCAAAAACTGCAAGAAAAAATATCGCTGATACAGTAATAAACAATAAAGAGTATTTGCAGGTTTTCATATAAATCAGGTAAGGCTGATTTTCATTTTTAACCAAGTTATGAAAAAAATTTATTAACAAATACTTGCTTTTGCTATCTATGGTTCTTAATTTAGTAGTAATATTTGGGGATATAAGCTACTGACCTGCAAAAACCATTTTAATTAAAATGTCATATCCTAAAAGAAATTCCTTTTTTTAAAAGTGTCATCAGAACACTTATATATGATCTTTATATAATAACCAACCCTAATTAATTACTAACTAACAGTGTAACAGTATGAAAAAAACTCACAACTTCTTTTGGCTCTTTAAGCCAGACAGAAATTTTCAGAAGCTGCTGCCAGCTTTGAAAATTGTGATTTTCCTGCTGATATGCGGAATGGCCTTCCCGGCATATTCTCTTGCGCCTGGAAATCCATTTGCCGATGAACAGCAGCAAGTCAGAGTAACTGGCAAAGTGACCGATGCCTCCACCGGTGAGGTAATGGCAGGAGTGAATCTAGTGGTAAAAGGTACGAGTCTCGGTGCTATTACCGACACTGAGGGTAAATATATCATCACAGTACCTGATGGTAATGCAAGCCTTGTTTTGTCCTTTATCGGGTATGTAACCCAGGAAGTTCCGCTGAATGGCAGAACCACTGTTGACGTTGCCCTGGTGAGCGAGCTCCTTGGACTTGAAGAGGTAGTTGTAATAGGTTACGGTACAACAAAGAGAGCAACCCTTACAGGTTCCGTAAGCGCTGTGAGCGGTGAAGATCTCAAACAGTCGCCTGTAACTAACCTGACCAACAGCCTTATTGGTCGTCTGCCTGGTCTTACCTCACAACAGAGGAGTGGTGAACCAGGTTATGATGATGCTACGATAACCATACGTGGCGCCAATACACTTGGTCAGAATACTCCCCTGTATGTCATCGACGGGATACCTAACCGCTCAATGGCGCGCCTGGATCCGAGCGATGTTGAAAGTTTTACCGTGTTGAAAGACGCATCAGCAGCTATTTACGGAACACAGGCAGCCAACGGAGTAATCCTTATTACAACAAAGCGCGGCCGCATAGGCAAGCCGACCATTACAATCAATGGCAATTATGGTTTTAACCAGCCTACCGTTATTCCAGAAATGGCCGATGCAGCTACTTATTCAGAAATGCTGAATGAGATCGCATATTATGCCAATACAGCCGGCGGCAGGTACCAGAAGTTCTCACAAACTGACCTTCAGAAATTCGCAGATGGTTCTGATCTCTGGGGCCATCCCAATACTGACTGGTTTGGGGAGACTTTCAAAAAATGGTCAGCGCAGAGTTATGAGAATGTTTCAATTTCAGGCGGTACGGAAAGCATGAAGTATTACCTGTCGCTCGGGAACACCTTCCAGGATGCATATTACATTAACAGTGCGACCAGCTATTCACAATACGATTTCAGGAGCAATATTGATGGCAGTATCTCCAAAAACATTGACGTTGCTTTTGATATTGCAGGCCGCCAGGAGAACAGAAACTTTCCTACTGTCAGCCAGGGAAATATCTTCAGGATGCTGATGAGGGGCAAACCCAATCTGCCTGCCTACTGGCCGAACGGAATGCCCGGACCGGATATTGAATACGGATTTAATCCTGTGGTGGCATGTACAGATGCCACAGGTTTTGACCAGGACAAAAGATACATCCTGGAAACCAACCTGAGGCTGAATATAAAGATCCCATGGGTACCAGGTCTGTCATTTCAGGCTAACGGCTCATATGACAAGAATTTCAGGTACGACAAAGTCTTTAACAAACCGTGGTATCTTTATACCTGGGACGGTATAACCTATGGAACTGATGGTCTTCCTTTGCTGGTGAAAGGGAAAAGGGGATTTGATGCAGCCCAGCTGACCCAGAATGTTCAGGATGGCAAAAAATTGACATTTAATGCAGTTGCCACATACCTGAAATCATTTACGGCAACCCATAATATTAAAGTAATGGTTGGTATGGAAAGCCAGTCAGGGCTGAATGATTACATGAATGCCTTCAGAAAGAATTATGTCACCGACCTTATTCCGCAATTGTTTGCGGGGGCTGCCGACCAATACATGGCTAATAACGGCTGGGCAGACCAGAATGCACGTTTGAGCTATTTCAGCCGTCTGAACTATGACTTCAGACAGAAATATCTTGTGGAGGTCATAATGAGGTATGACGGTTCCTATATGTTCAAACCGGGCAATAACTTCGGATTCTTCCCCGGAGTTTCTCTCGGGTGGCGTATCTCTGACGAAACTTTCTTCAAGAACAGCCTTACATTCTTTAATGATTTCAAGCTGAGAGCATCATGGGGACAGACAGGTAATGACAGGATCTATTATGGCGGTTCCCTGAAAGAATACCAGTATCTGTCAACATACAGCTTCAGCGGTCAGACATATGTATTTGGAACAACTGACGCAAAGAGATTGTATGAAAACGTGGTTCCGAATCCCGATGTAACATGGGAAACAGCCAGTCAGTATAACCTGGGATTCAATACAACCTTCCTGAATAATAGTCTTACTATTGATGCTGACCTGTTCTATAACCTTCGTACGGGTATCCTGTGGCAGGCATCTGCAATTGTTCCCGGCAGTACGGGTATGACTCTTCCTCCTCAGAACATCGGAGAAGTAGCGAACAAGGGATTTGAATATGTTGTAACCTACCGCGGAAATGCCGGAGATCTGTTCTATGATCTGTCTGTGAACGGAAGTTATGCGAAGAACAAGATCGTATTCACCTTTGATACCCCGGGTATTCCCGAGTACCAGAAAGCAGAAGGAATGCCTATGAATGCCGGTCTTAACTATGTGGCAATCGGGATCTTCGAGGATCAGACAGCAATAGATGCTTATCCTCACTGGGCAGGAGCCCGTCCCGGTGATATTAAATTCCAGGATACTAATAACGATGGATCTATAAACGGACTGGACAGGGTAAGGGACGACAAAAACACCATGCCGACATTCATCGGCGGATTTAATGCAAACCTTAGCTTTAAGCAGTTTGATATGAGTCTTCTCTTCCAGGGAGCTGCCGGTGCCATACAATACCTCGGCATGGAATCAGGTGAAATAGGTAACTTTTATCAGTATTTTGCTGAAGACCGCTGGACACCTGAAAATACTGCTACTGACCTGCCACGTTCATGGAACCGTGATAACGAGTACTGGAGAGCCAACGGGAACACCTTCTGGAATTTCTCAACAGATTATCTCCGCTTAAAATCAATGGAAATCGGATATACTCTTCCGGAGAGCGTTAACAATAAGCTGAATATTAAGAAATTCCGCATATATATCAGCGGACAGAACCTGTTGACTTTAAGCAAGATCAAAATCATAGATCCTGAAGTTCAGGGAGGGACATCTTATGTTCCGCAGAGAGTTATTAACACGGGTATAACATTGACCTTCTAAAAATAAACGATATGAGAAAAATATTTTATATCCTTAGTGTAATCATATTAGCCGGAATAGCCTTTTCATGCCAGAAAGACTTCCTTGATACCAAACCACTGGGAGCCTATTCCGATGCGGATGTATGGAAAGATCCTGCCCTTGTTGAAGCTTTCGTCAATGATATTTATCAGAATACACTGGGCTGGCCTTATGCAATTGAAAGACTTTCCGACTATTCCGATGAAACTTGCTTCACGCCCGACTGGGGTGCCACCAACTTCAATAAATGCCTGATGACATCCGATGGTCTGATGGGATGGTCATATAACTGGGGATTACCCGATCCGACTATGCATACTTATCATTTTCAGTGGGCTCCTCTCTTTAAGACCATAAGATCATGCAATCTTTTCTTCTCGCATGTTAAAGAAATTCCTTTTGCCGACGAGACTGCAAAAAACAGCATGCTTGGCCAGGTTTACTTCCTGAGAGGCTATCTTTATCATCATCTGATAGCTTTGTACGGAGGCGTGCCTATTATTACCGAACCGTACGGACTTAACGATAAGTTTGACGTTACAAGGGATACATATTCTGAATGCGTAGACTATATTGTTGGTCAGCTTGATACAGCAGCTTCTATGCTTCCTGCTTCATTTTCGGGCAGCAGCAAGGGGCGTGCTACAAAGGGCGCCGCGCTTGCCATGAAAGCAAGAACCCTGCTCTTTGCAGCCAGTGATCTGCATACCAGCACCAGTATTTCGACCTATGCTTCGGGGTTCTCAAATCCTGAATTGCTTGGTTTTACAAGCGGATCCCAGGCTGACCGCTGGACAGCTGCCAAAAATGCTGCAAAAGCCGTAATGGATCTTGGCACATACAGCCTTTATAAACCAACTCCTGCAGCCGGTGATTCTGTCGCCACTAACTTTGTGAACTATTTTCTTTCACAGGGTGAAAGCGAAGATATCCTGCTTCAGTACTATACAGCCAAATCGGGCCAGAGCTGGTCAGATTATCACCCCGCACTCTACTCCGGACCAAATGGATACCACAACTGGGGCAACAACACTCCGCTTGAAGACATGGTCGAAGAATATGAGATGAAAAATGGATCGAAATTTGACTGGAGCAATCCGGCAATGGCTGCCAATCCGTATTCCAACCGTGATGCCAGATTATACGCATCGATCCTTTATGAAGGCGTCCCCTGGAGAAAACGTCCTGCCGATGTGCAGGGTATTGATCCATGGGACAAGATCCAGGTTGGCCATGTTTACAAATCTGATGGTACTACCAGGCAGGTTGCAGGTGTTGATACACGCCAGGGACCTATCGAAGACTGGAACGGCGGATTTACAGGTTACTATCTCAGAAAATTCAATGATCCTTCAGTAGATCCTCAGTATGTTAAGCAGGCTATCCCTTTCAAACATATCCGCTATGCTGAAGTCCTGCTGAACTATGCCGAGGCATGCATTGAGCTGGGAGATGCCGCGAATCTCGCGGAAGCCAGAACCTATATCAATATGATCCGGACCAGGGCGGGACAGCCATCAATAGCTGCCGGTCTCGACCAGGCTGCCATGCGAACAATTTGCCGGCATGAACGCCGTGTTGAACTGGCATTTGAGAACCATCGCTTCTGGGATGTCCGACGGTGGGTAATTGGTCCTTCAGGTTACCACCAGATGTATCGGTTGCAGGTGAAATATGTTACTGCCTCAACAGTTACAAATTACCGTCAGGCTGATGGTTCTACATGGGGATTACCGATATTCTCCAAAGAGATATTCGGTAATGACGCCAGGGCCTGGGATAATAAATGTTATTTCTTCCCGATCATGCGCGATGAGATGAACAAGAATACTCAGCTGGTGCAGAATCCGGGTTATTAGCGGAAATAATGCATTAGTGATTCTTAAGAGAGAAGGCCGGTCATCCAGACCGGTCTTTCTTTTTAACAGATAAATATTTATCTTCACGATGCAAAATCAAAATAACTGACAAAATGGTAAATTATACATTAAAAACCGTAACCGGCATCCTGATGATACTGGTATGCTCATGTGCAAAAACACCGGTCAGGGATGCCATTTCGCTTTATGCAGAGATAAACAAGGAAGCAGCTCCCAACACTTTGACCAAAAAGGAGAAGAAGCTGGGATGGCAGCTGCTTTTTGACGGCACAACCACCACCGGCTGGCACGGATATAATATATCAGGAGTACCTGACTGCTGGGCCATTGAGGACGGGGCACTGACCATGAACACGACCGGCAGAGCAGAAAGCCAGGATATTATTACGGATAAACCGTACAGGAGTTTTGCATTTTATGCCGAGTTCAAGCTTACAAAAAGTGCAAACAGCGGTATTATCTTCCAGGTTGCCGAGGATACGCTTTATCATTATCCTTATGAAACAGGACCTGAATTCCAGGTGATAGATATGGAAGGATGGCCTGACAGGCTGGAAGAGTGGCAGATATGCGGAGCAAATTATGCAATGCATCCGCCGATGGTTAAACCATACAAACCTGTAGGAGAATGGAACCAGGCATTGATCGTTGTTGATGGCAATGATGTGACATTTATCCTTAACGGAGAGGAAACCGTAAAATACACCAAGAATTCCGAAGAATGGATAAAGCTTCGTAACAGCGGCAAATGGGCGGATTATCCCGATTACGGCAAATATGACGAAGGACATATCTCGCTACAGAACCATGGCACGAAGGTATGGTACAGGAATATAAAATTGAAAGAGATGTATCGGGTATATAATGCCAAAGTCGCAATGGGACCGCAAACAGGTCCCAGACTGCACGAGCAGGTTTCGCTGCTGATTGGTGACATGTGATATAAAAGCCCGGGTACATCATCCCGGGCTTTCTTTTGCAGCGAGTGCCGGACTTTTCATATAAAATAAACTTGACTTGTATTGTCTGGTTTAATAAATTTGCTAAGTATTCTGGATCCTGTAAAGAATCCATATCTAATCTGATTAATAATTAATAACAACTGCAATGAAGACTTTAAATTATTTAAAAACTATCAGCGCATTACTGGTTGTTGTTTTTGTTGCATTATCATGCAGTACAACAAAAAAAACTGCCCTGAATTGCCCTGAGTTACCGAGAAGCAATACAAATACTAAAGTAGCTGCTGACCTTAAAAGACATAACAGGAATACTTTTGCTTTTTCTCAGAAAGAAAGCAAAAAGCATCATACAGCCGTAAATCGTGTTTCTCCAATAAAAAAGGATCAGGAAACGATAACTAATGCTCCTGCAGAAGTAACAAATCAGACTGACGATATCAGCACTTCAAATTTAGAAGAGATAAGGGTTCCTGGTAAAATTGAATATAATAATAACCTTACTGCTTCTGCAGATAACTCAATAATATCAGTTACAAATAACGACTCAAAATTAATCCTAAACGCAGTTGAATCAACTGAAATTAGACTGAAGGAGGTTAAATATAAGAGAAATGATGTTCAAAATAGTTCAATTCCAAAATCTGACATCGCTCTTAACAAAAATTCAAATAGCGTAATTAAGTCGTATGCTGCTTCCTACAAGGGTGATTTACAACAGGAAACTACAGTAAAAATGATTGAACCCTTAGGGTTGGCAGGCTTCATTTCAGGTCTTGCTGGTTTGTTGATTCTTCCATTCATTTTTGGTGTTGTAGCAATAGTTTTTGGGGCAATAAGTTTAGGGAAAATTTTGAAACACCCTGACAGGTATAAAGGATTAGGATTCGCAATTGCTGCTTTAATTATTGGAGTAGTCGATATTGTTTGGGTTTTAATAGTAGTTGCAGCGACAGTATAATTAATACCTTTCAATAATCAGTTTAATAAAATAACTTTGATATACAGAAATTAAGTCCAACTGGTTAATTCATGCAGTCATTTTGATTCGTTAACAGATAACAAAAAGACATTAACCATGAAAACAAGTCTGGTCAATCGGATCTGGTTCATTCTCTTTCCTGTATTACTGATATCATGCGAGAAAGATGAACCGGCAGTTCAGAATCCTGAGCCTGAGGGCGGCTTTCTTTCATTTTCAACAAATGGGCAGACAATACTATCCACTGCCATAAAAAGTGATCAGAAGCAGGTGAAGCTTGAGGTTGAGTCTGATGTGGATATTACAAAGCTGGTTCCCAGGTTTGAGGTTCCCTCAGGTATTTCTGTTTATTTAAATGGGGTGGAGCAGGTTTCAGGGAGTTCAACTGCCGATTTCTCCCGGACGGTTACTTACGAGCTAAAAGATATAAGTAACCGGAAGGCTGAGTGGAACGTAACGGCAGTTCCGGTAAGTAAAAGGGTTGTTATTGATGCCTCACATGATGGCGGCGTATGGTGGTACCCGCAATCAGAACAGACAGGTTTTGATCCCGACAAGTATCATCAGGGTAAGGTATTTGCCGACCTGCTTCGTCAGAAAGGATTAAAAGTGGATGAACTGGGAAGGGGAGAGGAGCTTAAAGAGGAGCATTTTATGGGGTACTTTATAGTTATCAGAGTTAATGGATTCCAGGCTTATACTGCAGATGAACTCGATGTCTATTCCAAACTTGCCAGAAGAGGCATGAACCTGGTCTTTTTCACTGATCACAAGAAGTACGATCCAGAAGATGAGCTGGGTGAATTCCTGGGTTTGGAGTTCAAGGGCATTGCAGGAGGAAAGGTAAGCAAGTTTACCAGTCACATTATTACCGAAAATCTCACCAGTCTCGATTATATTGCCGGCTCCGTGCTTATCAACGCAGATCAGAATCCTGATATTCAGATACTTGGATGGTTAGGTGAAAATGATTATGCCGATATGAATTTTAACGGGATCAGGGATGAAGGCGAATCTGCGGCGCCTCCGGTAATGGGAATTCTCAACTACCCGAAAAGCAAGATATTCTTTATCGGTGATGCAAATGGCCTTCAGGTTATGCCTCAGCCATTTATCAATAACCTTATTAACTGGATGAAAGAATAACCTGGTAAGAAGGAATTGCCTTCTGACTTTTCGACTTTTTAATCTACGTATCTCGCTTTATTGCTGAGCTCTTATTTTTACATTCTTCAGTGTAAACTAAAATCCATGGTCTGCCAGATCT
>CAZGGZ010000075.1:0-13688 GCA_964525415.1 uncultured Rikenellaceae bacterium | reverse complement strand
GTAACACCGCCTGTACCTGATGTAGCAGTTCTGGCTGATGTAACAGCAGAATGCTCTGTAGCAACACTTACAGCACCAACAGCAACAGATAACTGTTCAGGGACCATAACAGGTACACATGCTACGGCATTGCCGATAACGACACAGGGTACAACGGTTGTGACCTGGACATATGATGATGGCCGCGGAAATACATCGACCCAGACGCAGAATGTTGTGATTGACGACAATACATTACCGGTAATAACCTGTTCTTCAGATATTACAGAATTTGAAGATCCGGGATTCAATTCAGCATCCATTGTTGTCATAGACGCTTCAATTTCAGATAATTGCAGTGTATCATCTCTTATATGGACTATAAATGGCGCAACTGTTGCATCATCACCTGTCGCAGGAATCAATCAGCTTGGCACCTATGTATTCAATACAGGTGTTACAGCAGTAGCATATACCTTGACGGATATTGCCGGCAACACTGCTGCATGCAGCTTTAATGTGACGGTAGTTGAGCCGCTTCCTCTGGCAGGAAGTATAACATCACAGACAAATGCCGCATGTTTCGGGGAGTCGACAGGTAGTGTTACAGTTGAAGCTTCGGGAGGAGTTTCGCCATATGAATACAGTCTCGATGGAGCTGCTTTCCAGTCATCCGGAACATTCGGATCCCTGGCTGAAGGAACATATACTGTAACTGTAAGGGATATTGATTTAACAACAACGACTGTGCCGGTGACAATCACAGAACCTGCTGCAGCATTGTCGGTTTTAACAGCACAGACTGAGGTGCTCTGCTCAGGAGGTTCGACCGGTACTGCAACTGCAACCGCAGCCGGAGGTACAGCTCCTTACAGCTATTCCTGGGATACCGCACCTGTCCAGACCACAGCCGGCGCAACAGGACTGGCTGCAGCGACATACACAGTTACAGTAACTGATTTCAACGGCTGTACGGCAACAGAGAGTGTTACAATAACAGAGCCTGCAGCTTTAACAGTAGCAGTCACAGGTATCAACGTGCTTTGTAACGGCGGAACCACAGGAACTGCAACAGCGGCCGCCGCAGGAGGCACAGCACCTTACAGCTACTCATGGAACACATCACCTGTTCAGGTAACAGCTGCTGCATCCGGTCTGGCTGCAGGATCGTATACGGTAACAGTAACTGATGCACAGGGTTGTACGGCCACAGGATCTGTCCAGATAACCGAACCAACAGCCCTGACACTTGATGCTGCACCTTCACCAGCCGGCTGTCCTGACACCCCTGACGGATCAATAACTCTTGCAATCACCGGAGGAACATCGCCATACAGCGTGATATGGTCAGATGGTATCACAACCCAGAACAGGACAGGAGTGCTGCCCGGAACATACAGCGTTGTTGCTACTGATGCAAACGGCTGTGCTTCGTCAATTGACACTGAGGTTGATTATTTGGGATCTTTCGCATGCCTGGTAATCCCCCAGATCATCACGCCAAATGGAGACGGGCACAATGATGAGTGGTTAATCAGGAATATAGATATATATCCCGATGCTGAGATCAAAGTGTTTAACAGATGGGGAAGGATGGTCTATAACGGGAAGAACCTGTTGTCAAATCCATGGAACGGCACCTATAAAGGGAAACTGGTACCTACAGATTCATACCATTATATATTATATTTGAACGACGGATCTGATCCGCGTTCAGGAGTAATTAGCGTAATAAGGGAAGACTAACCGTAGAATAAGAATAAGAGTATGAGATTTCTGAAGAACATATTGTCACTGATCATCCTTAGCCTGTTTTACGGAACAACATTCGCACAGCAGGTGCCAATGTACAGCCAGTATATTATGAATGGTTTCCTTATTAATCCATCATTCACCGGACGTGACGGATATTCAACGGTGAACCTTACGGTAAGGGAACAATGGGTAGGACTTGACCAGGCACCCGGGACCTACGCTGCAAGCTTCCAGACACGTTTACTGAAGAACAGCTATATCTCCAAAGCCACCTCAGTAAGGAAAAAGCTTGTCCTGCCTACAAAAGGAGGCAATGTTGGTCTGGGGGGATATATTTTCAATGATCAGAACGGTATTATGAGGCGCACAGGCATTCAGTTTTCATATGCATATCATATCCAGATGGGACAAACTGCATCATATCCCAACTACCTTTCGTTTGGTCTCGCTCTTACTGCTTACCAGTTTGCCGTCAATACCGAAGGCCTGATATATGATCCGGATGATCCGCTGATAAACAATTATGACAGGTCAGTATTTATCCCTGATTTTAATTTTGGAGCAAGCTGGACAACCTCAAAATATTACGTCGGTTTTGCAATGACGAACCTTATCAGGGGGCAGCTTATTTTCGCTGACACGACCGAAACCGGCAGAACAGAACTGGGCCATTATTTCCTTACAGGCGGAGTGAAATTTACACTTGCTCCTGACTGGATCCTTGAACCATCAGCATTCATCAAATCATCAGATATGTTCTTTAAATCCCTGCAAATGGACCTGACAACCAGGGTTTATTACAAAGAGGATTACTGGGCAGGATTATCATGGAGGACAGGTGATGCAATAATTCTTTTGATGGGATTGAAATACGACCGGTTCTATTTTGCCTATGCCACCGATTTCACCCTGACTGATATAAGAAAACAAAGCTTCGGAACACATGAACTGACCCTTGCGGTAAAATTCGGGCAGAGTGCCAGGAGATACCGCTGGATCAACGCTTATTGATAACAATGTCAGTAAAATAATATGTCAGGAGGTATCGCTGCAAGAATAAACGGTACCCTTTTAGTGCTAATGCTTCTCTCCATAAAAGGATATCCCCAGGAGGATGCTCCTCCTGTAAGGATTATGTTTTATAATGTTGAGAATCTGTTTGACATATATGATGACACCCTTACTGATGATGACGAGTTCCTGCCTTCCGGAATACGAAGATGGAATTATCAGAGGTACAGCAGGAAGATAAATTCCGTTTTCAAGACAATTATGGCAGCAGGAGAGTGGGAGCCTCCTGCTATTGCCGCATTCTGCGAGATTGAAAACAGAAAAGTACTTGAAGACCTTATATATGGCACCAATCTTTCAAAGTATAATTATAGAATTATCCACAAAGATTCGCCTGATGAAAGAGGTATTGATGTGTGTCTGATTTACAGGAATGATATTGCAGAAATAATTGATTACCATTATTTTAAGCCGGCAGAACTGGGAAATGAGTTCACAACCAGGTATGTTCTCTATGCCAGGCTTCTGATTGACGCTGATACTGTTCATTTTTTCGTAAATCACTGGCCTTCAAGAAGGGGAGGAGTACTTGCCGGAGAGGCTCTGCGCACAAGGATAGCTGAAACGGTCAGGGAAAAGGTCGATTCTCTTGCAGGGGCACATTCCTCCCCGAAAATAATAATTACAGGCGACTTTAACGCAACGCCCGATGATCAGGTAACAGGCATACTGACAAGTTATTCAAAGTATAACATATCAATGATAAATCTTTCGGCAGCCATCTCTGGCAGGCAAGGTACTTACCGGTACATGGGAACATGGGAGACAATTGATCAGGTAATTATTTCAGATGCTCTTATTAACTGCAGCGGGGGCGTCTTTACCGGGCCCGGATTATTCAGGGTATTCCGGCCTGATTTTCTTATGAAAAAGGATCAAAAATATCCCGGATTAACTCCTTTTTCAACTTATTCAGGATACAGGTACCAGGGAGGATACAGTGATCATCTACCTGTTCTGCTTGATCTTAAGTTAAGATGACCAGGTTCACCTGACAGGAGTCAGCCCGAGCTCTTTTCCCTTTTGTATCATTATTTTCCGTGCGGCTTTCTTCTCGTTCGGGATTTCCCCGTCAAGTATAGCATCCCTTATGGCATTCTTGATTATACCCACCTCTTTGCCGGGCTTGATTCCGAAGGTTTTTATGATCTCACTGCCGTCAACCGGGGGTTGAAAATTCCTTAGAGCATCTTTTTCTTCAATTTCCTTCAGTTTTGTCCTGACATATTTGAAGTTCTCAAGATGCCTGGTCTTTTTTGCTTCATTCTTTGATGTGATGTCAGCCTCGCAAAGCAGCATCAGGTCATCAATATCATCACCAGCCTCAAAGAGAAGCCGTCTGATGGCAGAGTCAGTCACTTCCTCCTGCGACAGGGCTATTGGTCTCAGATGGAGGTCAACCAGCTTCTGAACATATTTCATCTTCTCATTAAGAGGAAGTTTCAGCTTTCTGAAAATATCGGGAACCATTTTTGAACCGATATATTCGTGTCCGTGAAATGACCACCCGGTTTCAGGAGCATACTTCTTCGTAACAGGTTTGGCAATATCATGCAGAAGAGCCGCCCATCTGAGCCACAGGTTATCGGTCCGTCCTGATATATTGTCAAGCACCCTGACGGAATGATGAAAATTATCCTTATGAGCCTGTCCTTCCTTTTTATCGACTCCCTTGAGATTATCAAGCTCCGGGAAAATTATCCTGAGCAATCCTGATTTTTCAAGAAGAATAAAACCCTTAGAGGGCTGATCGCACATTATTATTTTATTAAGCTCTGTTACTATTCTTTCCCTGGAAACAATATTTATCCTTTCAGTATTTTTCCTGATTGATTCAAAAGTGCTTTTATCGATCGTGAAATCAAGCTGTGCTGCAAACCTTATTGCACGCATCATTCTTAACGGGTCATCTGAAAATGTCCTGTCAGGATCAAGAGGGGTCCGGATTAGCTTATTCTTCAGGTCCTGCCTGCCATTGAACGGATCAAGCAACTCACCATATGTCTCTTTTTCCAGGCTGATGGCAAGGGCATTGACCGTAAAATCACGTCTTTTCTGATCGTCTTCAAGTGTTCCCCCTTCAACGACTGGTTTTCGCGATCCCCGCGTATATGACTCTTTCCTTGCTCCGACAAATTCAATATCATAATCATTCCACCGGAACATCGCTGTCCCGAAATTTCTGAATATGCTTACCTTGATCTTCGGATCTATACTGCGGGCTGTTTTTCTTGCTATATCAATGCCGTTACCGATGATGACAATATCAATATCCTTTTCAGGATGCTCCCTTTTCAGGATGCAATCCCTTACCCATCCTCCTATTACATATGCCTTAACGTTTTCAGCTGTCACTATATCCGAGAGGATCGGGAATATCATGTCATTAAGACATATGTTCATATATATATAACAATTTGTTACTGAATCATGACAAAGTTACAATTTATAAGCAATTATTTGTAGATTAAAAGCTTCCGGACTCTATGGCATGATGGTTGCAGTAATTCAAACAATTGCAGTTTTCAGTTGTTAAATTAAATAAAAACGATATGATAGAGCATTTAACAAAAGAGACATTTCTGAATAAGGTATTCAATTATGAAAAGAATAAGGAATGGAAATTTGAAGGCGAAAAACCATGTTTAATTGATTTCTATGCTGACTGGTGCGGTCCTTGTAAAATGGTTGCTCCGGTACTTGAGGACCTGGCAAAGGATTATCAGGGTAAGATGGATGTTTATAAGGTTAATACTGAGGAGCAGCAGGAACTCGCAGCTGCTTTTGGAATCAGGAGCATTCCTTCCTTTCTTTTCGTTCCCCTGGAAGGACAGCCCCAGATGGCTATGGGTGCTTTACCCAAAGAAACCTTCATTAAAGCATTCAAAGATGTCCTTGGTGTAGAAAAAGAGTCAGTTCGTCAAAATTAACCGGTTTCGTTTCAAAATTTACCGGTTTTTGTGAAACATTTGAAGCTGTTGATACGTTTAATATATATAAAGAGCAGTAACAGAAGGTTACAAGAATTTTTTTCATGGATTTAGGTTTAGGGTAGTGGTAAATCAGGGCTGAGGCCCTGATTTACTTTTTAAACCAGATCCTTGAAAATACTGTTGATCTCCTCTTCAGTAGTCCTGAGCTTTTTCTGACACTGTTTTATAAGCTCAGATGCTCTCTTTACAGCCACTGAAAGCTTGTCAACATCAAGCTCTCCGTTCTCAATCTCACCGAGGATCTTTTCAATCTCGGATACTGCTTCGTTAAATGAAAATTCCTTTTTTGCCATATCTTCTATGTCTTATTGTCTAAATGTCTCATTGTCTGATTGTCCAAAATTATTTATTCTTGTTTGGCTTCACCGAACTCGGCTTCGGCTCGATTCCTGTATCTTTTGTCTTGTTTCTTTCCGGTTACCTTGCTTTTTACGCTTCCGTCGCTGAACTGCGTATCTATTATATCATTACTGGTGACTTCACCGGTACTTCTTATTATCCGTCCGTTTAACGATGTTATGGAATATCCTCTTCTTAAGACACCCGCCGGATCAAGGATCCTGAGCCTGTTTTCCATCCCCTCAGCTTTTTCACGGGCTTTATCAAGGAACTTTAATGTCTTATCAATCAATGTTATCCTGTGGTCGTTGTTCACTGAATTTTTCCTGGTCGAAAAATAACCTGCGGAGGAAATCAGCCTCGATTTCTGTGAAGCAGGTATTAGTCCGGCTGTGGAAATAAACTCCCTTCCCAGGTTAATCAGTTCAATCATCCTGCCTGAGAGGTTCTCCTTCTGATCCGATACCATTAACCTTGCCAGCGGAATAAGCTTCATTCTGAATGTATCAAGGCGGTTTTGGTTTTCATCAATAATCGACCTTGAAATCTCCTTAATTTCAGTGCTCATTTCCTCAATATGTGACTCCGTTCCGGCCATACACTCTATGAGGTTGTCAGCAACCGCGGTAGGAGTCCTGAGAGTCTGAAAAGCGACCATGTCGGTGACTGAAAGATCTTTTTCATGCCCGATTCCTGTCATTACCGGAAGAGGGAACTGTGTTACATGATATGCAATTTTGTAGTTATCGAACCAGCTCAGGTCACTTACCGAACCTCCCCCCCTGATTATAGCAACAACATCAAATAATCCCGGATATCCTGCAATCCTGTCAAGTGAATTTATCACACTTTCCTCAGTCTCCGTTCCCTGCATAACTGTTTCAAAAAGAGCAGTATAGAAAATGTATCCGTAACTGTTCTTTTTCAGATGATTAATGAAATCAGAGTAACCGGCGGCGTTTTTTGATGATACAACGGCAATTCTTTGCGGTATAAGCGGGAATGACAGCTCTTTATTCATGGTAAAGACACCTTCTTCCCCGAGCCTCTTTATGATCATCTGGCGCTTCAGAGCCATTTCACCGATGGTGAAGGAAGGATCAATATCGGATATTATCAGACTCAATCCATAGATCTCATGATACTCAACCTTTGTTTTGACCAGGACTTTCATTCCTTCGCTGAGTTCTTCCCCGGTGACATTTTCAAACAACGATTTAAGGAATCTGTATCTTTTGTTCCAGATCACTGCTTTTATGCGCGCCTGTACATTCTTTTCATCAGGATGCTTTTCGATAAGCTCAAGATAGCAGTGGCCGGCATAATTCTCCTTTATCTCCGATATTTCAGCAACAACCCAGTATATGTCGGGCAGAGCCATATAAAGGGAATCCTTTATTATAAGCTGCAGTTCGGTTAATGATAGCCTCTCTTCCATGATCAGCTGTTGAGCCTGATGATTTTATGTGTAAAAGTTCTGGTGTCTGTGGTCACCCTGATAAAATAAACTCCTCCCTGTTTATTCTGAAGCTCATATACAGGTAATGTCCGGCCGGCATACTCCCTGATCTCTTTCCTGAAGAATAACTTTCCCATTGAGTTGAATATCTCAACTCTGATGCTTCCCGGAGGCTCGCTGAAAATTATTTCAACATCTCCTTTCGTTGGATTCGGCCATGCAACTGATCCATTCATTGGTTTCTTTATATGCAGATCCTGAAGTCTCTCAAGTGTCTTAAGAATGTCAGGTATCCCGTAGCCATAAAGTGAATCGGGAACACTGTACCTGTCAGCCGAGTAGTGCAGTGCCTCGATTATATCGGTATTCCTGACACCAGGAACAGCCTGGATAAGGCAGGCAGCCATTCCGCTCAGCACAGGGCATGAGAAGGATGTTCCGCTTGATCTCGCGGTCAGTGTCATTTCGGTCTGTACGGGAACACTTACTCCCATGGTGACATTGTCGGGCTTGACCCTTCCGTCGGCTGAAGGGCCGGCTGAAGAAAACAACGATATGAAGTTGTTGCCGTCCACTGCTCCGACTGAGATAACACTGTCACCGTCAGATGGAGCCAGGATCCTTTTCCATGTCTTGTTTCTTTCATTTCCGGCACTTGCGACCACCAGTATTCCCTTTGAAGCTGCTATGTCTGCAGCACATGTTACAAATGCCCTGTCACCGTCCAAATCCTTGAACTGATAATTAAGAGTCGGATCATCAAAGGTGAAATAGCCTAATGATGAGGAGATTATATCAGCTCCTGCAGAATCTGCAAATTCAGCTCCTGCTGCCCAGAAATCCTCCTCCACTGAAAATTCACTTCCTGTATCTTCTGTCCTCAGAAGCAGAAAATCAGCCCCTGGAGCCGTTCCTTCAATTGTTCCCGGGATCTTTCCTGCCAGGACAGAGAGGACTGCCGTTCCATGATTATGGTAACCGTATACATATGCAGCATTATTTACAAAATCAAAGGTGCCCCTGATGCCATTGCGGTCACGAAGGTGCTGTAATGAAGATACCATGTCGGTGTTAAGGAATCCTCCGTCAAGTACTGCTATCAGGACTCCGTTGCCATCAAATCCGGAACTATGAAGCAATGAACCGTTCAGCATTGAAACAGGACGATCATATGCAGAAGGATCTGCCGGGTACATTGGAAAATCGAGCTTATCAGTATAGCCGCTCTTGGATACAGGATTCTTAACCATTTTAACATCTGCCACATACGGCAGCTCCAGGATGATCGAAGGATTGATCGGCTGGTTTGTCCTGAACAGACCGGTATTCATCCATTTTGAAGTACAGTGCAGGGTAAGTCCAAATGAAGCTATCCCATTCAGATATTCATAATAAACAGGAATATCTCTTGTATCAGGCACTTCAATTTCAGCCCTTGTCCTGCGTTCAATCGCTCTTTCAGAAAGAAGATCGGAAGGTATATAGTGCGACAGGTCGTTATCACCTTTATCCATGAAATAGACCCTGTAGAAATAATATTCTCCGTTTTGGCCATATGATATTGTGGATGCTAAGGCAAAAGCCAGGACAGTAAAAGCCTTGATACTTCTTTTCTTCAGAGAAACACTATCATCCATCATCTTATTTCCCCTGTCTTTTCGGGGTCAGCAATTTTCCCTGCGTTTTTTTCGAGATTATCGAGATAATTCGAGAAATCCATATCCATCTGGCGGTCGTTCGTGACGCCGTCAACATAGTCCATCTTATACATGAGATTTCCGTCCTGGTTATAAAACAGCCACCTGCCCTCCCTGTGGTTGTTTTTATATGATCCCGAAATTTCCAGGGCGCCGTCTTCAAACCATACCTCAAACCTGCCGTTAAGCTTGTCATCCGAAAAGAACGACCTGATGAACCTGTTGCCGTTTGCATGATACTGATGCCATTCTCCCTCGCGCTTATCATTTACATAGGTAAGCTTTTCTGCAATATTACCGTCGGGATAATACTTGACTGAAGGGCCGTTTCGCTTATTCCCTTTATACTCCTCCTCATTCATCAGATATCCTTCATCACTTGCTGAATAGAATTTCCATTTCCCTTCCTTAAGCTGGTTTATGTACTTGCCCTTTGATGATACCAGACCATTTGGGTGAAATATCGTTGCATCAGCCTCAATTCCGTCGCTGCCATATATAAGGACGGATTTCAGCTTGCCATTTTCATAGTATCTTTTAAATTCTCCTACAGGATGGTCATTGCTGAACTCGCCTTCATACTGAACCACTCCATGTGGATATTTTTTCATCCAGTGACCCTGCTTCCTGCCCTGCCCGTCAGTATTGTTGATAGCAGTTCCTGTCTGGCATGCCGCAACAACAGAAACAGCTAAAAAAGAGATTATTGTGAAGATCTTAATATTCATATTCAGGAAACGAAAAAGAAATACTAAAAGTACAAAAAATAACCGCAAAGATCGCTAAGTGAACTTTGCGTTCTTTGCGGTTAAATTATTTCTATTCTTTTCTAAGGTTTATTTTACTTCCTCAAAATCGACGTCAGTAACCTCATTATCACCTGATTTTGAGCTTCCTCCGGCAGAGTCCTGCTGTCCGGGCTGTTCCGGACCGGATTGTGAGGTTGCCTGTCCTGCATTCTGGGCTGTTTTGTACATCTCTTCGGAAGCCGACTGCCATACTGTGTTCAGGTCAGCCAGAGCCTTATCAATTGAAGCCGGATCCTGGCTTTTATGAGCTTCCTTGAGTTTTGCCAGTGCATCTTCAATAGCGCTCTTCTTATCAGAAGGGATCTTATCTCCGAATTCACGCAGCTGTTTTTCGGTGGAGAAGATCATGCTGTCGGCAGCATTGACCTTGTCAGCTTTTTCCCTGGCTTTGCGGTCGGCTTCGGCGTTTGCCTGAGCCTCTTCGCGCATCCTCTTAATCTCATCATCGCTAAGTCCGGATGACGCTTCTATTCTTATTCTCTGCTCTTTACCGGTACCGCGGTCTTTTGCTGTTACATGCAGAATACCGTTTGCATCTATATCAAATGTAACCTCAATCTGGGGGATGCCCCTGGGAGCTGGCGGAATGCCATCAAGATGGAAACGCCCGATAGTTTTATTGCCCGCAGCCATCGGCCTCTCTCCCTGAAGGACATGAATCTCAACAGACGGTTGTCCGTCAGCTGCTGTGGTGAACACTTCCGTCTTCTTGGTCGGGATGGTTGTGTTGGCATCAATGAGTTTGGTCATTACGCCGCCCATAGTTTCAATTCCGAGTGAAAGGGGAGTGACATCGAGAAGCAGGACATCCTTGACCTCGCCTGTAAGAACACCTCCCTGGATGGCAGCGCCAACTGCAACAACCTCATCGGGGTTGACGCCCTTTGAAGGCACTTTGCCGAAGAACTTCTCTACAAGCTGCTGGATTGCAGGAATTCTTGTTGAACCGCCTACCAGGAGAACCTCGTCAATGTCAGAAGCTTTATAACCAGAATCTTCGAGGGCTTTCTGGCAGGGTCCGATACATGACTGGAAAAGCTGGTCGCATATTTTTTCAAACTGTGCGCGTGTCAGTGTTTTTACCAGGTGTTTCGGAATTCCGTCGACCGGCATGATATAAGGGAGGTTGATCTCTGATGAGGTTGAGCTTGAAAGCTCTATTTTTGCCTTTTCGGCAGCCTCTTTCAGGCGCTGGAGAGCCATTGGATCCTTTCTCAGGTCAATGCCTTCATCCCTGAGGAACTCTTCAGCCAGCCAGTCAATGATCAGGTGGTCAAAGTCGTCACCGCCGAGGTGTGTGTCACCATTGGTTGATTTGACTTCAAACACTCCGTCGCCGAGTTCAAGAATTGAAATATCAAAAGTACCTCCTCCAAGGTCGAACACTGCTATCCTGAGATCCTGCGACTTTTTATCAAGGCCATATGCAAGCGATGCTGCGGTCGGTTCGTTGATTATCCTCTTAACATTCAGTCCGGCAATTTCGCCGGCCTCCTTGGTAGCCTGGCGCTGTGAGTCGCTGAAATATGCCGGCACCGTAATGACAGCATCAGTGACTTCCTGCCCCAGATAATCTTCAGCTGTTTTCTTCATTTTCTGAAGTACCATCGCAGATATCTCCTGCGGTGAATAGAGCCTGTTATCTATTTTTACACGCGGTGTATTATTATCTCCCCTGACTACGGTATATGTAACTCTCTTTATCTCCTTGTTAAGCTTGTCGAATGTTTCACCCATGAACCTTTTGATGGAATATACGGTGTTCTTAGCGTTCGTAATTGCCTGGCGTTTTGCAGGATCGCCTACTTTACGCTCGCCTTTCTCAACAAATGCAACAATTGAAGGAGTAGTCCTCTTACCCTCACTGTTAGGGATCACCACAGGTTCATTGCCTTCCATAACGGCGACACATGAATTTGTGGTTCCCAGGTCTATACCAATAATTTTTCCCATTTTATGATGTTTATCATGTTTCAAAATTGATATTATTGTCCTGCAATCCTTATGCCATTTGAAAAACGTGACAAAAAGACAGGTTTATTGACTAAAAAGAAATTAATACCTTTGTAACCTGTAATTAAAGCAGCCTCAGCTATGTCTGTTCACAAAGTCATAAAAAAGATCACAACTCATGTTCTTAATGAGATGAAGCTAAAGGGCGAAAAGATAGCAATGCTTACCGCCTACGATTATTCGATAGCCAGGATACTTGATGAAGCAGAAATCGATGTGATCCTGGTTGGTGATTCGGCTTCAAATGTAATGGCAGGTTTCGATACCACATTGCCGATTACGCTTGATAACATGATCTATCATGCCGCTTCGGTTGTCAGGGCTGTGAAAAGGGCGCTGGTGGTAGTGGATCTTCCTTTCGGAACCTACCAGGGAAATTCGAAGGAAGCGCTTGCTTCATCAATAAGAATAATGAAAGAGACCGGAGCATCGGCTGTAAAACTTGAAGGAGGACAGCAGGTTGAGGAATCAATTGAAAGGATACTGTCGGCAGGCATCCCTGTAATGGGACATCTTGGTCTAACCCCGCAGGCTATACATAAATTCGGCACTTATGTTGTGAGGGCAAAAGAGGAAGAGGAAGCCCGCAAGCTGATGGAAGATGCAAAGCTTCTCGAGAACATCGGGTGTTTTGCAATTGTTCTTGAGAAGATCCCTGCAAAGCTGGCAGAAGAGGTCACTAACAGTCTGAAGATACCTGTAATAGGGATAGGAGCAGGGCGTAAGACAGATGGACAGGTCCTTGTTCTTCATGACATGCTTGGAATAACCCAGGAATTCTCACCAAGGTTCCTCAGGAGGTATCATAACCTTTATGCTGAGATAAAAGGGGCAGTTCAGAATTATATCAACGATGTCAGAACCCTCCAGTTCCCCAATGAAAAGGAACAATACTAGTCATGCCTGAAGTACTTTACGAGGACAACCATATAATTGCCGTTAACAAAAGAGCTTCCGACCTTTCTCAGGGTGATAAAACAGGAGATGCCTCTCTTGATTCCGAAATAAAAAAATACATTGCCAGAAAGTACAATAAACCCGGAGAAGTCTTCCTCGGGATTGTACACCGGCTTGATCGTCCTGTAAGCGGGGTAATTCTGTATGCGCGCACAAGCAAAGCACTGGAAAGACTGAACGAAATGTTCAGGAAAGGAGATGTGAGGAAATTCTACCTGGCTATTGTTAAGGAGCGACCACCGGAAGATAAGGCAACAATAACTCATTTCCTCAAGAAGAACGAGAAACAGAATAAGACATTTGTCTACGATACCGAAGTTAAAGGTTCAAAGGAGGCAAGCCTGACATATTCGCTTGCCGGCCGGTCAGAGCGTTATTATCTCCTTGAAGTAGAGATCCATACAGGCAGACATCACCAGATCAGGGCTCAGCTGGCAACTATCGGCTGTCCTGTAAAGGGAGACCTTAAATACGGGTTTCCAAGATCAAATCCGGACGGAGGCATAAGCCTCATGGCAAGGCGGATTGAATTCATTCACCCGGTAAAAAAGGAGAAGGTTGTGATCACGGCTCCATTTCCGGAAGGTGATATATGGAGTGAGTTCCATTACAGATG
>CAZGGZ010000074.1:10686-13707 GCA_964525415.1 uncultured Rikenellaceae bacterium | reverse complement strand
CTTCATCAACGTTATACAGGTCCTGTTTCATAATAACATCAATTGATGTCCTTCCAGAGATTGGGACCTCCTGAGTAACGAACCCGATAAAGCTGAACACAAGGGTCTGAGCACTTGCAGGTGCTGATAACAGATACTTTCCATCTGCACCTGAAATAGCACCTACTGTTGTTCCCTTCACAGTAATGTTGACACCGGGCAAAGGTAAACCGTCCTCTGAGCCGGTTACTGTCCCGGAAATCATCACTGTCTGAGCTATGGCGAAAGATCCTGCCAGAAGCAACAGTGAGAATAGCAATAAGATTCTTTTCATAAATTGAAAGTTTAGGTTAATAGTATAAATCGCGGGGGCTAAGATATTCAATTATTTCAAATGACAAACGTCAGGATTAACTTTTTTTAACAGAGTTCTATTGATGTCTGATTGTCTTATTGTCTGATTGTCTAATTGTCCTTCTGTTTTATTATTACATTATCAACGATTTTCAATATTGATTCCTCCTCGGTCAGAGCCCTGGCTTCAATATCATATCCTTTCTTAAGTATCTCATCTACAAATGCTTTGTCCTCAAGAGCAGCTGCATTTATCCTGACATTCAGGAAAGCTCCTTTAATGCTTGATCTTAATGCCAAGGCTCCAACAGCAGCATCAGTGACTGAAGCCGGATTTCCCTTTTCAACCATCTGCCTGATAAGGATGAATCCTGAATAAGCCGTTTCCATTACTTTGAAGGGCACCATGATGGCATTTTTAACCGCTGACTGAACAGCTTCTTTCCTTGTCCTGATCTCTTCATCAGTTTTTTTCGGGAGGCGGTAAGCTTCCATGATCTTGTTGAAAGCTTCAGTATCTTCATCAACAAGATCTAATAGTCTGTTCTGTATCTCTTTCCCCCGGGCAGCCTGGTCGGAGAACTCCTTCCACCTGGCATCCCATCCTTTCTTATGGCTTGAAAGGTTGGCTACCATAGTTCCAAGGGCGACACCCAGGGCACCCATATATGCTGATACAGATCCTCCCCCGGGGGCAGGTGATTCAGATGCTGTCTCGTTCATGAATGTCTTAAGATCCATGTCAACAAGTTTTCTTTTACCTTTTTCTGCCATGACAAATTCAATTATTTTTTCTTCGGGATTGAAATGATGAATATCATTCAGCCCCATTGATTTAATTGCTATCTTAATTAGTTCCTCATCAGAGACGCCGATTGATCGCTGCTGCTTTTCAAGGAAGTATTTTCCTGCATCCAGCATTGCCTTCAGGGGGATCAGTCCGACAAGCTCCGAACCGGTCACCCTTACACCACGTTCATCAGCCTTGCGGCACACTTCATCAAAAGCAATATGAACAGGAGTGACCGATATATTGGTAAGGTTCATTGATATCTGTGCAACCCCGTATTCCTCTATGTACCATCCTATCGCCTTTACGTTTTTAAGTGTACCTGGTACACTTATTTTCTTTCCGCTCTTGTCCCCAACGGTCCTGCCCTTTTCCCTAATATCGAATGCTATGGCATTTGCACGCCTCACCGATGTTGTATTGAGATTGACATTGAAAGCCACGAGAAAATCCCTGGCTCCCACCGCTGTCGCGCCTGACCGCTCGTTAAAAAGAGACGGACCAAAATCAGGTTTCCATGCAGGATCGGCAAGCTTCTTCCTGAGACCCTCATATTCTCCCTCCCTGCAGTTCGCAAGATTCCTTCGCTTCTTCTCAAAAGCTGCATTCTCATAACAATATACAGGTATCTTCAGCTCTTTTCCGATCCTTTCGCCGACCTTGCGGGCATAAACGACAACTTCATCCATTGTTATTCCGGAAACCGGGATAAACGGACATACATCCGTGGCGCCCATCCTCGGGTGCTCCCCGTGATGCTTCGACATATCAATTATCTCCGAAGCTTTCTTTACTGACCTGAAAGCGGCTTCGGAGACAGCTTCAGGATTTCCTACGAATGTAACGACACTCCTGTTCGTGTCTTTCCCCGGATCAACATCCAGCAGCTTTACTCCCTCAACCGATTCAATGACATCCGTAATTTGCTTAATTACAGACATATCCCTCCCCTCGCTGAAATTCGGAACACACTCTATAATCCTCTTTTCCATATTCTTTCTTTACCCCCCATCCCCCCTGAAGGGGGGTTGAAACCCATTCAGTATTTAGATGGACTATTGGGTTTATAGCCCCCCTTCAGGGGGGGTCGGGGGGTCTTATATAATTTCACCTTTTAATATTACAGTCTCAATCAGGTTGCTGCCAAAAGCGTACGGCAGAAACTCGTATGAAGGTATCTCTTTGGTTATAAATACATTGGCAACCTTCCCTCTGGCAATTGATCCATGTGTTTCTGACAGCCCCATTGCATAAGCTGAATTGATAGTTGCAGCATTGACTGCCTCCCCGGGAAGCATCCTCAGCCTGATGCATGCGAGCGACATCACCAGCTTCATGTTACCCGAAGGTGATGAACCCGGATTGTAGTCAGAAGCCAGGGCAACAGGAAGTCCTGAATCGATCATTCTCCTTGCCGGCGGATCGGGAAGTCCGAGAAAGAACGCTGAACCAGGCAGCAGCGTTGGCATAGTATCAGTACCCCGTAATGCTTCTATCTCATCATCACCGGAACGCTCGAGATGATCAACCGAAAGTGCATCATATTTTACGCCGACCTGCACACCTCCTGAGAAATCAAGCTCGTTGGCATGGATCTTGGCAGGAAGTCCGTACTTTATCCCTGCCATCAGTATTCTTTCAGTCTCTTCCACTGTAAAAAATCCTTTGTCGCAGAACACATCAATATAATCTGCAAGCTCTTCCGAAGCTACAGCAGGGATCATCTCACTGATCACAAGATCCATATATTTCTCCCTGTTGTTCTTATATTCTTCAGGCATTGCATGCGCGCCGAGAAATGTTGCCCTGACCTCAATCGGCGATGACTCTTTTATTCTCCTGATCACTCTCAGCATTTTAAGCTCATCGCTCACCGTAAGTCCGTATCCGCTCTTTAT
>CAZGGZ010000074.1:6757-10586 GCA_964525415.1 uncultured Rikenellaceae bacterium | reverse complement strand
ATCTTTCATTTTCCCGAAACCGGATATCATGCCATCTTCCAGAACCAGATAAGCATCTGATATTGTGTTAAGTACCGACATCTCCCTGCCGGATACCTTTAGTACCGGACTCTCTTCTGCCTGGATCAGCCCTTTTATATTTCTGATAAGCAATCCCATATAGGTATTTAGTCGTAAAAATACCAGCCTAAGGTAGCAATTATTAAAAAAAGAGGTCATGATTTCCATTTTTCTTTATCTTTAACGCTGTCAACCAAAAAATTAATTTATGAAAAAGGCCGTATCTGTTTTTTTAATTTTAATGTTGGCTCTTTCGGTTTACGGACAGGAAGAGCAGAAAGAAGTAAAGGAAAAGAAGGAAAAAATCGGATGGAAATTAGGCGGTATTCTTCCTGCTACTACTTATGATTCCAATCTCGGATTTCAGTACGGAGCTGTTGCAGAGTTTAATAATTATGGGAAACCCAGCGTTTATCCCGATTATCTCGATCATATATATACTGAAATATCTCGTTACACCAAGGGAAGCGCTACCTACAGGTTCATGTTTGAATCCAATCATCTTATTCCCGGAGTGCACCTGACAAGTGATCTCACTTATCTTCCAGATCAGGCCAGTCATTTTTACGGATACAACGGTTATGAATCAATCTTTAATAGTGACTGGATGGATGATGATGCTGATGACTACAGGACCAGTATGTTCTACAGGTTTAAAAGGAACCAGTTCAGGTTCAAGAACGATTTCCAGGGAAAGCTGGCAGGAGAAAACTTCAAATGGAGTGCAGGATTTGCTTTCCAGAATTTCAAGAACAGTTCGGTGGATATTGAAAGGCTCAATAAAGGGAAGGATATAAAACTGCCTTCAGTTACAGATATGCCAGGTCTGTTTGAGCGTTACCAGGTATTGGGACTGATCTCAGCCAATGAAGCTGACGGCGGGTGGGTCAACACTGTCAAAGCAGGTATCGAATGGGACAATCGCGATTTCCGCCCTAATCCCATGAAAGGTATCTGGACCGAGCTGGGATTTGAAGTTGCTCCTTCATTTTTGGGAAATGACTGGGGATTCTCAAAATTCTATTTCATTTATCGTCAATACTTTACATTGATCAAGGATGACCTTTCATTTGCATACCGCCTGAATTATCAGACCACGCTTTCCGGAGATGTTCCGTTCTTCTATCAGTCACAGGCAATTACATCCATGCTGACCGGCACATACAGTGAAGGTCTCGGCGGTTCGAGCACAATGAGAGGCGTTGTTAAGAACAGGGTAATAGGTAATGCTTATATTCTCGGTAACTTTGAGCTTCGCTGGAAACCGGTTTATTTTACACTTTTCAATCTGGATATATATATTGGCCTTAACCTGTTTTATGATGCAGGTATGACTGTAAAGGGTATTGATCTGCCAGCAGATCTCAGCACTACTTTTTCCGCTGCATATCCGACTGAGAACTTCTCGGATTACTTCAATCCTGGTGAAGAAAAACTCCATCAGTGCGTGGGTGTAAGCATAATGCCGGTGATAAACAAAAATTTTGTAGTTGCAATAGATATCGGCAAAGCATTGAATGAACAGGATGGTAATATCGGATTTTCGATGGGGCTGAATTACCTGTTTTAGATCTTGCCCAGCCACATTCCAAAGGCAACTCCAATATAGTTTCCGATAATCCAGCCGATAATTCCGGTAGCCAATCCGGTAAGAATTACATCTTTGTTTTTCAGAGCTGCTGCCACCATTGGTACAAACGGAGGTGAATATACAAATCCGGTTGTCGTAATCAGGTAATCATCAGCATTCACCCTGAATATCAACGAGAGCAGCAGATGCAGAAAGAGGGAACCGAAGTAGGCGTATGTGACGTAAAGCAGAAGGCTAATGTATTTTGCCTGGAAAATTACGCTCAGGTCGCACCTTGAGGCTATAACAATCGAAAAAGCAATAATAAGGTACATTCCAAACTGAAATGTCTTTCTGATTTGTCTTATCCGCGGGATAAAAGATGCCGCAACACCGAGAGTTGTAATGGTTAGTATCACTGTAACGGTTGGGGGCACATGGGGAAAAAGGAGACTGACTCCAAAACCCAAAAGGAAAATAAACACGGCAATTCCAAGGGCGGTGAGAAGAGACAGAACGGTTCCTTTCCTGAACATCCCGGAAAAGTCATCAAAATCCTCTGCCATCTGCTCCTGCATTTTGTTAATGTCGACGTTTTCTCCGCTATGACCTGCATTACCTTTGAAAGGAGGAAGGAACATCCTGAAGAAAGCCGGTCCGGCAGTGATAAAGAAGAGTATAACAATTGCCCCGACAATCATGTCATAAGTATTCGTCATTATAAATGCATTAGGTTCAACCTTAAGAGCCAGTGCAATTGACGCAAGGTTGACTGAGCCTCCCGTGTAAAGACCGATAAGCATCCCCCCTATCTTATCACACCCGGGGACTTTATTCCTGAATATCAAGTAACCCGTAACCACGATGATCATGACAGATACAAGGGCCAAAACCATTGAAAGAAAACCTTTGCCAGAAAATTTCAGCCACCTTCTTACATTGAGTGAAAAAAGGATCAGGGGAATGGCGAGCGGCACCAGCGCTGTCTGCATACTGTCCTGAATCACGGCAACACTGTTTATCTTCAGATCACGTTCAGAGAGAGTACCGGCCTTAACCATCTCAACCGCCTCTGCTTTGGGAATATATGGCCTGTCCTGCCCAATGGTGGCTTCCCGGAATAAATCACTTCCCCGGGGAAGAATGCCTATGTTGGCAATTATAATACCAGTAGCGTACGCAAGAACTATTGCACCAATTTTCTTGAAGAACGGATACTTCACTGTAAGCCAGATCAGAAATACAGGAAATATGATGTAGAACACGATCAGCAGCATCATTTTCAGCATGGCGGTCAGGTTTGGTATAACCAAATATAAAAAAAGCGACTCACCTGAAAGATGAATCGCCTGAAAAATAGGTATTTATACTTATTTACTCTTTCTTTTCATCACACTCCTCAAAGCTCTTTTTGTATTGTTCAATAGCCTTCAGGCTCATTCCCATGCTCGAGAATCCGCCATCGTGATAAAGGTTCTGCATCGTCACTTTTCTTGTAAGGTCCGAAAACAGTGCAACACAATAATCAGCACACTCTTCAGCTGTTGCATTTCCCAGCGGAGACATTCTCTCCGAGAAGTCTACAAGCGAATCAAAGCCGTGAATGCTGGTTCCTGCAGTGGTTGGTGTAGGTGATTGAGAAATTGTATTAATTCTTACTTTCCTGTCCCTTCCGTAAATATACCCGAAGCTCCTGGCAATAGATTCAAGCAGGGCTTTTGCATCTCCCATGTCGTTGTAGCCAGTGAGTGTCCTCTGTGCTGCAACATACGAAAGCGCAACGACCGAGCCCCATTCCTTTATTGCATCAAGCTTGTATGCGGTCTGGAGTATCCTGTGAAAACTCAGGGCAGATATATCAAAAGTCTTCAGCATATTCTCATAGCTGGTCTGTTCGTAGGGAATATCCTTCCTCACGTTTGGCGACATTCCTATTGAATGAAGAATGAAATCAAACTGTCCGCCGAAGAACTTCATGCTCTCAGTAAGCAGATTATCAATATCTTCCATCTTTGTGGCATCAGCAGTAATGACTTTACTGCCGGTTTTTTCTGCAAGCTCGTTTATAGTACCCATCCTTACTGCAACCGGTGAGTTTGTGAGAACCAGCTGTGCTCCATGATGGTGTGCCTTAAAGGCTGCCTGCCATGCTATCGACTTGTCATTCAACGCGCCGAAAATTATGCCTTTCTTGCCTTG
>CAZGGZ010000074.1:0-6657 GCA_964525415.1 uncultured Rikenellaceae bacterium | reverse complement strand
AGTTCCTTCGCATTCCTTATCGCGATCTCAGTTATCTCACTGCCGCTCAGTAACCTGGCAACTTCAATAATCCGTTCATCAGAAGATAACAATTTAATCCTGGTAATTGTTTCCTCTCCGCTTTCATCCTTGTAAACATGGTAATGCTTTGTCCCCCTTGAAGCAACCTGTGGAAGGTGTGTTATATTGATCACCTGCATATATTTTCCCATACCGGCAAGTATTTGTCCGACCTTATCTGCAACTTCGCCGGATACCCCCGCATCAATCTCATCAAAGATTATTGTCGGAAGATTTGTATTCTTAGTCAGCAGTGATTTAAGGCTCAGCATTACCCTTGACAATTCACCTCCCGAAGCTGTTCTTGCAAGGTTTTCGGGCTCCACCTGTTTGTTTGCAGAAAAGAGGAAATCGGCATAATCGGTTCCTGACGGAGCAAAATCCGGAAGACTTGCAAGCGATATTCTGAATTTTGCATTTGGCATTCCAAGCTGCTTAAGAAGATCGGTGATTTTCTTTTCCACATCATGTACAATTTCTTTCCTCTTCACTGAAATCTCACCTGACAGTTTCTCAAGACTCTCTGTTTCTTTTGAAAGAAGCGATTCAATCTCAATCATCCGGTCATCGCTCGTGATAATGGATTTTATCAGCGTTCTTGTCTCTTCTCTCTTGATTATAAGCTCGCCGGGTGAGCTCACCCTGTGCTTCTGCATGAGAGCATATAAAGTATCGAGACGGTCATTGACATGCGCAAGACGACCCGGATCAGCTTCAATTGACGCCGCAAGCTTTTCAAGCTCGGCAGCAATATCATTCATCTCCACATAAGATGATTCTGTCCGTTTAAGGAGATCATCTCCCTGCTGGAGGAATTCTTTTATCTTTGACAGGTTGAGTTTAGCTAGTCTCAGCGAGCTTAATATCGAATTTCCTTCAGATGAAAACAATCCTGATGCGGTACCAAGCGCAGCTTTAATCTCTTCTGCATGGCTGAGAAGCTCCTGTTCTCTCTCGAGCTCTTCCTGTTCACCGTCAATGAGTTTAGCGTCCTCAAGCTGATTCAGCTGGAACTGGTAATATTCAAGATCTGCCTTGTTCCTGTCAGCTCTGTCCTTTATTTCAGAGTATTCCTTCTTAAGGCTTCTGTATTTGTGATATGAAGTTCTGTATTCCTCTTTCAGCTTTATTGTGCCTGCAAAAGAATCAATCACGTTAAGCTGGAACGAATTATCATTAAGCATCAGCGTCTGGTGCTGCGAATGTATATCGATCAGCCGGCCGCCAAGTTCCTTAAGCAGGTTGATTGTGACTGGTGTATCATTTATGAAAGCACGTGATTTGCCTGCAGGATTAATTTCTCTTCTGAGAATTGTAACAGGCTCATAATCAAGCTCATTATATCTGAAAAAGTCATCAAGATCATACTCCTCAATCCTGAAAGTTCCCTCCACCACACATTTTTCATTTTTTTCCAGCAGCACTGATGTATCTGCCCTGTTACCCAGTATCAGGGATAAAGCACCAAGCAGGATTGTTTTTCCGGCACCTGTTTCACCGGTAATGATAGTCAGTCCCTCATCAAGTTCGACGTCCAGATTCTTGATAAGCGCATAGTTTTGAACGTACAGTTTAATGAGCATAACCTGGGACTATGGTTAATTGGATGCCGTGATCTTCTCATATTTTGACTTGTTGGCAGGATCTATCTCGGTAAGGATCTGCACAACTCTGCTTTTCTCTTCGGGGAATGCCTCGGAAAAAACATTTATCATCTCGTCTGATTTTGCTTCCATTACTACCTGGATAAGGTACATGAAAGGGTCGGGTTTTTTCCTGTAGACCTCCTGGATAAGCCTCAGGCTCTCAACCATGCTTATCCTTGCTTCAGATATCCTTGATTCCATTTTATCCATTCCGTTCATGTAGTACTCATAAACGAATTCTCTGACTCCCTCATACTCCTTGTCAAGGATATTTTTTATGAGCCAGTACCTGTTGCGGTTTCGCGATCCGTCATATGGTTTCCATCCCGTCTCCGGGGCATTCTGGGCATTTAATACAATTTTCTCAGCCATCTGGAAGTACTCAGTGCCTCCCTCCGGAGCAAAAGTATCATAGTCGAATCCGAGAATAATATAAGTATAATAAGCAAGTACTGAAACAAGGTTTGATCTGTGTGTTGTCGGGTCAAATTCAAGCGGCTGAAACTCTACATACCTGAACCTGAAGTTATTATCGACGAAATTAAGCACGGTGGAATTATAAGTGGTGTTGAACACCGGTCTCCTGAGCTGTACCTGTATTGTTCCGCTGAATTCATCGGCTGAAAGCTGGTTGGTAATATTGATCAGTATATTGCAGTCTATCCTTTCCGAATAGCTGAACAAATGATTGGTCCATACAGTGTTGTTCATGAATTCATAAACATCGCGCTGCATGTTTTCAAACATCTGGCGGTTGGAGCCCTGTATCTTCTGGGCAGAGACCTGCACATTGCAGTTCAGCTCCTGTGAGAACAGGAATCCCGGGATAACGATAAGCATCAGGGTCAGCAGATATTTCCGGAAAGAGGGCATTGTCATCCTTTATTTGATCATTGATACAACCTTGTCAAGAATATCCCTTGCAGCTTCTTCCTTTGATTTCAATCCAAATTTATCAATATTATTGTACTTGTCAATAATAGTTATTTTGTTTGTATCGTGTTCAAAGCCCGCTCCCTTGTCCGCCAGCGAATTCAGAACAATGAAATCAAGGTTTTTATGCATCAGCTTGCTTTTTGCATTGCTCATGCCGTTGCCGGTTTCAAGTGCAAATCCGGCAAGAAGTTGTGACCGCTTCTTTACTTTTCCGAGAGCTTCTGCAATATCAGTTGTGGGTTTTAGTTCCAGGATCATTGACTTGCTGCTCTTTTTGATCTTCTCCCTTTTGGTTATTACAGGAGCATAATCAGCAACCGCGGCAGAGAGTATTGCTGCGTCACAATCAGGGAATCTCGAAATACATTCTGAGGCCATTGCCTCAGCTGTTACGACTTTTGTAATCCTTACAGATGTTTCTTCAGGCAATATATTTACAGGTCCAAGGATAAGGTCAACTGAAGCTCCGTACCGGGCAGCGGCATCAGCCAGTGCAATTCCCATTTTGCCTGAAGAATAATTGCTTATAAAACGGACAGGATCAATTGATTCGCGGGTCGGACCGGCATTTATAAGGATATGCTTCCCGTTCAGGGGTTTATCTGTTTTTTTTTTTGTAAAGAAGCCTTTTATCTCCTTTACTATTTCATCCGGTTCAGCCATCCTTCCCTTCCCTGTCAGACCGCTTGCAAGGTCCCCGGTTGAAGGTTCCAGTATTTTATTCCCGAATGCTTTAAGTGTTTCTATATTAATAATGGTTGCCGGATGTTTAAGCATGTCGGTATCCATTGAAGGAGCAACAAGCACCGGGCAGCGGGTTGATAAATAAGTTGTCAGCAGCAGATTATCTGCTATCCCGTTTGCCATTTTTGCAATTGAATTCGCTGTTGCAGGTGCAATAAGGAACAGATCCGCCCAGATACCAAGGTCAATATGGCTGTTCCAGTCGCCATTTTCAGGATTGAAGAATTCTGTAAGTACCGGGTTTTTTGAAAGCGTTGCGAGTGTAAGAGGTGTGATAAACTCCCTTGCGTGGTCCGTCATGATGACCCTGACCTCGGCACCTTCCCTGACAAGCAAACGGATCACAGAGGCAGTTTTATAAGCTGCGATTCCGCCGGTAACTCCAATAAGTATCTTCTTGCCTTTCAGCATGTCAGGCAGGTTTTATTTTGGTTTTGCCATCTTCTCCGGGTTCCTGTGGAAGATCTTACCTTCCTCAAGCTCCTGAAGTGCAATAAGAGTAGGCTTGGGAAGTCTCTCATAGAACTTTGATATCTCTATCTGTTCACGGTTTTCAAAAACCTCCTCCAGGTTATCACTGTATGAGGCGAATTCCTCAAGCTTCTTGTTGAGCTCCTGCTTCATTTCCACTGCAATCTGGTTCGATCTTCTTGATACGATGATCACTGTTTCATAAATGTTACCCGTTCCCTGAGTAATTTTATCAATGTTACGTGTGACAGTCGTCACGGGTGCACTTGATTTTCTGTAATCCATATTATTTTACTGGTTATTTGCTACTGGTTCAATATTACCTGTTTTAAGATATTCACTGGTTCTCTGGAATATTCTCTTCACATCTCTTGAATATTTGCTTTCAGGGAACTCTTCCATGAATGAATAATAGTCATCAAGCGTTGCCTGGTACCTCTCCTTCTGCCTGACTGCCAGACTGTTTTCAGCATATTGGAAAAGTGAGCTCAGCCTGAGGTACATCATTTCCTCCCTGAATTCTGTGTCGGAATAATCTTTGAGGCTGTTGGTAAGTGCAGTTATAGCTGCCTTGTACTGTTTCATGTCAAAGTAGAGCTTTGCGCTCAGGTATGATTTTTCTACCAGTCTTTCCTGGAGTTCCTTCATATATTTTTTACATTCCTCAATCCTGGGGCTGTAGGGATACCTTGTCATGAATAAACTGAATCCTTCAATCGCATTGCGGGTATTTTCCTGGTCGAGCTCGGCACGCGGAGAGATGTTATAATCACAGAGGGCGCCCATAAAGGTTGCTTCCTCAGCGTATTTGCCGAAAGGATATGTATCAACGTACGACTTGAAATAGGTACTTGCCGAAAAATAATCTTTCATCTTGAAATAGCTCTGCGCGTTCAGCCAGTTAAGGTTTTCTGCTTTTTCAGTTGCCCTGTATCTCGGCATCAGCTGAGCAAGCAGCTCTGTCGCCTTTACATATTTTTCATTATCAAAGTATTCCTTTGCCTTTGTTTCTTTCAGATCATAATCATCACTTTTCAGGAGTTTTTCATACTCTCCGCATGAAGTGAGTAACACTAAAATAATCAATAATATATAGGAAGATGACCTCATAAAAAATGTTGCGCAAAATTACACAAAAAATTGATATCATTGATAAAAACGGAACTTTTCTGGAATTATTCTGAAAACAGGTCTTATATAATTTGTTTTTTTGATTAGTACCCTCTTCCCAACCTTTATACACATCTTTGTTAATACTCTGCTTTTAAGAAGGGGATTACCTTCGGTGAGCTCATCCCGCCAGGGCGGGACTCGGTTCCTCATTACTATAGTCTTTCTAAAATATTTGTGTATAGAGGGCAGGGGGAAATAAGAAAGGTGGTTAATGGAACAAATTAGGTATAAATAGGTATGAAGGTATACTTGTTAATCTGTACTTTTGGGGAAATTTTATACAGACAATAAATCATGGATATTTTCGACAAAATCAAATCAAACAAAGGTGCCCTCGGACAGTATTCCCAGGAGGGTGATGGCTATTTCATGTTCCCGAAGCTTGAGGGTGAGATAGCGCCAAGAATGAAATTCAGAGGAAAGGAAGTACTTAACTGGAGCCTGAACAATTATCTCGGACTGGCAAACGATCCGGAAGTAAGGAAAGCTGATGCAGAATACGCTGCACAATACGGACTCGCTTATCCTATGGGAGCAAGAATGATGTCGGGACACACAACCAACCATGAGAAATTTGAAAAGATGGCAGCCGAATTTGTAAAAAAGGAATCTGCCTACCTGCTCAATTACGGGTATCAGGGGATGGTTTCCATTATCGATGCCCTTGTTGACAGGCATGATGTCATAGTATATGATTCTGAATCACATGCCTGTATAATGGATGGACTGAGGCTTCATTTCGGCAAAAGATTCGTTTATCCGCATAATGATATTGAAAGCTGCGAGAAGCAGCTGCAGCGTGCAGTTAAGCTTACTGAAGAATCAGGTGGTGGAATCCTGTTGATCACTGAAGGTGTTTTCGGGATGGCAGGCGACCTTGGAAAACTTGATAAGATTGCAGCGCTTAAAAAGAAATATGACTTCCGTTTTCTTGTTGATGATGCCCACGGCTTTGGAACGATGGGAGCTACAGGAGCAGGTACCGGTGAACACTTCGGAGTTCAGGACCAGATAGATATCTATTTTGCCACTTTCGCGAAATCGATGGCAGGCATTGGAGGTTTTGTTGCAAGCACAAAGGAAGTAGTCACTTACCTCAGGTTTAACCTGAGATCCCAGATCTATGCAAAATCTTTACCGATGGCAATGACGCTTGGAGCCGTAAAGAGACTGGAACTGCTCAAAGCTCATCCGGAATATAAGGAGAAGCTGTGGACTATTGTCCATGCGCTTCAGAAAGGGCTCAGGGAAGCCGGACTTGATCTTGGCCGGACCGAGTCGCCGGTAACTCCGGTTTTCTTCAAATGCACGCTTTTCCAGGTGACCCAGCTTATTTATGACCTCAGGGAGAATTTTGGAGTATTCTGCTCCGTGGTTATCTACCCTGTTGTTCCAAAGGATGTGGTAATGTTAAGGCTGATCCCGACTGCAGCTCATTCTCTTGAGGATGTTGAATATACGGTAAAAGTCTTCAAGGAAATAAAAAGAAAGCTCGATAATAATCTGTACCCGAACGAGGTTGCAGATTTTTCGAAATAAAATTCATGTACTCATCCCCCCACCCCTCTTCTCTGCTCAAGCAAAGAAGGGGGTGCTTATTTCTGTAATCTATTGATATTCAATAGAT
>CAZGGZ010000073.1:0-14021 GCA_964525415.1 uncultured Rikenellaceae bacterium | reverse complement strand
ATTATGTTTTTGTCAGGATGAAATCGTTCGAAAAACTGTCGAATTATTACAATGCTATTTTTGACAAGAACCTTGATCATTTTGAGTTTATTGAAAACATACGGTCGAGATATGACCGGGAAGAACTGGCGATTCTGAGGCTTATTCTTTATCACGGCATACGGAAAAAGGTCTTTAATGTGGCAAACAGCGAATATACGGCACTGGCTGTTCAGACGAGCCTGAAGGGACTTGAAGTGCCTTTATTCTGGCAAAAGAAAGAAGTGAACATTGAAGACCGGCTCAATGCGATTCTCGATGTCCTCTTTCACGGGATCCTGAAAAAATAGGATCATTTGCTTACGTAGGAAATTTTCTTCTTTTTAAGACTGTAATACAGCCAGACACCCCCGAGAATTATAAACGGGATGCTGAGCCATTGCCCCATGTTGATTTTCATTGTTGCCTCAAAAGCAACCTGGTCCTCTTTAAGGAATTCAATAAAAAAGCGAGCAGTAAAAATGAGGATACAAGTAAGGCTTATCAGCGTGCCCTGGATATAAGCACCTTTCTTTCTCCAGTACAGCCACAAAAGAAGCAGGAAGATGATCAGGTAGGTGAGGGCTTCATATATTTGTGTAGGATGCTTTGGTGCTGTTTCACCGTTTCTGAGGAAAACAAAACCCCATGGCAGAGTTGTTTCAACGCCATAAATCTCGGAATTCATCAGGTTTCCCATTCTGATGAATAATCCTGATAGAGCAACAACAATGGCAACCCTGTCAATGACCCATGTGAAATCTTTTTTTGTGTTTCTTGCAAAAAGCCAGATGGACAATATTATGCCTATTGCAGCTCCGTGGCTCGCCAGTCCTCCATGCCATATTTTAAGGATTTCACCCGGATGTGACAGATAATAACCAGGCTCATAGAAAAAGCAATGTCCGAGCCTTGCTCCCACAATAGTACCGATTGCAACATACAGTGTAAGCTTGTCAAGAAGAGCATCGCTGAGGTTTTCATTCTTAAAGATCCTTCCCAGGATTATATAACCAAACAGAAAGGATGAAGCAAACAACAGTCCATACCATCTTACCGCAAAAGATCCAATGCGGAAAATTTCAGGATTTACATCCCATGGAACAACAAGTAAATGCATAGCCTGCCCGTTATTATGTTTGCCAAAGGTAAAAAAATATTTATGTTTGTATTTCACCAAATGCAGGGTATATTGATGAGGAGGACCATATTCAGGCAGATACTTATTATCATCATGGCCTATACCCTGATAGCCGGATGCGCAAAAGTCAGTTCTCCCGCAGGCGGCCCGAGAGATAAAGAACCCCCGGTCATAATAAAAACGACTCCGGTAAATGGTTCAAAATTCTATTCCGGCAAAAAGTTTGAAATCACATTTAACGAATATGTGATTCTTGATAAGATAAACGACAAATTCATGGTTTCGCCGCCCATGAAGAAAAAGCCGGAGGTTTCAATAAAAGGGAAAAGCGTTGTCGTTGAATATGAAGATAAGCTTAAGGACAGCACAACTTATACTTTTAATTTCCAGGATGCCGTAAAGGACCTGAATGAGGGTAATTTCTATGACAATCTTCAATTTGTGTTTTCCACAGGGCCGGTTGTCGATTCGCTGTCAGTTACAGGCAATGTACTTAATGCATTTGTGCTGGATTTTCCTGAGAATACACTGATCCTTCTTTACAGCGACCTTTCTGCATCAGCATTTAAGGATTCGCTTCCTGATTATCTTTCAAGAGCTGACAAGAACGGATATTTCAGAATTGATAATGTAAGAGCAGGCAAATACCGTCTTTATGCACTTAAAGAAAAAGATAACAGCAGAAATTTTAATCTGCCTGATGAAGAAATTGCCTTCCTGGACGAACCTGTTGAGGTCTCTCCCGAAAAGAACTATTTTCAGGTAAGAAAAGACACGGTCAGGTTGAAAAAGCCGCCGGTAAAAAGTGCTGACACAGCTGTTATGAAAGGAGAATACAGGCTTATTCTCTTTCAGCATGAAAAAACCATGCACTATCTCTCGTCCTCTGCCAGGAATCTGCCATACCTTCTTACCTATTCTCTTTCTTTACCTCCGGGAGAAGAAGTATTTGATATTACGATTCCCGGCATTTCAGATGATTCATACTTTGTGGAGAGGAGCAGGAACAACGATACGATCGAAGTATGGCTTACTGACAGCTCACTGTATTCCTCGCAGCTGATAAATACGATTATCTCATATCCCTATACTGATACTTTGGGTTTAACTGCCGGCAGGACAGATACAGTAACCATGCGTTATGTGGCGGCCCGTTCATCAAGAACGAAGGTTAAACCGGAACCCTTCAGCGTCAGGTCAAACCTGTCAGCAGGCGCATTAAGACCGGGTGACAGGATTATCTTTAAATCAGAGACGCCATTAAAAAATCCGGATACTTCCAGGATAAGGATCTATGAATTAAAAGGAACTGAAAGAATCAAAATTCCCTACACCTTTGTCAGGGACAGCACCAGTTCACGCAGGATCACCATGAATACAGAAATTATCCAGGGGAGGAACTATCTGTTTATAGCTGATTCTGCTGCTTTCGGGAATATATATGGTGCATATTCTGATTCTGTCGGGACTAAAATCTCCATGAGAGAAGAGGCTTCTTTCGGAAAGCTTGTGCTCAACATTAAAGGCTATGAAGGCGGCAGGATAATCCAGCTTCTTGACAAGAATGAAAAACCAGTAAGGGAAATAAAGATGAACAGGGAAGGCAAAACAGAATTTCCATATCTTGACAAAGGGACATACCGCCTGAGGGTGATATATGATTACAACAATGACGGAAAATGGAACACAGGAAATTATAATTTCGGAATACAGCCGGAACCTGTTTCATTTTATCCCCGGGAAATTGAAATAAAGGAAGACTGGGTAATGGACCAGGACTGGGACATAACAGCAAGGAATAATAAAAAGTTGAAAAACATAACCCGGCCCAGCCAGGGTAGATAGAAGTAATACATTAATAATTAAAACTTTATAAAAATGAAAAAAGTAGTTGCAGGTGTTGACATTGGCGGAACAAATACTCGATTCGGCCTTGTAGATGAAAAAGGAAAGGTGTTGTCTGAAAACAATTTCAAGACCACGGATTATCCAAAGATCAATGATTTTGTCACCGCGCTCTGTGCCGGGATCAAAAAGCTCACAGCAGCCAGCAGGGAGTACAGGCTTATGGGAATAGGCATCGGAGCCCCTGACGCAAACTATCACAGGGGAACCATTGAGCATGCTCCCAACCTTGCATGGAAAGGCATTGTTCCTCTTGCCGATCTTATCAAAAAGAAAATAAATGTACCTGTGGTTGTTACTAATGATGCCAATGCTGCCGCAATGGGCGAAATGATTTTTGGCGTTGCAAAGAAGATGAAGGATTTTATTGTGCTGACTCTTGGTACGGGACTGGGAAGCGGCATTGTTATTGACGGCCAGATGGTGTACGGTCACACCGGCTTCGCGGGAGAACTTGGACACATGACAGTTGTCCCTGGTGGAAGAGAATGCGGCTGCGGACGCAAAGGATGCTTTGAAGCTTATGCATCAGCCACCGGCCTGGTAAAGACTGTAATTGAGCTCATGAGCGAAATGAGGGACGAAAGCCCGCTGAGGGATATTCCCGTCTCAAAGCTTACATCAAAGAAAATTGCCGAAGCAGCTGCCAAAAAAGATCCGGTAGCTGTTAAGGCGATGAACAAAACAGCTGAAATACTCGGATTCGGGATAATAAATGCTGTGGTATTTTCAAGTCCAGAGGCAATAATATTGTTCGGCGGACTCGCAAATGCAGGGGAAATGCTGTTTGCACCGACAAGAAAGTATCTGAAGGAGAACAACTATGTACTGATGAAAGATACAGTGAAGATACTTGCGTCAGGCATTCCTGAAAGCAAAGGCGCAGTCATGGGCTCAGCTGCTCTTATCTGGAACGACCTGAAGAAATAAACTGGCAAAAACCCCCTTTCTTATTTCCCCCAAGGGGGAAAGCCTGCCCCGCTTCGGCGGGGGCTGGGAAGGAGGTATTTCATTTAAAGCTATCAAGTTGCAGATGAACGCAATTATTGTTAAGAAGCTTCAATTTGATACTTTGTTTCCTGATCCTGACACTGTGTCAGATAAACTTGACAAGATAAGAATCAGGAACAAAATTGATAAGATCAACTGGAATAACTATCCCTATAAGCCTGATGTTTCATTTTCGATAGGCTATACCGAAAATGAAATTCTTATTAAATATTATATCACCGAGAACTGTTTCAAAGCCGAAAAAACAGACACCAACCAGGAGGTATATGAAGATTCCTGTGTTGAATTCTTCGTATCTCCGGGCGATGACGGAATCTATTACAATATTGAATTCAACGGTATCGGCACCTGCCTGATGGGAGCAGGAACAGGAAGAAGTGACAGAAAAAGGTTGAATCCTGATGTCATTGCATCAATAAGAAGAAAAACATCAGCGGGAAATAAACCCGTAAAAGAAAAAGAAGGAATATTCTCATGGACATTAACTGTTGCTGTACCTTTTAAAGTTTTTATTTATCATAACATAAACGACCCGGAAGGCAGAACCTTCAGAGCTAACTTTTACAAATGCGGCGATAAACTGAATGTTCCTCACTATCTTACCTGGAATCCTGTGGATACAATCAAACCTGATTTTCACAGGCCGGAATACTTCGGGAGATTGACATTTGTATAATTAACTGAAAATACAATGAACAAGCTGTTTTTGTATCAGTTAATTGTATATTTACATTTGTAAGGGGTTTACCGGAAGAAAATGGCAAAAAAAAAGCTTGCTGTAGGTATTGATATAGGCGGGACAAATACAGTTTTTGGCTATGTCGACAGGGAAGGCAATATTATAGCTGAGGACAGGATGGCTACCTGCTGCTTTGAGAAAGCGGAAGGATTTGTTGCTGCACTGTACGGCAATATAGTCAGAACAGGAAAAAAGATAGGGCAGGGATTTGATCTTCAGGGCTTCGGGATAGGGGCTCCGATGGGCAATATAAACAAGGGAACAATAGAATATTCAGCAGCTCTTCCCTGGAAAGGAATAATCCCTCTTTCGGATATTTTTCATAGGCATACTGACCTGCCGGTTATTGTCACCAATGATGCAAATGCTGCTGCCGTAGGGGAGATGATCTACGGAGGGGCAAAGAAAATGAGGAATTTTGTGGTTATCACACTTGGCACCGGACTGGGAAGCGGTTTTGTTGTCGACGGGAAGCTGTTATACGGGCATGGCGGTTTTGCGGGAGAATTAGGGCATACGCCGATTCGGATGGAACACTCGGAGCGTGAATGCGGGTGCGGTAAGAAAGGATGCCTTGAAACCTATGTTTCAGCAACAGGACTCAAAAGAACCTTTATCAAGATACTTGCTGACAGTCGTCAGCCAAATGAATTCAGAAATAAAAGCTTTGATGAGATTGACGCCGAAATGATCTTCAAAGCAGCAAAAAAAGGCGATAAGCTTGCAATTAAAGCCTTTGAGCATACGGGGAAAATACTTGGATATAAGCTGGCTGATGTCGTGTCGCACACTGAACCGGAAGCAATTTTCCTTTTCGGTGGTCTGGCAATGGCCGGAGACCTTATTTTCAAGCCGGCAAAAAAGTCTATGGAGGAATACCTGTTAAGCATTTACACAAATAAGGTCAAACTGCTTCCTTCAAAGCTTAATGCCAGGAACGCTGCTGTTCTTGGTGCAAGTTCCCTCGTATGGTCAAAAATTGAAATATGATACAAAATTTAATGACGAAACAAATGGCAAATTTCAGCGAAATATTGAATCATATCCTGGGTGTCATCTTCATAATTATTATTTTTTCACTGGCATATGCCTATCTCCGGCCTCACCAGCTTCATAAACGAAGACTTGTTTCTACTCTCCTGCTGAAGATAAGCTATCTTTTCTATCTGCTTATTCTTCTGATCATTGTTTACCTGTCAGCACTGGTGAAAGGCGGTCTGGAAGATGTGTTTATGGGAATAGAGTTTTTTGCATTCCTGGTGGTTCTGTTTGTTCCCACAATCGGAATACTTGCCCGGAAGCTCGGACATTTCGCAAAAAAACGCGAAGGGTATAATTATTTCTTTACAACAGTAAATATACTTTCAACCATAGTAATACTGATAATGTTCTTTATTTAAGGGCACAGCAGCTTCTCCCTGAATTCAAAAAGAAGTATTTCTTCCGGCTGTAATTGTTTTTCAAGTCGTAACTTTGATATTATTAACTTAAAACAAAAACTTATGATCAAGGAACGTTTAGTTGGCTATATCGAACAAAGCATCAGGCAGAACTGGTCCATAGAGGCTTTGTCGAACTACAGGGAGACTGGACTGACCTATAAGCAGATTGCCGAGCATATGCTGAAATTTCATATCTTTTTCAGGGAGACAGGAGTGAAGGAAGGAGATAAAATAGCGCTTGTTGGCAGGAACTCTGCCTACTGGTGTATTGTTTATCTTGCTACAGTAACCTATGGTGCAGTGGTTGTACCTATTCTTCCCGATTTCAAGCCAGAAGACCTTATAAATCTCATTAACCATTCCGATGCGCAGCTTCTTATTGTTGACGATAAGATCTTTGAAACACTCGATTGTTCACGGATGCCTGAGGTTACATGTGTTATTTCGCTTGATACATTCAAAATGATCGTTTCAGGTAATGACAGGAACAAGGAAGCCTGGTCATCAGTAGATGAAAAATATTCAAAAACATATCCCGACCTTAAGCCCGAGAATATCAAATTCTCTGATGTTACAAACGACAAGCTGGCTGTGATAAGCTATACGGGAGGAACCACCGGGTTTTCCAAAGGGGTTATGATTACACACAACAGCCTTGCTGCCAATGTGAGGTTCGCACAAAACAATATGCCCCTTAAACCCGGTGATCCTCTTGTTTCATTCCTTCCCCTGGCCCATACATACGGGTGTGCATTCGAATTCCTGTTTCCATTTACATACGGATGCCATATCACAATCCTTTCAAAAACACCCTCGCCTGCAATTATAGTTCAGGCTTTCCAGGAAATACGGCCAAGACTGATCCTGTCAGTGCCTCTGGTTATTGAAAAGGTATTCAAGAAAAAGCTGCTTCCTGTCATAAACAAACCTCTTATGAAAATCATGCTGGCAATTCCCGGCGTGAATAAAATACTTCACAAAAAAATAAGACTGACGCTTGAAGAATCTTTTGGCGGAAAATTCAAGGAGATCGTAATCGGGGGTGCCGCTTTTAATCCGCAAGCTGAATCTTTTTTCAAGAAGATCAACTTCAGATTCTCCGTGGGATATGGTATGACAGAATGCGGTCCGCTCATAAGTTATGCTTCATGGGATACGACAAAGCTTGGAGCATCCGGACGTCCTGTAGATACGCTGGAGGTTAAGATCGATTCACCAGATCCCCGGAACCATATAGGAGAAATAATACTGCGCGGCGAAAATGTAATGCTTGGATATTACAAAAATGAAAAAGCCACAAAGGAAATAATTGATGAAAACGGATGGATGCATACAGGTGATCTCGGGGTAATGGATGAAGAAGGGAATATTTTCATAAAGGGCAGAAGCAAGGCAATGATACTCGGACCTTCAGGGAAGAATATATTTCCTGAAGAGATCGAAGCTGTCTTCAACAATATGGATTATATAGCCGAATCACTGGTCATATCAGAGGACAATAAACTGGTTGCATTGATTTATCCTGATTATGAAGTGATAAAAAGGGACAATATATCCGAAGAACAGCTGACAAAAATCATTGAAGAAGCCAGGAAGAAAGTAAATGAACAGATACCTGAATTCATGGTTGTTCATAAGATAAGGATACATCCTGAAGAGTTCGCAAAAACACCGAAGAGAAGTATTAAAAGGTTCTTATATACCAAGGAATGAAATTATATGCAGTAATAGTTGCGGGAGGAACCGGCAAACGGATGCACGCCGAAATCCCGAAACAATACCTGGAAATAGCCGGGAAACCTGTATTGATGCATACCCTTGAAAGATTCAAGTCTTTTAGTGAAGATATTGAAATAATCACAGTCCTTCCTGAAAACCAGCTGAGATTCTGGGGCGAATTGCAGAAGAAATATTCATTTTACGTACCTCACACACTGGTAAAAGGAGGAAAAGCCAGGTTTTTTTCCGTCAGGAACGGATTAAGATTTGTTGAGACTCCCGGACTGGTTGCCATACATGACGGAGTAAGACCGTTTGTATCAGTTGAAACCATAAAAAGATGTTTCGAAACTGCAGGAAAACTTGGTAACGCGATACCGGTGATTTCGCCTTCCGACACTTTAAGGATGGTAACCGATAAAGGCAGCAAACCCATTAACAGGTTGCAGGTAAAGCAGGTACAGACTCCCCAGGTATTTGATGCAGAGCTTATTAAGAAAGCATACCTTCAGGAATACATTCCGGAATTTACCGACGATGCAACGGTTCTTGAAAAGACAGGAGTAAAAATCAATATTGTTGAAGGGAACCGTGAAAATATCAAGATCACAAATCCTGAAGATCTGATTATTTCAACAGCACTGCTGCCTGTTGTCAACTGATCTGCTGAAAACCAATCAAATCAAAAAAAATGAAAACGAGAGCAATTTTATTCATTCTTCTTATGATCGCGTTCACAGGCTGCGCTGAACTTCTGAACGTTCTTCAGTCCGTCAGCGGACCTTTGCCACTTACTGAAACCGAGGTAGTAAACGGCCTGAAGGAGGCTCTTACGACAGGTGCTAAAAATGCTGCAGGCAAACTGGCAATCGAAAACGGATATTACGGAGATGCAGCGCTTAAGATCCTTCTTCCTGATGAAGCCAGAATGATAGTTGATAATATTTCAAAGATTCCCGGAGGCGACCAGCTTCTCGAGGATGTTATACTCAGAATAAACAGGGCAGCAGAAGATGCAGCAAAGGAGGTTGCCCCGATCTTTGTAAACAGTATAACTCAAATGACCATTCAGGACGCTTTCGGGATCCTTAACGGATCCGATAATGCTGCCACTGTGTATCTGAAAAACACCACCTACAGCGAATTATACAATTTATATAAGCCAAAAATACAGGCATCGACAGAAAAGAAGATAATTGGCAGTATTTCAACAAAAAACTCCTGGGAAACTCTCACGTCAAAATGGAACAGTGTGGCAAATTCGGTTGCGGGTAAACTGGCAAACCTGAAACCGGTAAACACAAACCTGGATGATTTTCTTACGACAAAGGCCCTGGCAGGCATGTTCTCAAAAGTCGAAACCGAAGAGCTGAAGATCAGAAAAGAAGTTTCCGCCAGGGTGACGCCGCTTCTTCAGAGAGTATTTGGAAGTCTTGACAACAAATCGGCAAACTGAAATAAAGTTCGGATGTTTGAAAGAAGCGTTCTGGATTTTCACGGACTTGAAGTAAAAGTATCGGATCATGCTAACGAGGGGATACTTGATATTCTGAATCATGCTGTGCAGGGATCGGAGGGGGGAATCAGATTTTCACTCCAGAACATTGCATCACGCATTTCAGCGTATGAAAACCAGATAAGATTTGTTTCCCTGTACAAGAAGAATAAAATAACGGGAACAGTAGGAGCATGCTTCCGGATTTCCGGACAGGGAGCCCTGCGCTATCCTTCAACATATATAAGATATCTTGCATTCCAGTCAACGTACCAGTCGGACATAAACTGGCGAAAACGGGAGAAAGTTGTAATAAAACCGGAATCAGATGATTCATTCAAGCAGAAAACACTGGAGATTTTCAGTAAGCCTCATCTCCTGGAACTTCCTGATGTTTTTGAAAAAGACAAGCATATAATGTATGCATTTATTGAAAGCATGAATGAAAGATCAAAAAATCTGGTTCACCAGGCAGGATATGAATACATAAGATCTTTTCTTACAGTTGCTTTCAGTCGTTTTTCACCGGAAAGCGATAAACGTGTTTCCAGGCTGACAGACACAGAAAAAGTAAAAATGAATGATCTCCTGAAAGATTATTACAGGGATTATGCTTTCTTTTCCACGGATTATGCTTTTTATGGCAACAGATACTATGTTCTGAAGGAAAACGGCGAAATAATCGCCGGGGTTTGTGCGATTCCGACAAAATACAAGGTTTATGATATGCCAGGTATCTGGGGCTGGGTGATGACCAGAATCCTGCCAGATATTCCGTATTTCAGGAGATTATTCAGGCCGGGCGAATTTAAATATCTTGTCTTTGATGCAATTTACTGCAAGAAGGGCAGGGAACCGGTTCTTGCAGACCTGTTTGAATCAGCATGCGCTGCTGAAGGTTTCCATACAGGACTGACATGGCTTGACGACAGGAGTGAGCTTTATGATAAGCTTAGGACAGAAGTCAAAATGGGTGCCCTGAACAGGATGCTGAATGCAAAACCAGGACTTGTTTACACGAAATTCATCAACCTGACTCAGGAGGAAAAGGACAGGTTTTATGATTCTCCGGCATATGTATCGGGATTTGACTTTTCATAGAGAGTTATCATAAATAAGATTTTTGTTATTTTTGTCATCCCCACGGGTTGTTAGCTCAGTTGGTTTAGAGCATTACCTTGACAGGGTAGGGGCCACTGGTTCGAATCCAGTACAACCCACACAAAAAAGAGCGAGAGTGAGAGCGGGAGCGAGCATTCCCCCTCTTTTTCTCATTCTCACTCCCACACTCTCTCTGGATTTGTGTTTAAATTCACCATATTCTTGCTCTGTCATTCCTGAGCGAAGCCTCCCTGGATTGTAATGAACCTTTATCGTTTTTTTCCATAAAAAGCATAAAAAATCAATTTTGTAACATCAACAGGGTCAATTATATATAAAAAAATGACTACAAACATAGTCATTTTTATTAAAAAATATTTGCATGACTATAAAAATAGTCGTAACTTTGTAATGATGGATTGAAAATAAAGGCTGAAGGCATAAGGCTTATGGCGAAAGGAAGAAAATACTCATTTTTACCTTACGCCCTTCGCCTTACACCCTATGCCATTAAAAAAACATTGATTATTATGCAGTTAACTAAAGCAGAAGAACAGGTAATGCAGATACTGTGGGAGATGGAGGAAGGTCTGGTCAAAGATATCCGTGACCGGTTCACGGATCCCAAACCTGCAAGGAACACCGTATCCACAGTAGTCAGGGTTCTGGAAAAAAAGGGTTTTGTAGGTCATAAAGCCTACAGCAACGTTCACAACTATTTCCCGGTTGTCTCGAAAAAAGAGTATTCGAAAAAACAGCTTATCGGACTTATGGAGAGTTATTTTGACAACTCTTTTCCTGCGATGGCATCATTCTTTGCAAAGGAAAACGATCTTTCTATCAAGGATCTTGATAAACTTCTTGATGATACGAGAAAAGAGATTAAAAGAAACAAAAAGAAAAAGTAATGGAAGCTTTTACAGGTTACCTACTGAGATCTGTTGCATGGCTCACAGGCTTTGCACTTGTATATCTGCTTTTTTTAAGAAATGAGAGGTTCTTCCAGCTAAAAAGGGCATATCTTATGACCGGGATCCTTGTGTCATTGATTTTACCCCTCATTTCAGTTCATTACCAGGTTGAAGTACCGGCACCTGCAGTAAGTAATTTCAGCACCCCGGACACAAATATATCTGCAAGTTCAGCAATACCTGCGACCAGCCAGGGAAAGCCGATTGATTACAAAATCATCCTTCTTGGTCTTTATATATCAGGAATAATCTTCCTTGGTTACAGGATAGTACACCATTTAGTATTAATACGTAAAACAATAAACAAAGCGAATATAAACAGTATTGGTCCTGCCAAGCTGGTCAGAGTTTCCTTATTCCCTGCATCATTCTCATTTTTCAATTATGTTTTTATCAATCCATCGGTGGATGAGGCGGAAGTAAGGGAGATAATGAATCACGAGCTCGTTCATGTGAAACAGAAACACTGGCTGGACCTGTTCCTTGTTGAGATGCTTCGTTTGTTTCAATGGATAAATCCCTTTGTATGGATTTATACTGGTTTTATCAGGCTGAATAATGAATACCTGGCCGATGAGATGGCGCTGCAGCGGACATCAAATCCGGGTAATTACAAAGCTGCCCTTATGAACCAGCTTTTCAGGTCACCAGTTATAAGCCTGTCGAATTCATTCAATTATTCACTTAACAAAAAACGATTCGAAATGATGAAAAGAATAATCACATCACCTTACAGGAGACTTAAGGTGCTGCTGGTTCTTCCGGTATTTGCTGTAGTTTTATATGCATTTGCAGAACCGGAATACCACTACACTGCATCAAATGATAATACAGATCAGATCACTACGATACCGGCGATACGTGATATTACAGTAACGGGATCCGGAACAGATACTCAAGTACCAGGATCCATAAATATCAGAAATGTAAATGACGGAACTATTCCGGATACGCTGATAATTATTGACGGGGTAATCACTGACAAGAAAAACTTTGATGGGCTAAGTCCTGCAGACATAGCCTCAATAAGTGTCCGGAAAGATCCGGCTGCAACAGCGCCTTACGGAGAAAAAGGTAAAAACGGAGTTATAATTATTACAACAAAAAAGTCACTCCAGAAACCTGTCAAAGGAGTAGTCGTTGACAAAGAGGGGAAACCTCTTCAGGGGACTTATATTACAAGCACAGGAACTTCCGGAAATGCCAGGATGTCAGAAACGGGTTCTGACGGGCGGTTTGTAATCGAAGCTGTCCAGCCTGATGCATCTCTGCTGTTTTTTTGCAGGGGATATAAACAACTGACACTTAAACCTGATTTCAATGCTGAGATGAAAGTAATAATGGAAGTGGATCCGGAATATAAAGCACCTGCAGTGAAAAATATCAGCGTTACCGAAATTCCTCAACGTCCGGAACCGGTTGTTGCAATAGATGGTGTTATTTCTGAAAAAAATATCCGGGATGCAAGAAAAGATCTTGGATATGACTATGGCCTTATGAAGCTGCTTACCGGAAAAGAAGCAACAGAAAAATATGGAGATAAAGGAATTAATGGTATTATTGAGATAACCACAAGAAAAAAAGCACTTGAAATGGGCATAAAAACTCCTTTTCCAAGGCTTGCACCGACTGATTTTCCAACATTTAGTAATCAGGAGAACACAAGTTTTGTTAACTGGGTAATAAGTCAGACAAAATATCCTGTCGAGGCCCAGGGAAAAAAGATAGAAGGATATGTTTCGGTATATTATACCGTAGAACTGGATGGTACCTTAAGCAATGTCAATGCATCCCCTTCTGTTGATCCAATACTTGGGAATGAAATTGTCAGGGTGATTAAATCATCTCCAAGGTGGGATCCACCAAAGAATCCAAACGTGGATGAACCTTTGACTTCAAGTCTTTCTCTTCGTTTTAAGCTGCCTGGCCAAATTGAATATTATGAAGAGCCATTTGTCGTTGTTGAAGAAATGCCTATGTATCCGGGTGGCGATGGTGAGCTGCTGAAATATCTTACTGAAAACACAAAATACCCTGAAGCCGCTAAAGCCGAAAAAATACAAGGAAGAGTCATTATCAGATTTTTTGTGAGCACTGAAGGAACTGCAGAGGAAGTTACAGTTCTTAAAGGAGTTGATGCCCGGCTTGATGCAGAAGCAGTAAGAGTAGTAAGCACGCTGAAAGGATTTAAGCCCGGAATGCAGGGAGGCAAACCTGTAAATGTCTGGTATATGGTACCTATAACATTTTCACTACCCAAAACCGATAATCCCCAGTAGATAATCAGACCAGTAAGGTTCTTTAAAGTCAAGCAAAGTAAGGGTGCGGACCGGGGAACCGCACCTTTTATGTTTTCATCGTTACAACACCCGGAATAGTATCTATGAGGTATTATTTGATTTAAATAAGATGCTGTTGATTAATTACGGCAATTTGCTCTGAAAGAGCTAAATATGAATAGAGGCTGTCCCAAAACAAA
>CAZGGZ010000072.1:0-14422 GCA_964525415.1 uncultured Rikenellaceae bacterium | reverse complement strand
GCTCCCTAAAATTGCCCACCGGGCAATTTCTTAACGGTCGCTCCCCTCAGGATGAAAGGGCCCGACGAAGCGAAGCGAAGTCACGACGTCCGCACCCTTTCGCCACCCCTGCAGACCGGCAGCTCCCTAAAATTGCCCACCGGGCAATTTCTTAACGGTCGCTCCCCTCAGGATGACAGGGTCCGCCCTGACCGAAACGTCAGGGCACGACGTCCGCACATAGAATTTTAAAATTATGCTATCTACTCGCAATACACTTTTTTCACTTCAACAGCCTTTGCATACCCCAGTTCTGCTGCTTTGTTAAGATCAACGCATCCGCTCTCTTTCTCTCCAAGGTCAATTTTAACCAGCCCCCGCCAGAAATACGCTTCACTTTTCTGACTTTTTCTGCTGTACCATGTATTAATTACCCTGGTAAAATCAGCAGCTGCCCCTTCATAATCCTGCAGCTTGTATTTTACTTCACCCCTGATATTTATATAAAGCCCGTCATCGCTGCTGCTTTCAACAGCTCGGGTAAAGTCGGCTATTGCTTCATCATACTCTTTCAGACTGAACTTCACCCATCCCCTCCTTACATAAGTGTTGCAATCCTCAGGATTGATCTCCAGAGCTTTTGTATAGTCATCTATTGCTCCACTGAAATCACCAAGACTGTACTTCACCACCCCCCTGTTCTCATAGGCTTCAATGAAACCGGTATCAATTCTTAAAGCTTCTGTAAAATCGACAATTGCTCCGGCATAGTTATTCCTGAAAACCTTATCCATAGCTCTATAATAGTATTTCTCAGCTTCTATATTGTCCGTCTGGCTGAATGCTGTAAAAGATATTGACAGTACTGATACTAACCAGAATATCCTTTTCATAACCTTTTTGATTGCAGTATTAAGCTGCCTGACAGGTATTGATTCTACTGCAAGTTATTAAATTCATTGCATATGGAAAAGCACTGTTAATCATCACCGGGATTTATAATGAGAAATAAAATTGTATCCTGTAATGTTAAAACTTAAATTTGTATAACACCGGTTTTACTCATTCATCAAATTTATAAAACCATGAAAAGACCCGCCTATTTTGTCAAATACATCTTCTGCTGGCTCTGTATTATCATTCCTGCATCAGGTTGTGCCCAGGAAATTGAACATGATAAAAGAGCTTTGGTTAAATGATTATTTAAAGGCTCAATCCTGATCACTCGGTTTGGGCTTGATGTAGAGGATATCCTCCTTCATCTGTACAACTTTTTCCCTCCTGTTCGCAATTATCACTCCAATTGTGATAAGCAGGACCAGAATGATAAATATAAGAAACGGAGGACTCTTTATTAACTCAATTATGAAGGAGTGCTTTTTCATAAGAATAACGGTTATTAATTGAGTTATCAGACTATAAAATTATTAAACCCTGATAAACAAAACAAATTTTTTATAAGGGATTTAATACCAGCCAATTTAAATCGCCAGTTCCGGGATTAATATACTCCCATCCCCCCGGGGGGCTATAATTTCGGATTTCGGATTTTCGATTTCGGATTTTTATAATCCGAAATCAGTTAATATGTCTAAGTCCCCCCTGGTGGATTTAGGGGTGAGTATGAAAAGTTATTATATTTGAGATCTTAATTATACAGCATACTCGATGAAACCTTACATTCTAGCTGAAACCACCTGGAAAACTCTGAAGGATGCTTCAATCGAACTCGCCGTGCTCCCATGGGGAGCCATGGAAGCGCATAACATGCATCTGCCTTTCAGCACCGATAATATTGAAACGGAGAGAATAGCCGACGAAGCTGCCGGAAAGGCATGGGAGAGGGGAGCAAAATTAATTGTGCTGCCTGTAATACCATTCGGAGTAAATACCGGACAGATGGACATCAGAGTCAATATAAATATGAATCCGGGTACCCAGTATGCCATGCTGAAGGATATTGCCGATGTTCTGAACAGGCATAAAATTAATAAGCTCCTCATTCTTAACGGGCATGGCGGAAATGACTTCAGGCAGATGATCAGGGAATTAGGTATTCTGTATCCCTCGATGCTGATTTGCACATGCAACTGGTACCAGTCAGTTGAAAATTCAGAATTTTTTGAAAACGGAGGAGGACATGCCGATGAGATGGAGACCAGCCTGATGCTGCATCTTGCCCCGGAACTTGTTCTGCCGCTGAGTGAGGCAGGCAGGGGATCAGCTAAGAAATTCAAAATAAAAGCATTGAACGAGAAATGGGCATGGTCGGAGCGTAAATGGTCACAAGTCACAAGCGACACAGGGATCGGAGATCCTTCAAAAGCAACACCTGAGAAAGGTGAAAGGTACTTCAATGCTGTAATTTCTAAGATCAGCGACCTGATGTTTGATTTATCAAAAGCGGATATTAATGATATGTACGAGTGATTCTAAAGTGGCCTGAAGAAACTGAAATTCACTCCGCCATAGCTGCGATGCTCGAAAAATAACTTGTGATCACTGAATCGCATATTCCTGGGATGCTCAAGAATGAAAAAACCATCCTCCTTCATCACTCCCGATCCTGCGACAAGATCAGGTATCTCCTTTAGCCACGGGAGATCATAAGGCGGATCGGCAAAAACTATATCATATTTTGCGGAACAGGTCTTTAAATATGCTCTCACATCAATGTGTACAGCCCTGATATTCTCAAACCCTGTATCTTTTATTATACGTCTGATACCCGAAATATGTTTCAGGTCCATCTCAATAAGATGTACTTCAGCAGCTCCACGCGATGCAAATTCATAACTTATACTGCCTGTTCCGCTGAACAGATCCAGAACACTAACTGTCTCAAAATCAATGCGGTTATTGAGAATGTTGAACAGGCTCTCCCTTGCAAAGTCAGTAGTCGGCCTCGCTTTGAAACCGGAAGGAGGAATAATCCTTCTTCCCCTGTATTTTCCCCCTATTATTCGCAATTTGCAGCCGTGAAAAGATTAATGAACCTGTGAAGCTCTATATCATTGAAAACATAACTGAATGTGTAACTTACTGAAGGATCTGTGAACTTCAGGTTCCTTATGTACAGTGCAAAATTTGACCAGAGGTCATCAAACTTCTCTGTCATACCGCTGAAATGAACAGTCTCATTATTTTTTATCTCCATGTTCCTGAAGACATTCAGTGTAAAATACAGAATGTCAGAAATGTTCCTGTAATTAAATGAATTGCTGAATTTTAGAGCACTGTGATCAAAAATGAAAAGGTTGAAAAACTCCCGTTCAACATGGATGTGAATATAAAAACCGTTAACACTCCTGCTGTTGTGCGTAAGCTGGTTCATCAGCGGTTTGGTATGGTGGAGCGGATGAACTGCAGGATAGAAACGGGATGAAACATCAAACAGGGATTTCGGTACGGAGAAAATTATATAGGCATCCGGATCAGCGATCTTGTTGACAAGGATCAGGTCGCTTTCTTCCATGATGTGATTGAATATAAAATATTCCTCTTTTTTCCCCGGATCATATAGAGGCGCCGGAATAAGTGTAAACCTGGATGATGGAATGATGATATTTACCTTCTTGTAGCGTTTTGTAAGGAAGTCGTCTTTGCTGATGATTTCATCGATTTTGTCAGGGGCCAGGTATATGTTTTCGTCCGGCTCATGTGAACGCAGGAGAACATACTTATTTCTGAGTGCATCAAGAATAGTGAAGGCAAATCCGTCACGGTTCATCTGCACCGACAGCTCGTAGTTCTCAGTCGAGTTTATGTCAAGTGTCTCATCAAAAAGCTCCAGGAACGGCATCTGACGGAATAATTTATAAACAAATATAGCAATATGTTACAAACTCACATCCGGTGAAAATCTACTTTATGTACCTTAGAGCGTTCTCTGCGGTTAAAGATTTCAAATGCGTGACACTATTATATATAACAATCTTTGTAAGAATCTGGGTAACATCCCGACAGATGACCAGTCGGAAGCACTCAGGAAGATCGCGTTATATGTAACCGAAAACAGTAATGACGTCATTTTCCTTCTTACAGGCTATGCCGGTACCGGTAAGACAAGCGTAATAAGTTCTGTCGTCAGGACCCTGGACCTGCTCAGGATGAGGTCAGTACTCCTGGCTCCCACCGGAAGGGCAGCAAAAGTCCTTGGATCTTACTCGGGGAGACAGGCTTTTACCATTCACAAAAAGATCTATAAGCAGAAGTCATCAAAAGACGGTATGGGCAGCTTTATACTCGACAGGAACCTGCACAGAGATACCTATTTTATTGTGGATGAGGCATCTATGATATCAAATATATCTTCCGGCACTTCTCTTTTCGGAAGCGGGAAACTCCTTGACGACCTCATTGAGTATGTCTATTCAGGCACCGACTGCAAGCTTATTCTTGTAGGCGACTCTGCCCAGCTGCCTCCGGTAGGATCAACGCTGAGTACTGCACTCGACCTTAAAGCGCTTGAAGAATACGGTTTTGCGCTCAGAAGCGCTGAGCTGAAACAGGTCGTTCGGCAGAGTGAATCTTCAGGTGTACTTATGAACGCAACCCGGGTACGACTGCAGATCTCCGAAAATGATACTGTTCACCCGTCAATGGATTGTAATAATTTTAAAGATGTGATCAGGCTGAGCGGGGAGGAGCTTATTGATGAGCTTTCAGCATCATACGGGACATGCGGACTGGAAGGTACAATAATAGTTGTAAACTCAAACAAACAGGCAAACCGCTATAACCAGGGGATACGCAACAGGATCTTCTTCAGGGAAGAGGAGATAAGCCCAGGGGATATGGTAATGATCGTTAAGAACAATTATTTCCTTGTGGAGGATAATGATGAGGGACCCGGGTTTATTGCGAACGGGGATATCGCGGAGGTGAAAAAAATAAGGAAATACGAGGAACGGTACGGATTCAGGTTTGCCGAAATGGAGCTCTATTTTCCTGATTATGACTTTGAGGTAGAATCAAAAGTAATGATGGATGTTCTCCATCTTGACACTCCTGCACTGCCGGCAGAAAAGAACAGGGAGCTGTTTCAGAATATACTTTCTGATTATCTGCATATCAGGACAAGAAGGAAACAGTACGAAGCTGTGAGGAACGATCCGTTTTTCAATGCTTTACAGATAAAATTCGCATACGCTGTCACATGCCACAAAGCTCAGGGAGGTCAGTGGGAGAGAGTCTTCATCGACCAGGGGATGTTCAACCGCAGCGAGATCACAATAGACTACCTGAGGTGGTTCTATACGGCTCTTACAAGATCAACTGACAGGGTGTACCTCGTCAATTTCAGGGATGAGTGGTTTGAGGAATAGGCGTCAGGCATTAGGCATCAGGCATCAGGCATCAGGCATCAGGCATCAGGCATCAAGATAAACAGGCACATAGCTGCATAGAAAGAATATTCTTAATTTATTGCCGTAAGGATATAGTCTGAAACAATTTCCAGTGTAGGTATTTCCTGATCATTATCCCAGCTGATATCTTTGTTGGTTGTGGTTACAACTGTTAAATCAAGATCCGGAAAGTTTATAATATACTGACCACCCATACCCATCGCCATGAACATATCATACCCGTTGATCTTACCGAGCCACCATAGATAACCATTATAGTATTCTTCAGCGATCAGGTTTCCGTTCCTGATAACCAGGAGGGCATCGACAAAGCCCAGCTCATCAGCTTTTAAGTATGCTGAGTCGAGTTTTTGCTGATCCATGCCTTCTGCAGAAGCCGTTGAAACAGGCCACTCAAAATCGAAACGGTCATCGGTCTTGCTGCATGAAACAGTAATTGTTGCACCCAGTAAGAGACTCAGGAAAAGTGATATGGTATTCCTTAGGATAATTGAGGGCGACACTTGATAAAGAAATGCAGATTGTTTCATCTGTCCTTCAAATTAGCAGTACACAAAATATTTCAGAAGTATCGGTGGATCACCATAAATAAGGAACAAGCCTGTACTTTGTTTTGAGACAGTATTCATCATAACCTTCCAGGTTCTCTTTCAGGACCTTCTCCTCATTAACGATCCTTAGAATAAGTGTAACCGGCAGCAATGCCATCGGGATCAATCCCCAGTACGAACCAAGGGCAAGTGGAGTCGGAAGATACATAATGAGCACTCCAAGGTACATAGGGTGACGAACCACACTGTACAACCCTGTTGTAATTACTTTATGCTCCTTGTCTATCTCAACGATCCTTGATGCATAGCTGTTCTCCCTGAAAACCATGAATACTAAAAGATAGCCTCCAAGAATGACTGCATTTGTTGCAATTATTACTTCAGGCGGTATGTGAGACCAGCCGAATCGCCTGTCAAGTCCCGGAATTATGAAAGCTGCCATAAATACCGGCAGATTAAGAAGCTGGATAAGCTTTTGTTCCTTAACTTTTTCAGTCCCTTTTGTCCGCCTTTCAAGAAACTTCGGATCTCTCTTTAGAAAGTAGAAAAGCACGAATATCATGGGAATAACAAGGACAGAAAAATAGAGGTACACCTGCCAGTAATTAAAGGTACCGGCAGGTAACAGTGTACAAATTCCTATGAATAGCGGTACAAAAGAGAACCTTATTATCATTTTTCTGATAAGAACAGATCTTTCCTGGTTAGTCATTTCGCTTTTTGTTTCCATAGCATGGTGATTTCAACTTAAAAGATTATGTGCATCCGTGAGCAGTTCCCTCACAGCAATATTGTGCGGACAGGCTTTCTCGCAGGCCCCGTGGCAATTACGGCAGACGTCTGCCTTCGTTCCTTCCATCGCCCGGTAATACCCTGAAGCAGCTTCAGTTTCTTTTAATGACTGCGAATAATAATAATACCTCATTATAGTATTTACCGGCAGGTGATTCGGACAATGTTTTTCACATTGATTGCATCCTATCCGGCAATTGAGGAAACCAAGGCTCTCCCTGAAATCTGAAAGCAAAGCAGAAGCCGGACCATCAAGAGTTGTCCCTGATAACCTGACATAAAATTCTATATCTGAAAAATTTCTGAAGCGGCAGCAAATTGTTCCTACATCTTTATTTGTGAGAATGAACCTGTAAGCTCCTTTCTTAAGTTCCTGCATATCAGTCAGGCTGTATTTATGCAAGAAATCATTAGCTTTTTCCATCTGGTCTTTCTTTGTCTCATAATCCTTTTGTTCGAAAACACCCAGCTTATCTCCCCTTTTAAGTCTTTTCTCGTAATCTTCAAGCACGCCAATGGGATTTGATTTCATAATCATCGTGCCGATATTATTTAATTTACAAGCTTTCAAGACTCTTTCCCCCATTCCGGGATCGAGAAAGTTATATGGAAAGAAAAGTACATCATATCTGCCGTCCTCAATAGCAGCCATCATGATATCCTCCAGGGTTCCTCCCTGTTCCTGCCACCAGAAGGTGCCATGACATGAAAGCCCCCTGAACCTAATTTTCCCTTCTTTCTTAAGTCTGTCGCAGGCTTTATGGAAGTTCTTATCTGATACCTTCAGGATGCTCTGTGCCTGGTGCATCATGTAAAGGTCTATATATGGTGTATTCAATCTCTTACGGCTGGCCTCAGCCCTGGTATAGATGTCATCCTGTGAGCTGCCAATGCCTATTGATGTGGTTGCCTTGGTGGTTATAAAGAGCTTTTCACGTTCGAAATTTCTTATAACATTCCCAATCATAATCTCATTTTTCCCGTTATCGTAGCTCTCGGCTGTCTCAACGAAATTCACACCTGAGTCAATCGCTGCCCGCAGTACGGATTCTGAATAGGGGACTCCCGATCCAATATCGGAGACCATTGCCCCGGTCCTGCCAAGCTTGCGGTAATCCTTTATTTTCAGAAGATTTGCCGATTGGTCTGTTTCAGTAAGTAAGGCATTTCCCATCATTCCTATACCCAGTCCACCGGCAGCCGATTTTCTGATAAATGACCTTCGATTGAGATTATCCCTTGCCATTCAGCTAATTTAACACTATTCCAGGTTACAGATATATTTTATTTATCCGGTCGCAACTTTTCGATGATCTCCGAGGAGACCCAATAGATATCATAATTACCGTTCTGGGGGGTATTAATTACTTCAAGCATTCCGCTCAGGGTAGTGTCTTTTGATTTTTCCTGGACCTCCGGGCTAATTTTCCGGGCTGCAAAGAACAAAAACCTGCCATCGGGGGAAACTGATGCTGAGATCGCACTGCTTCCCTTAATATTTATCTCAGGTCCGAATGAAATCCCTTCACTCCAGTTATCATTCGTATCCCTGAAGAAAATATAATAGTTAACAAAGCCCGGATTTACCTGATTGTCTTTATTACCGACACATGCTATGAGATAGCTTTCGTCGGGTGAAATAAAGGCATTGTAGATATTCTCAGATCTGTTCACAGCTGCCGGTAACAGTTCCGGCTCCTGTAACCTGCCTTCCGTCATGCGTGCCCGGAGGATCACTGATTTTCCTGTCTCTGCATCACTTCGGGTAAAGTAGATCGTACCTGTTTTTGTAAGCGACGGATAAAATTGTGAGTTCAGCTTATTGAGCAGTGTATCGGGATTATACATTTCACTCCAGGTCCCGTCGGCTTTTTTATCCGATGCCCATATGTTCTGGTAAGACCAGCCTGGCTTTGGTTCCCTTCCTTCCGGGGGGCATGTTGATAAAAAGAATATGGTTTTGCCGTCGCAGGAAAAGCATGGCTCGAGGTAATAATACTGGCTGTTAAGTGCGAAAGGCGCAATTTCAGGCCCTATCCATTGGCCGTCAGCAAGCCTGGTATACATTATTGTTATATGCCTGCCAGTCAGTAATCCATAGAATATCTCAGTTCCATCGGGAGAAATGGTTATGTCACGTTCATTGAAACCTGTAGCGATAATTTCCGGGGCGAATAATTCCGGAGTCATCCCAGGCGGTTTCTGTCCCAGGTATTGGAGATTCGAACTTAATGTTTTCATCTGCTGACCTTCGATTACGAAGCATAGCAGGGCCAGGAGGGATAGCGTAAAAAGTCTTTTCATAATATTGTTTATTCAATTAACACAAGGTAATACCTTCTCAAAAATTATTTGAATTATGCTTATCCAGTGTTCACCGGCCTGCTGATCTGTCAAATTTCCTGTCCAGCAGGTTGCCGTAACAACAAGCTGCTGATCCGGGACAATAATAATAAATTGTCCTCCCCATCCCATTGCCATCCAATATCGATGCCCGCCGGTGTTCCCAAGCCAGATCTGGTAACCATATTCCGGGCCATAAGGCACATCGTTATTTGTGGATATTTTTGTTGTGGTCATCTCATTGATCCAGGCTTCCGGTACTACCTGTTTCCCGTTGTATTTACCCTTGTGAAGGATGAGATTTCCGAATTTCACCATATCCCGGGGTTTGATCCGTAAGTAAGCTGCACCAAGAGGATAACCTCTGTCATCAGTACTCCATGCGAAATTTGTTATTTCGAGCAGATCAAAGAGGTTCTCTTTGGCAAAATCAAGTGTATTAATACCGGTTGCTTCTGTAATTATAGCCGAAAGAAGATGAGAAGCTCCATCGCTGTAGTTGAATACAGTTCCCGGAACAGCAACAAGCGGAAGGTCAATGATAAACTGCAGGTTATCCTCAGAATCAAAGAAACACGCTCCAAACAGGCTGGAGGTTGAAGTACCGTTCCATGCATGCCCGAACGACATTTTCAGAAGCTGATCAATGGTTATTCCGGCTTTGACTTTGTCAGGAAAAGTAACGACACCGGTGAGATACTTACTGATGGGATCGTTTACACTTTCAATATAACCCTTATCAATTGCCAGACCGACAAGCACACCTGTGAAGGTTTTGGTCACCGACATTATGTTTTTAATACTATCGGCTCCATAGCTTTGGTAATTTGTATATTCCTCAGCAACGATTACACCATTACGGCATACAATAAGGCTGAGAGCGCCCTCCACAGTTTTCATTTCATCGAAAGCCAGGGTAAGCTCTTCCCCGTTAATTTTATATTGTTCAGCAAGGGGAAAGCGGTTTTCCGGTTCTTTATTGCATGATGGACAAATGAATATCGATGCAAAAAGAACAAGGAGCAGGAATTTAAAATTCAGTGGTTTCATTTAAAGGTTTATTTACAACTTTCAAGAACCAGCTTATATAGATAAAATTCAAAATTATCCTTCCATTTCTCATTATCCTGGACATAAGGCCAGGCAGTCACCACGGCAACCAGGTTTTTATCGGGAGCTACCATAATAGTCTGTCCTCCGTGTCCTGCAGCCCAGTAAACATTTTCACCGGGGTAGATCCAGAAGTAATACCCGTATGCCCATCCTGTTGAAGTATAATGAGGTATTGTTGCTTCACGCACCCATATACTGTCAACAATCTGTTTGTTTTGCCATTTGCCGTACTGGAGCAGCATCTGCCCGAATTTTGCCATATCACGAGATTTGAGGTTCAGGTTTGAAGCACCAAAAGTAATGCTGTCTTTAGAAGCCTGCCAGTACCAGTCATCAATTTCCAGTGGATCAAAAAGATATTCCTCAGCAAATTCTGAAAGAGGTTTGCCATATCTTTTCTGGATAGCAAATGATATCAGCTGCGGATTCGCATCAGTATAATAAAATGATGTCCCCCGTGTATATAACCAGGGAGATGACAGGCTGTATTCAATTGAATTATCTGTGAAAAAACGCTCATACCCTGAATTCTCATTCTCACCTGAACAACCAGTTCTCATTGTCAGAGCATCATCAATTGTTATATCTTTCTTATCCTGGTGATTTAGAAAGCACTCAGGGTAAATATCGCTCAGCTTCTGGTTTACGGAATCGAGTAATCCCATCTGCAGGGCAATACAGGCCAATATGCCGGTAAACGATTTTGTGTCAGATTTGATATTCTGAATCCGGTTTATATCACCGGGATCATGGGGGTAAGCTTCTGCGACAATCTTTCCATTCCTCACAATTATCATACTTCTTACAAGATAATATTCATCTTCCCTGTAGATGTACCTGAAAGCACGGTCCAGCTTAATGCTGTCGATGTTTTCTGCTGAGGGAGAGGAGATTTCCCATCCGTCACCGATATCAGCAGGCCGGAATCCGGAATAAGGCAGTTTAAATGGCCCTTCTTTAAGACAGGATGTTACAACCGCTGACAGAGCGATTATTAAAGCTGACCGGATCCATTTTTCTGACATATTCCTGTTTTTTTTCTTCAAAACCCCAGTCCAAACCCGAAACTGATCTTTACAGTTTGTAAAGATTTTCCTTTACTTTCCGAAACAGTTGCATAAGTAATTGAATTACAGAATGAAAAAAAGTTATCGTTTTTTAAAGGGATTCTGTATTCATTTCTTAGAGAGCATATAACAAAACTATTTAAAGTGACAAATGAAAAGCCACTGTTTGTAATTTGTATAATATTCGGTACCGTCCATTTTTCCTGAGCATAAAGCCTTTCTTCATCCGGCCTGCTGCAAAATCCTATGAGATCTATTTGAAGTGAACAGATCCATGAAGTGTTGTTATCAAATGCCAGATTCACCCTGTTAAACGGGCCTGCTGAAATAACTGTACCCCAGTACGCTCTTGATTCATCCCATACAGGAAATTCCATTAATGTCCAGAGATAATTTGCTTTAACGCCCAGATAATAATTTACTTTTTCCCCGGGCAGCAGGTTTTTACCCCATGAATAACCAACACTCATCTGTAAGTTTTGAGTGACCTTTTCGGTTTCAACCTTTGTTCTTAATTTACTATAACCAATATTGAATGTTACTTCATTATAATTCCTGCCTTCATTTTCAAACCTGTATGAGAATTCAATGACTGAACCTCTGTTCACTTTTGGTATGAGGATATTCTCTTTGATCTGGTTGCTCCCGGGTTCAAAGCCAAAATAATGAGTCCTTTGCCTGAAATCCTCTTCCTGGGAAAATAGAAATACGGGGATCAATAAAAATGAATGCAGCAGAATAAGAAGCTTAGCTGGTATACGCAGCTTAAAATTGGACAAGTACAAGAAAACTGATAGTTTCATCCGGAGGATTTTGAGTATCAGTATTATTAAGACCCTTCAGACAGATAACACCCTATATAATTTTGAAGAAATTAACGCTTTTTGTATATGATCAGGACAGATCATTCCTATATTATTCCTTGTATTTTAGCAATAAATCCATTAACCACGGAGTTGCACTGGTCTTCGTCCCGAGTCCTCGGGACTCAGACAGACACCGAGCTACACGGTTATTAAACTGTGCAACTCTGTTTTAACTCTGTGTAACCCCGTGGTTTATTTTTTTACTTTGAGAAAATATATATTATCTCTTTCAAGAAGTTCAGAATTGACTTTGATCAATTCAAATCCTGCTTCATTTGCATCCCTGGTCAGCTTTTCCCTTGAGGTGCTTTCCCTTCCTGTCTGTCCTGTCTTGACAGGATCACGTTCAACAATTACCAATATGCCATCCTTTTTCAGGCATGGAATCGTGTTCCTCATCATATCGACCGGCTTTTCAAGATGATGATAGGTACTCACCATGAATGCTATATCAACTTCTCCGGCAGGAAGCATGGGATTATCAACTTTGCCTGGGAAGGTTTTTACATTAGTCATGTTGTTTGCCTGGCACCTGTGCTCAAGGTATGTAAGAGCCTCCTTATCTATATCGTTGGCATATACCCTGCCTTTTTCACCTACTTTAAGCGAGAAGAAGACAGTCATCCTTCCTCTTCCTGCACCAATATCTGCAATTGTCATGCCTTCCTTAAGGCCAATAGCATCCATCAGTTTTTCGGGCTGATGCTGGTTGTTCAACCAGGTTTCGGAAGCCTCGACAGGGACTTGATTTTCCTGTGAAAGCAGGGCAGGAGAGGATATAACAAACAGAATACAGAAAAAGAAAATATGCTTTACCATACTATTTAATTTTTGATGATATGTCAGGCAATCTTAATTATATATTAATTTAAAAATCCGCCATCAATTATCAGGACTTTTACTCCTGTCTCAGTTGAAGAGCAATGTGAACTATTCCAGTGATGGTAGAATATAACTTCTCATAATCTCATCGCATGGAGAATCACTAACGTAGTTGGCTCCGGTAAACACAACCACAATTTCTTCGTCTGGCAACACCATAATAAACTGCCCGCCCCATCCTTCAGCGCAGTATGCACTATAGGTTTTTCCATTGATTGTGTAATCTCTCAGCCACCATAGATAGCCATAACCATCAGCCCAGGTAACACCAGGGGATATATGATTTTGAACAGATTTACTGATCCACTCTGAAGAAATGATGCGTGTTCCGTCCCATACTCCATCATTTAAATACAGATAGCCCAGTTTAGCCATATCGCGAGGAGTAATATAGATATCACCGTGGCAGCAGGTTATACCGGATGGTGACAAAGTCTGCCAGTAATAGTTAGTTATACCAAGAGGGCCGAATAGATTAATTTTTGAAAAATCCTGTACGGTCTGTCCAACTGCATTTTTAACTATTTCACCTAATAAATCGACTCCTCCTCCATTATAATAGAATGTGGTCCCGGGTTCTGATACCAGCGGTTTTGAGAGTAAATACGATATTGGATTAATGGACTGGTTAAAGCGAACTATATCGTGTACTGACTCTGAAACGGATACTTCCCATTCGTTCCATTGCAAACCGCAAGACATAGTAAGCATATGTTTGATCGTAATTTTTTCCCTGCCACCAACGCTTAAAGAAGAGTGATCCGGGAGATAGTCAAATATACCATCATCCTCACTGTTGATAAATACATTATCTAAAGCGATTCCTACAACGATAGATGTAATACTTTTTGTAGCAGAGTGCGTATTATGACGTGTATCTCTGTCGAATTCAATATATCTTCCAAGATAATCGGGGCTTTTATAACCAAAATCGTTCCCCGGCCAATATTCCTCAAACACCAGTTTACTATCTTTGATGATAACAATGCTATGGATGTTTTCATATTGTTTACCATATACTCTGTTTACAAGCTGCTCAATGATAGATGAATCCATTCCCACACTTTTCAATGAAGCTGTTACCCACCCGTCATTCAACTGATCCGGGATTTGATAATCATATACATCAGGATATGTCTTCTCACAAGCGGAAATAAACGTGATAAGAAATATGAAACAAAATATTTTATAGGTTGTAGTTCTCATGGAAATAATTTATTCCTGCTTTATTGAATAATAATTCGCTTTATATACTATCCCTAAGGTATTAGCATATATTTATGAGTTTCATTCACTTGCAAAAGAAAAATGCTGCTGGACCACGATCCATTTTCCATTTCGTTTTTCAAGAACTCCTGTCCACCTGGCATTTTCCCAGTTTGCCGGTTCTCCTTTCCACTCGTTGATATCGTCAAGATAACAGAAGAACCAGGCTACATCTTTATTTTGAGAGAAATGAA
>CAZGGZ010000071.1:0-14593 GCA_964525415.1 uncultured Rikenellaceae bacterium | reverse complement strand
CAAAGTTCTGACACTGGAGCAGGGCAAACGCTATAATCCCTCCGATTTTCCCAAGACCAACTGGAATCTGCCAAAATACCTGTGGGTGCCAGCCCTGAGGTTTTTTGGATTTCAGAAACTCTCATTCTATACAACGGCAAGCATTCTCAGTGGTACAGGTGTCGGCGGAGGAAGCCTTGTTTATGCAAATACTCTTTACATTCCCAAGGATGAGTTTTTCATAAATTCATCCTGGGCACGCTTCGGAAACTGGAAGGAAAACCTCAAGCCGTTCTACGACAAAGCTTCTTTCATGCTCGGAAGTAAGAAATATACTAAGTCAAATCCTGAAGATCTTGCTCTTGAGGCTGTTTCCAGAGAAATGAATGCGCATGAAACTTTTGAGACAGTTTATGTCGGGGTTAACCTTGAAGGAAGTGAAAAAGAATCTGATCCCTATTTTAACGGACTGGGACCTCTCCGGAAAAAATGCACTGAATGCGGAGGATGCCTGGTGGGATGCCGGGAGAATGCCAAGAACACCCTTGACAGGAATTATCTCTGGTTTGCTGAGAAAATGGGACTCGAGTTAATTCCCGAAACTAAAGCTGAGAAGATTACCTACGCAGATAATCTTTATCACGTTGAAACCAGAAAGATCACATCATTCCTGTCTAAAAAGAAAAGGGTCTTTACAGCAAAAGGTATAATTGTATCAGCCGGAACGCTGGGAACACTTGAGCTTCTTCTTAAACAGAAATACAGGTATTCATCACTCCCGCTTCTTTCCGATAAACTGGGATTTGATCTGCGGACGAATTCAGAGACATTGAGCGCAGTTTCAGGAGCAAATGAAAAGCTTAACAACGGATTGGCAATCACTTCTGTCTTTAATCCCGATCCACAGACCCATGTTGAAATAGTGAAATATCCTGATAATTCGAATGCCATGAAATGGTTCTTCGGATTGTCTGCTGAAGGTTCACGGACAACAATTGGCAGGACATGGAAACTGCTGAGGAAGACTATCAGCCATCCTCTTCAGTTTCTTAAAACTGTTTTTAACTTCAGATGGTCAACCCGCCTGGTCATATTCCTTACAATGCAGACAGTTGACAATGCAATGAGGATGATATGGAAGAAGACTGTTTTTGGGGGCAAGATGAAAATTGACAACAGCGGACAAAAAAAGGTCCCTGCATATATACCTGTAGGACAGGAGGTCATGGAGCGATATGCAAAAAATGTCAAAGGCGTAGCCCAGAACATCCTGCTTGAAGTATTCTTTAACCGGCCTACTACAGCTCATATCCTTGGCGGTTGTCCAATGTCGGATTCAGGAGAATCAGGGGTAGTGGACAAGTACCTGAGAGTGCATGGCTATCCTGATTTTTACATTGCTGACGGTTCAGTGATACAGGGCAATATAGGCGTCAATCCTGCGCTTACTATTACTGCGCTATCGGAGTATGCAATGAAGCAGATTTCTTTTAAAGACGGCGCAGCACAAACAGATATCTCCGCACAACTATTACTTCTTGAAAAGGAATGGAAAAAGAAGAAATCAGATTAATCCTTGAAAACCAGAAGAAGTTCTTCGTATCAGGGAAAACCCTTGATTTAAAGTACCGCCTGGAGAACCTCAGGAAACTGAGATCACTCATCCTGAGCCATGAACAGGATATAAAGGATGCACTATGGAGTGATTTTCATAAACCTGAATGCGAAGTAATTTCCTCTGAGATACAATTTGTTTTAACAGAACTGAATCTTGCAATCCGTAAGCTTCGAAGCTGGGCAAGGCCGAAGAGAGTCAGAACTCCGATCGTTCACATTATTGCGCGGAGCTATATTCACTATCAGCCTTATGGACAGGTACTGGTTCTTTCGCCATGGAATTTCCCTTTCCAGCTTTCGCTGGTCCCGGTACTTGGTGCCCTTGCCGCAGGGAATTGTGTTGTGTTAAAAACATCTCAACGGGTGCCCCATACCAGCAGGGTTATTGAAAAGATTATCAGCAATCTGCCGAAAGATATGATAGTTACAATAAACGGAGACCATTCAGTAAGTGAATACCTTCTTGATCACAGGTTCGATTATATCTTCTTTACGGGGAGCACCAGTGTCGGCAGGCATGTAATGGAAAAAGCTGCATTGAACCTGACTCCTGTTTCACTTGAACTCGGAGGGAAAAGCCCGTGTGTAATTGCAGCAGATGCAAAGCTTGACTTTGCAGTAAAAAGAATTGCCTGGGGAAAATTCTATAATGCAGGGCAAACATGTGTAGCTCCTGATTACCTGTTGATTGACAAAAGAATAAAGGATCGTTTTCTTGATCTGCTGACAAAAGAAATAAGAACATTTTATGGAGAGAAACCAGAACAAAGTGATGATTACCCTCACGTCATAAATGAAGAGAGTGTTTTGAGACTGGCATCCCTGATGAAAGCAGGGCAAATAGTCACAGGAGGTACACTGGACCTGAAAAACCATTATGTTGCTCCGACAGTAATAAAGGATATAACTCCTGATGATCCCGTTATGAAACAGGAGATCTTCGGACCAGTGCTGCCTGTTATTGATTTTGAAAGTTTTGAGGAGGTATACGGCATAATTGACCGGAATCCAAAGCCTCTGGCTGTATATATTTTTACCAGGAACAGGAAACTTGCACGCGAATTCCTGGTAAAAACCAAGAGCGGTTCAGCTGCAATCAACGACACTGTAATACAATTCGCATCTACTTATCTTCCTTTTGGAGGAGTTGGAAGCAGCGGAATGGGAAGATATCATGGGAAACATTCATTTGAAACTTTCTCAAATGTCAGAGGAGTGATGATGAAATCGAACCTTATTGATTTTTTTCTGCGCTATCCCCCTTACAACAAATTAAAGGAGAAGGCTTTCAAATGGTTTATGAGGTAATAACTGGTTGCCGGTGGGGATTTGTAATCCGATGCAGGTGATAGAAAACGATATTAAAAAATAAAAATAAAATTAAATCCAAGTTATATGAAAAAAACGCTTTTTATTTTTTCGCTGATAGTGCTGGCATCATGCAGTCAGCAGAAGCCTCAAACAGAGGTTACTGTTAATAATTTCACAGTTGAAGGGAAGGATGTAACTGTTTATACTACCGCTGACAGTACAGCTTACAGGTTAGCCCAGACGGAAAAACTTCAATTCTCGGATCTGGGAAGCACCTCAGAAAGGGATATTTACATCTTTGCTGATCCCTCAAGAACTTTCCAGACGATGCTTGGTATTGGAGGCGCCCTTACTGATGCAGCTGCTGAGACATTTGCAAAATTACCCAGGGCAAGACAGGATGAACTGATACAGGCATATTACGATCCAGAGAAAGGTATCGGGTATACTCTTGCCAGAACCAATATCAACAGCTGTGATTTTTCAAGCGGAAGCTACATCTATGTTGATGAAGGAGACAAAGAGCTCACAACTTTCAATATTGAACATGACAGGCAATTCAAGATACCGCTGATAAAAAGAGCAGTGGATGCTACGGGCGGCAAGCTTACTTTGTTTGCAAGTCCCTGGAGTCCCCCGGCATACATGAAGGATAATAATGATATGCTCCACGGAGGCAAACTGAAGCCTGAATTTTACCAGTCGTGGGCAACCTATTATACAAAGTTCATCAAGCATTATGATAAAGAGGGAATAAATATCTGGGGGATATCGATCCAGAATGAACCTATGGCTACGCAGACATGGGAATCATGCATTTATTTCGCAGAGGAAGAGCGGGATTTCCTGAAGAACTACCTTGGTCCGACTATAGAGAAGGAAGGTCTTTCGGATAAGAAAATCATTGTGTGGGATCATAATCGTGATCTGCTGCCGCAGAGGGCTCAGGCTATTCTGAACGATCCGGAAGCCTCAAAATATGTCTGGGGCATCGGGTTTCACTGGTATGAAGACTGGACCGGCGGCCAGCAGATGCATGAAAATACTGAACTTATAAGCAATGCCTATCCTGATAAGAATCTGTTATTTACCGAAGGATGCAACGGCCCATTCAACAGTGAAAGGTATTATCGCTGGGGACTTGGTGAAGAATACGGTGTATCAATGATTAATGACTTCAACAATGGAACTGTGGGATGGACAGACTGGAATATCCTTCTTGATGAGACCGGCGGGCCCAATCATGTAGGGAACTTCTGCTTCGCTCCTGTACATGGCGACACCCGAACAGGTGAGCTTATCTATACAAATTCATATTATTACATCGGGCATTTCTCAAAATTCATACGTCCCGGTGCAAAAAGGATTGTATGTGCTTCGAGCCGCAGCCAGCTTCTGACTACAGGATTCATAAATGAGAATGGAAGTGTGGCAATCGTTGTGATGAACCAGGGAGAAAGAAAAATAACTTATAATTTGTGTTTTGGTCTTAAGAAAGCTGAAATCACCATTCTTCCGCATTCAATACAGACTCTGGTGATATAGAATACCCCCGGCCCCGCTGAAGCGGGACCACCCCCTGAAGGGGGCTTAAACAAACAGCAGTATCAGCAGCTGGGCAACAAATATCCTGAGGAACATCACAAGAGGATATACTGTGGCATATGCCAGCGCAGGAGCTTCAGACCTGGCGAGTGTACCGGCAAAAGCCAGTGCCGGCGGATCAGTCATGCTTCCTGCAAGCAGACCGCATATTTCAAGATAGTTCCTTTTAAGGATAAAACGTGAAAAAAAGCCTGTCACCAATATCGGGACCAGGGTAATTATTGCTCCGTATCCCATCCAGACAAATCCGTCACCCGATGCAAGCACAGAGATGAACTTTTCACCTGTTATCAGTCCGACGCTTGCCAGAAAAAGAACTATCCCGATTTCACGGAGCATAAGGTTTGCGCTCGGGGTAGTATAGGAAACAAGCTGAAACCTGTAGCCGTATTTGCTCAGAAGTATTGCCACTATCAGCGGACCTCCGGCAAGACCCAGACGGAGGGGATTGGCGATACCGGGGATCCTGAAAGGTATGCTTCCCAGGATAACTCCAAGCAGAATCCCGATGAAGATAGGAATGATATTGGGTTCTTCCAGACGTTTTATTGAATTGCCAAGCTGTCCGGTCACTTTCTCAATTGAGCCTTCACTACCCACAACGGTCAGCTTATCACCCATTTGCAACCTCAGCGATGGCGTGGCAACAAGCTCTATCCCTGATCTGTATGCTCTTGTGATATTGATATTGTATTTTGTTCTCAGCTGCAGATCACCCAGGTTTTTCCCGAATACCTCCTTATTTGTGACCAGGATACGGCGCGAAACCAGATTGCCTGACCTGGAAGAGAGGTCCATCTCGCTTTCAGTTCCTATCTGTGAAATTATCTCTGTTACTAAAGCTTTTTCAGTGACGACAAGAATCACGTCCTTCTCATGGATTACAGTTTCCGGTCCGGGTAAAAGCAATTCCCCCTTATGAAGAACCCGTGAAACAACAAATCGCTGTTTAATCTGTCCTGTTATCTCCCTGATGCTTTTGTTGAAAAATCCGGGATTGGTTACAACAATACTTATCCTCTCAGGCAGTTTTTCCGCAGGATGCTGATCCTGGTCATAAAGTGCTATTTCTTTCTGCAGATTAATCCGGAGAGTCTGCCTGAGTATGATGATTGTCAGAATGATCCCCAGTATACCGAAAGGATAGGCGACAGCATAGCCCAGTCCGATATCAGGAATATCCGTTCCTCCTACCTGGGTGAGCGCCTGCTGGGCAGCACCCAGTCCGGGCGTATTCGTTACAGCACCTGACATTATGCCAACCATCATGGGAAGAGGCACTCCCGTCACATAATGAAGGACCACTGTTGTCAGTCCTCCGATGGTCACAATTGAAAGAGCAAGCAAATTGAGAGTCAGACCACCTTTCTTGAAAGATTCAAAGAAACCGGGGCCGACCTGAAGACCTATGGAAAAGACAAACAAAATCAAACCGAAATCCCTTATGAAATCGATCACTTTATGGTCTGCGGTAAAACCAAAATGGCTGGCTGCTATTCCTGCAAATAAAACAAAAGCGATTCCCAGCGAAATGCCAAATATCTTTATCTTCCCCAGGAACAGGCCTGCTGCAATCACGATAGAGTAAATAAATATTGTATGTGCAACTGACTCATTGAAGAGCAGATCATTTATCCATTCCATAAGCAATTGCGGTTTGCAGTAAAATTAAAAATAATAGCAGCCATTTTACATATCTTTGAAGCAAATCTTAAGAACCAGTGTATCAGAAAGATTATATACTCAGAATGATTGAGATGATCGGCGACCTGATTGCAGGCATCCTTGGTCTGGTCAGGAAAGGTGATTTCAATAAGGCATCAGAGGAGATCGGAAGATTATATTATGATGTTCTCAGGGAAGATTCATCCTTTTTCAGGAAAATACCAGAAGAGGATCTGACTAATAAGCTGCTGCAGGAACACAATTATACAAATGGTCATCTCGAGATACTGGCAGAACTTTTATATGCTGAAGCCGAGCTGGAATTTGCCCGCGGAAATAAAAAAGAAGCCCTGGAGTTCTCAGGAAAGTCATTGATTCTTTTTAAGCATATAGATAATGAGCAAAAAACTTACTCATTTGAAAGAGATAAGAAGATGAAGCTGCTCAGGGAGAGGATTGAAGAGCTGATTAAGATTATTAAATAAAACTGATCCCGGCTTTTTTACCGGTTTCACGGACAAAATCAGCAGCCAGCTTATAATCCTCCTGCGATTCAAGATGTTCAAGCATTACGGGTATATCTTTTATTCTGGCGGCTTCCTGTAAAAGCACTGCATAATCAAGAGTGCCGAGTCCAGGTCTTCGTTCTTCAAGGTGGACTGTCAGTTTGGGAAGAATTATTATATCTTTTGCATGTACTGATTTGATGTACGGTCCCAGTTTGGAGAAGCACTCTTTAATAAATTCGGCATTTCTGAAATATCTCTGAGGGCTCGAGATCATGTTGACCGGATCGAGATGAGCAGCAAACTGCTTGCGGTCAATGGCTTTTATCAGTTTCAGGTATGAATCAGGAGAATCAGGAAGCATAAAAGGCATCGGCTCAAGGGAATAAAATGCACTGGCCGGCTTTACTTCATCAATTATTGCCCTCACGTTATCAACTATCATGTCAAATGTCTCCTCAGCGTAGTTACCGGGATAAGGTCCATCCCAGATCTCTCCTCTTGCACCGGATATATTCACGCAGCAATGTGCTCCTATTTCATCGGCAAGCCTCAGGGTATCAACATTTCTTTTAATCGCTTCCTTTCTCTTTGTGTCATCGGGATCCAGCGGATTGTTCCAGACTCCTGCTTCAGCAATTATGATATTGTTTCTTCCCGCTTCTGTCCTGAATGCCTTAATAAGCTCTGCCGGCGCTCCGGGCTGAACAGGGCAATATGCTGCGCTATATCCTGATGATTTCAGAGCTTTTACCCATGCGACCGGATCAGTATAATTCCCCGGAACAGGCCCGCCAAGCCTGATGGGATATCCTGCTGTATTTCTTCCTGTTGCTTTAAGTGCTGATGGAACCGCAGCAAGACCTGCTGAGATAATTGCCCCCTTGCGAATAAAATTACGTCTGCTTACTTTCATTTTGTCTTTATGATTAGTAATACCTTCCGATATATTCATTTTCCACTATCAGTTTTTTCAGTTTCCCCGGATTTATGGTATCCTGCTTCTTATAAATGATATTGCCTCCTGGTTCAACCAGCAGTGTATAGGGAATCCCTCCCTGCCAGTCGGGATCCACGGCTTCGATCATCTGGTATACATCATCTTTATTAAAAATATAGTTCTTATTTGAAGCCTCCCGGGATTTCAGGAATTTTAGAACGTCTGCTTTCTTTTCAGGCTTATCTGCACTTATGGAAATGAATTCGAATGCCCTGCCCCGGTACATACGATCAATAGTTACAAAGTCGGGAAATTCTGCAATGCATGGTCCGCACCATGTAGCCCAGATATTTATGAGTCTCAGCTTGTCAGAATTGTTTCTAATAAGGTCCTTTATAGCCTGAACATCTATCTCTTCCAAAGTAACCGGCAATTCAGACCACTGTTTATAAAGTCTTTTTGTGTATTCATCCTTCCATGACCATTTGATTGAGCATCCGAAAACTTTTGTTACGGGATTGCTTACTTCTTTCCCTGCCAGAACAGCATCAATTGCATTTCTAATATCTTCAGCTTTCCCTGTACCCGGCTTTTCAGATCCGTCAATCCTGCCGGCATATTGCAGAAGCCTGTCCCTGTCAAAAACGAAGCAATGCGGTGTTGCAACAGGTCCATAGGCAAGAGCAGTTTTCTGGTCATCACCATCGTACAGGTAAGGAAATTCATATCCCTTATCTTCAGCGCGCATTTTCATTTCCTCGAAACTATCGCCCATGTCGGAGTATCCAAGCTCAGAAAGATTCAGTCCCTGTAACGAGTTTGGAGATATCATAACAACTGCCACGCTTTTTGATCTGTAGTCCTTTTCAAGGGCAATGATCCTGTCTTCATAAGCCTGGGCTGTGGGACAGTGATTACAGCTGAAAATAATAACCAGCACTTTTGCCTTACTGAAATCTTTCAGGCTGTAGTTCTTCCCATCCACACCGGGAAGCCTGAAATCAGGCGCTTCAGATCCGATTGGCAGGGTTTTCGGTTCCTGGTGGACAGCCTGAGAAAAAACCTGTCCGGTAAACAGGAGAACCGGGAAAATCATTGAACTCTTAAATAAATCTTTCATGAGCATCTTATTAACTGAAATCCAATCCAAATATATTTTCTTTTTATCATTTTTCCGATACACCGGGAATGAGTAATCCTGAGTTTATGCAGGTTCTGTATTTAAATGCCTGAAGATTTTTAGAATAGAATATTCTTTCGTATCTTTATAAATACCTGTCTTTATTACAAAGGCAGACTATTTTTCTTTTTCCTCCTGTAGTCTTTGATATTAAGAAAAACTGAAATTGCCAATGCTGCAAGAAATGCATACAATGTTATGCTGTCAACCAGGGAAGCATCAAAATCCAGCCCGGTAATCCTGTCAGCCAGGTATTTTATATAGGAATCTGGAAGGTCAGTTTTTCCAAGTTTATAAAGCACATTGAAATGCCAGTCGGTAAACGGACAATAACCTAAAACTCCCACTATCAAACCCAGAAACAACCATGAAGCTCCTGTCAGAGAAAGCATAATAAGGTTAGCGAATCTTGTCCTTTTCCAGATCCACCCGAAAAGGTTGAAGATGATAACGGAGGTATGGAAAACAACGAAGAAAATATCAAGGATACGCCAGATCATTTAGTTAAGGATTCAAGTTAAATGTTCCCCCTTGGAAGGGGGGTAGGGGGATGTCTTCACACGCTCCTGCCCCCTCTCAAGGGGGGAGTGTGTCTATTTCAGGGTAATGGTTGCCAGATTCTGAATTCGCCGCTGCAGTGAAGCATTGCCATCAGGTACAGCAATCCATCATAGTACCTCTCCCCGAATTCTGAAGGGATCGGCGTATTCCACAGTGCCTCAGTGAATTCCCTGGCAGGAGGATGCGTTGCTGCCAGGCTTGCCACAGCATTTGTCGCTATAAGTCCTTTTGCATGATTGCTGTCAAGAAGCTGACCATCAAGGGTATACTGAGTACCATATTTATCCATGCCCTGTGAGGCAAAAAAGGATTGTATCCTGTTGCTAAGCTCCTGCTGGCGGGGATCTTTCTGCCACCATGACCAGTCGACTGCCCAGTTCATCTGGGTTCTCCTGGCATCAAACGAAAAATTACGTGCGTTCTGGTTCCATGGAGTGGGATGCGGAGTTCCGTCAAAATTTGCATAATCAGGTGCAAGTCCTGTCTCAGGATTGGTCGCTTTAATAAAGAAATTCCTGCTGGTATCTGCAGCAGCTGCCCAGAACGACCTTTCGGCTTCCGGGCCCCACAATGCCCATAACTGGTAAAAAGCCGGAAGGTGATATGAAGGATCTGTGAATCCCCAAGAACCGCTGTCGGGGACGAACCGAATCATTAATTTATCCTCCTCGACCATCGGACCAACGACTCTCGGTCCGAATTTTGTCTGTCCTCGCTTAACCGGATGATGCCTCATGGCAGTCAGAATTTTGTCAGCCCATGCGCTGTAGTTAAATATTCCCGTACTGTCGCCCCAGCGGTGCGATGCAAAGTAAAGCGCCATTACCATGTATTCTTCACCATCAGGTGCTGCCGTCTCTGCATTAGGCGTTCCATCCCGTTTCAGAGACCAGGCAAAGTATCCCTCAGAAGGATGCTCCGGAGAACTAACATACATATATGTCATTGCCCAGTTCCAGATAGCGTCAAATTCGGCTTTTTTATCCATCTGAACGGCAATCATCATTCCGTATGAAATTCCCTCGCTTCTGACATCATTATGGAGGACATCACATACATATGCCATTGGACCATTCTCATTACTTCCGGCCTTAAAATATATTGCCTGTGTTGCTGAATCGCCATGAAACAACTGCCTGAAAGCACCTTCAATTTTAGCTGAAATCTCTTCAGGAGAATGTCCGTTTTCAAGAAACAGATTACGGTATTTACCGGTATAAAATGCACCCTTGCTGTTATCATTTTTTTGACCGCAGGCGCAGTGAAGTATCGAAATACATATGATCAGGTATAATAAATTCACTTTTTTCATGATTCCTGTTTAAAAGGCAATAATTCTTAAGGTCAGATCATTCAAGTGCTGTTGTTTCTGTCAAATTTATGATATTTTACTATTAATCTTTTGTGCCTGAGTACCATTTTTTATCCTATCTCCTTCTGATAGATCCTGTATCTTCGTAGTGGTTTTGCATTAAGCTTTCTGATGGCGTTGTTCATAGGAGTGTTATCCTCAAGTACATAGTTGATTTCCAGCCATGTCTCAGGAGTATACAGCGATTCGCATAATGCACGATATAACAGGCTGTCGATACCTTTTCCCTGGTATTCCGGGATTACACCAAGGGCAAACATACGGTACCTCTTCAATCCGGGCAATCCCCGGAGAATCTTAAGCCATCCAAGGGGAAAAAGGTGTCCGTTAAGACCTTTGATCAAGGTGTTTATATCGGGAATGGTAATGGCAAAGCCGACGGGCTTGCCTTGTCTATCTTCAGCAAAAATCACTCCTTTGGGATGAATTATTGGTTTAAGATCACGGGCTATGGCTTCAGCTTCTGCCCTTGTAACCGAAGTATAGCCCCAGTTATCGATCAGGCTGCTGTTTGAAAGTTCTATGATTTTAAGTACTTCCCTGTCATAGTTTTTCATGTCCACCATCCTTACAATTATACCATACCGTTTTTTAACATCATCGGTAAGTGTCATGATCCTGTCAGGTATCTTATATCCCTCCTTAACTGAGATGTAATATATAAGCAGGTCTTTTATTTTCTGCATGTTAAATGCAGTCAGATGCCCTATATAATATTCAGGATTATACGGGGCCATTACGGTCGGTGAAGGAGTGAATCCTTCAATCACAAGACCCCATTCCTGGGAAACAAAGCTCCATGGTCCGCGCATATATTTCATTCCTTTCCTTTTCAACCAGCCTGCAGCCGTTTCCATGAGCATTTTTGAAGCCTCATTATTATCAATACAATCATAATAGCCAAACAAACCTATAGCTTCTTTCCATTTTTCCAGTGCAATTGTGTCAATGAAAGCGGCAATACGCCCGATAATTTCATTATTATGCTCAAGGATAAAAAGTGCATAATCAATGTGTTCAAGCGAAGGATTCTTCTTCTTATTGAACTGGCCATAAGTCTCACTGAGTAACGGAGGCACCCATACTTTGTCATATTTATAAAGCCGGTATGGCAGTTTGATGAATCTTTTAAGATCGGCGGAGGAGGTGACAGCAATAATTTGCATTTGAGATTTTACTTTACCGTTTTATCAAGCGGACGGCCAAGATTCTCATACAATCCTTTTCTTCCGGCTTTGTCGTTTGTAAGAATAGTGCCGGCAAATTTCGCCACCTGTTCTGCCACGGCACGAGGGACTACTACAACACCGTCGCCGTCGGCGACAATAACATCTCCCGGACAAACCAGCACTCCTCCGATTGATACCGGACGGTTTACAGATTCAATTTCATTTCTTCCGGGGCGGATACCCCTGCCCTTCTTCCTAAGATAAAGAGGCACCTGCTCAAGTCCGATCTCGTCAGTATCCCTTGCTCCTGCATCTGTTACAACTCCGGCAGCGCCCAGCCTGTACCAGTTCAGAATATTATTGGAGCCTATTGATCCTATATCCAGGTCCTCAACATCATCAATAACAATTGCGGTCCCTGTCTTTATAAGCCCTGTGAATGCTTCTGTGGATATTGTGCTGTAGAAATTGCTCTCCCATTTTGAGAATTCTTCACCTGGTGATGGCAATGCAGGTCGTTGAGTCGGGACATATCGCACTGTGACAGCTATTCCCCTGAAAACGTGTTTAAAATCCACAGGATCTGTCCATGAGGCATGTATCTCAGGATCAACCAGTCCTGTGCCGGGAAGTCCGACCATATCAAGTCCGTCAGAAACGTCAGCGACCCTGAGGTTTTTATAAAGTTCAAGAATTTCAGCATCCTCTTCAGCAGTATATACTTTGGTCTGAATGAAGTTGACACCTCTGGCAAGTGTTTCTTTATCAGCTACCTGGGCAAATGTCCCGGCAACTTTAATTATCGATAGGATCAAGCAGATCAGAATAAGTTTTTTCATAGAAAGAATATTTGATGTTTATGCTAAATTACACTTTTCATTTAGAATAAATATTCTAATTTTGATCCAATATAAATACTCAATGCATCATAGCTGGGTACTTGAATACAAAATAAAAGTCAACCGCTCCGGGTTGTATTAAATCGAGGGGAATGTCTCTCCAACATATCAGTTTGAATGATAAAATCATTTAATTCAGAATCATTCTTAAAAGAGAATTATTCTCCGATGAGAATCATTATCAAAGGAGAATCACTATCAAAGGAGAATCATTATCAAATGAGAACCATTACCAAATAATAATCAGTCTCCTTTAAGAATCACTCTCAAGGGAGAATAAAAACAGAAACTTTTAAAAATAAATATTTACAATAATGGATAAACTGATAATTACCGGCTCAAACCTGACAATATATAATGTTGTCAATGTTGCCCGCTATGGACAGAAAGTAGAGCTTCATCCTGATGCCATAAAGAGAATAAACGAATGCCGCGCCATGCTTGAAAAAAAGATTGTAGCTCATGAGATTATGTACGGCGTGAATACCGGCATAGGGGAGTTTTCTGAAATCGTTCTTAACGATGACCAGATCAAGGACTTTCAGAAATACCTGGTGTATAATCATGCTGCAGGTATAGGAGAACCCGCCTCAATTGAAACAGTCAGGGGTGCAATCCTCGGAAGGATAAATGTCCATGCCCATGGAAACTCCGGAAGCCGTCTTGAAATCACTGAAACATTTGTTGAGATGCTGAATAAGGGTGTCACTCCGTATGTGTGCCAGAAAGGGTCTGTCGGAGCATCAGGCGACCTGGCTCCCATGTCGCAGATCGCTCTGCTTCTTATGGGTGAAGGAGAAGCATACTTCAAGGGGGAGCTTCTCGATGGAAAGACCGCAATGGATAAAGCAGGAATTAAGATCCCCGGACTTCTTGCCCGTGACGGACTGGCTGCCATCAACGGATCAAATGTGCTGACAGCTATGAGCGCAATATGGCTGGTCGATGCCAACAACTGGCTCAAGCAGGCCGAAATAGCCGCATCAATGTCGCTTGAAGCCCTTAAAGCAAATATGAAGCCTTACACTCCTCTCCTGCATGAGGTCAGAGGATTTAAAGGGGCAGTGAGGAGCGCTAATGCAATCAATAAATGTATTGCAGGAGGTGACCTGAAAGAAGGAAGGGTTAAATCAAAAGTGCAGGATGCTTATTCAATGAGATCCACACCACAGGTGATAGGCGCTGCTCATGATATGCTTGCCTATGCCCGAAGCCAGGTAGAAATCGAACTCAATGGCGTCGGCGATAACCCGATATTCTTCCCTGAAAAGAATCTTACTCTTTCCGGAGCCAACTTCCAGGGATCACCGGTTTGTGTTCCGATGGACATGGCAGGCGCCAGCATCACAATGGTCAGTGTAATGTCGGAAAGAAGGATGAACAGACTTAATAATAAGGCTCTCAGTGTTGGATTGCCGGATTTCCTTACAAAGGGGGCAGGTATGTTTTCAGGCATGATGCTCAGCCAGTATACCGCCGACATGATGATCGTCGAACAGAGGATACTCTCAATGCCGGCTTCAATTCAGTCAATACCGGCTGCTGCTGACCAGGAAGATTTTGTTTCGATGGGAATGAATACAGCGATAAAAAATAACCAGATCCTCGAAAACGCATATGGTATTCTCGGGATTGAATTCATGGCCGCTGCACAGGCTCTTGATTTCAGGAAGGAAGAGTATAAATTCGGGAAAGGAGTTCAGAAAGCCAAGGATGTTATCAGAAAACATGTTGCTTTCCTCGATATTGACAGACCTCTCTACCCTGATCATACCATTATGAGAGAACT
>CAZGGZ010000070.1:8997-14658 GCA_964525415.1 uncultured Rikenellaceae bacterium | reverse complement strand
AATAGTTTAGAGTCATTCCAAACTATAATTTCCTGCATCAAATTATATTCTTACCCGTCCTTATTGAGGAAAAAACCATAACCGGACAGTCATGAAAAGAACTTTGATTTCATTTGCTATTATCTTTCTGGTTCTCTCAGCTTCTTTTGGACAGACTCCTGAAAAAAAACGTTACAAGGCAACTGAGGTTGCTGCCGCACCGGTAATTGACGGCGTGGTCGATGATCAGGTTTGGCAGCTGGGAGAATGGATAGACGATTTTACACAGTACCAGCCTTATAACGGACAAAAACCGAGTCAGAGAACCGAGTTCAAGATCATCTTCGATAAGGACAACCTTTATGTCGCCATTAAATCATTTGACACAAGCCCCGACAGTATCGTTAAACGCCTTACCAGAAGGGATAACGTGGATGGGGATATGGTCGGGGTGGTCTTTGACAGCTTTCACGATCAGCGGACAGGATTCTTCTTTGCTGCAAGCGTGGGCGGAGTCAAGCTCGACGAAATGATGTCAAATAATGGCGAAAATGAGGATGCTTCCTGGGATCCAAACTGGTGGGTCGAGACATCAGTAAACAGCGAAGGATGGATCGCAGAGATGAAGATCCCGTTCAGCCAGCTGCGGTTTGAAAAGAATTCCGGCGATGTCTGGGGGCTTGAGGTCTTCAGAACTCTTTACAGGAAACAGGAAATGAGTTTCTGGCAGCATATTCCAAAAGATGCACCCGGTATTATACACATGTTCGGTGAAATGAGCGGGATTGAAAATGTAATGCCAAGGAAGATTTTTGATGTTACCCCATATGGGGTCGCTAAAGCAGAGACTTTTAAAGCTGAAGCAGGAAATCCTTTCATGGAAAAAGGAAAGAAATTTGGTCTGAACGGCGGTATTGACGCGAAAATCGGTATCACAAACAACATGACCATGGACCTGTCAATAAATCCTGATTTCGGACAGGTTGAAGCCGATCCTTCAGTAGTGAATCTTTCAGCATATGAGACCTTCTTTGAAGAGAAAAGGCCGTTTTTCATTGAAGGCAGCAATATCCTCAGCTTCGGGATGGGAATCGGCGATGGCGGGATAGGAAATGATAACATGTTCTATTCCAGGAGAATAGGCAGAAAACCCCAGGGCAACTCATTTAATTATTATGGTTATAATGATACTATTGAAGGATATTCCGATCTGCCAATAAATACATCTATTATCGGGTCTGTCAAACTGACCGGCAAGACCAGGAACGGACTTTCGATAGGATTTCTTAATGCTGTAACATCAGAGGAAATGGCTGAGATTGATACAGGAGGTCATCGTATATTTCAGACTGTTGAACCCCTCACCAATTATCTCGCTGCCAGGGTCCAGAAGGACTACAAGGAAGGAAATACGATTATTGGCGGTATGGTTACCATGGTGAACAGGGATATGAAGGATATCCCGCTTGCCGGAAATGATTCCAGGAATCTCATCAACAGGATACCCGGGGCAGCATTTGCAGGAGGCATTGATTTTACGCAGTATTTCAAGGATAAAACCTATATGTTCAATGTAAATACTGCCTTCAGCAATATATCTGGTACTGAGCTTGCAATGGTAAGGGCGCAGCGTTCATCTGCAAGATATTTCCAGCGTCCTGAAAGCCATATCTCGCTTGATTCATCAAGAACATCCCTTTCAGGAAATGGCGGCAGGATACAGTTTCAGAAATCAGGAAGCGGACATTTCAGGTACCTTGCAGCAGTGCTCTGGAAAACGCCGGGCCTTGAATTAAACGATATGGGATACCAGAGGGAAGCTGACCAGATATTCGGTGTGGTATGGGTCGGCTACAGGCTTTGGGAACCAAAATCTTTCTACAGGAGTGTCAACCTTAACTACAACCAGTATTCTGCATGGGATTTTTCAGGCAATCGCCTGTTTGACGGAGGAAATATTAACGGATATATAAACCTGAAGAACTACTGGGGTGTAAACTTCGGTACTGAACTTAATTTTAATGTCCTTGCCAATACGATGCTTCGCGGCGGACCGGTGATGAAAATGCCGGGAGCTGCTAACGAATGGTTTGGATTGTTCAGCGACGACCGGAAAAAACTGGTGTACGGATTTAATATCCAGAAGTCAAATACATTTAAAGATGGCTCACATTCAACCAGTTTCTCACCCCAGATAACATATAAGCCAATAAACATACTGACGCTGACGGTCCGCCCTTCACTCTACAGGTCATATGATGAATTGCAGTATGTCTCCCAGTCGGGTTATAGCGGACAGGACAGGTATATTTTTTCCAGCATAAATCAGAAAACGATCAGCATGTCGTTCAGGGTAAACTTCAATCTGTCTCCTGATCTTACCCTTCAGTACTGGGGACAGCCATTTATCGCATCAGGTAAATATTATGATTTTAAATACATTACCGATCCTATGGCAAAGGAATATACGGACAGGTTTGCGCTATATAATCCTTCAGACCAGATAACCCTTGTAGATGGTTCATATTATGCTATCGATGAAAACAGTGATGGAAATGATGATTATTATATCGGGAAGCCTGATTTCAATGTTCAGGAATTTCTGTCGAACCTTGTTGTGAGATGGGAGTTTAATCCTGGTTCAACTGTATACCTTGTATGGAGCCAGACAAGGAGCTATTATACAGGTCTGGGAGAAATGGACTTCATGAATGATGTAGGGGATCTCTTTAACAGGGACAACAATATACCTCATAATATATTTCTAATCAAGTTCAGTTATCGGTTTGGTTTAAAGTAGAATTCAGGTTAAGAGAATGAGGTTGAGAAGTCGTTCTGAGCGCAGCCGAAGAACGACTTCTCTATTTATTTACTTCCGGTATTAATTAATTTGCTTTTTAACTAACTTTCCCCAAACTAATTTGTTAATAATACTATGGGAAAATACATGCTGTCAGTTTTGTTGTTAATGTTTCTGGCAAGCTTTTGTTCGCCACAGAAACAAGAGTCACTTTTTAATGGGAAAGATCTGACCGGATGGAAAGTGTACGGGACCGAAAAATGGTATGTGGAGGACGGTGTGCTCGTTTGCGAAAGCGGACCGGATAAAAAATACGGATACCTTGCCACAGAGAAATTCTATAAGAACTTCGATCTTACTCTCGAATTCAGGCAGGAGGCTAATGGCAACAGCGGAGTATTCTTCCGGTCAACAATTGAAGGCACCAGAATCTCCGGATGGCAATGTGAAGTCGCTCCTCCGGGAAATGACACCGGGGGTATTTATGAGTCCTACGGCCGGGAATGGCTAAAACGGATAGAAGAGGAGAAAGAAAATATCCTTAAGCCGGGGGAGTGGAATAAACTGAGGATAAAGGTTTCAGGCGACAGGGTGCAAACCTGGCTGAACGGAGAACCTATGGTTGACTTTAATGACGAAAAAATCGGAATGGCAAATGGCTCAATTGCACTTCAGATCCACGATGGCGGAGGCATAAAGGTAAGATGGCGCAATCTGATAATTGAGGAACTCTAGTAAAATGGGGAATTCTATTGAAATTAATATATTTCAGGCTTAACTTTAATGTAGTAATCTTTAACAAGATGAAAATCAAATTCATGTTACCCTTTATCGCCTGCCTGTTGCTGTCAGGAAATGCTCTCGCCCAGATTCAGATGCTTCATAGCTATGATCTGGCCAGATCAATTGCAGGCAAAACAGGCAGACTGATTTTACTTGACTTCTGGGCATCCTGGTGCGGCCCATGCAAAGATATGGACCAGCAGCTGTGGCAAAGCCCTGATATACAAAAACTCTCAAAGAATTTTGTTGGCGTAAGGATAGATGTTGACCTTGAAAAAACCCTGGTGACACGATATCAAGTCAAGTCAATTCCAAGGGTAATTATTATTTCCGTGAATGGCGATATTGTCTGGGATCAGAAAGGATTTGACAATGCAGAAAACTTTCTGCGGGTATTTAAAGCTTTGCCCGAAAATGTAGAAGAATTGAACAGAAAACTTCTGGCTCTTGCCGATAATAAGAATGACCTTCAATCCAATTATTCAGTAGGCCTTGAATTCCAGAAGCTGGGTAAAAATCTAAAGGATATTGAACTGAAAAACACATTCCTGAACCGGAGTGAAATATATCTCAGGAAAACACTTAAGGTATGTGATAATCCGGTAATTGCCGAAGAAATTGAGCTTAATTCAATCATGAACGATGTTTACTGCGGAAGGTTTGACAAGGCATTGAAAATGATTGAGAAGATGAATCCTGAGTCAGGGAATGAAAACCTGGCTGAGTTCCGGCATTTTATCCTGGCTAAATGCTATAAAAATATCAACGACCAGGATAATTATCAGAAAGAGAAACAAATGGTAACAAAAAGTGAGTTCCTGGATCAGCTTGAAAATTAAATTTGAAGCAGTGATTACCAGTTCAACATTGCAGACCATATGAAAACAATATATTCAATAGCGCTGACAGGTTCATTACTGCTGATCTTCTCAGGTGAAATACATGCCCAGGGAGGAAGCGACCTCAAAACAATACTGGAATTGGCCAGAACGACAGATAACGTAAATTACACGGACGCCTTTGACAGGACTTTACTGATGCATGCGTCAGCAAAAGGCTATAAAAATGCCTGCAGCATATTGATCAGAAGAGGAGCAGATCCCAATATGCAGGCTATTGATGGTGTAACTGCTGCCATGTATGCTTCTTATAACGGTCATACCGGAATTGTAAAACTACTGCTGGAAAAAGGGATTAATCCCAATATGCAGGAAATTGACGGATTGACTGCCCTGATGATGGCATCCCAGAACGGACACACGGAAATTGTTGAAATGCTACTCGGCTATGGAGCAAATGTAAATCTCCGGGCATTTGACGGATACACATCACTGATGCTGGCATCCCAGAACGGATTTGCCGGGATTGTTAAATTGTTGCTGGAAAAAGGGGCCGCCGCGGATATGCAGGATTTCAATAATAAAACAACAGCCCTGATCCAGGCTTCCCTGGCCGGGCATACTGATGTTGCAAGGTTGCTTTTCGACCATGGGGCAAATCCTGATTTGCAGGATAACGGAGGAACAACTGCCATGATGACGGCTTCTCTTTACGGACAAACTGAATATGTCAGGTTGTTGCTGGACCACGGAGCTGATATAAGCCTGAAATGTGCCGATGGAGCTAATGCTCTCTTTTTAGCCGCACTGAACGGACAAACTGAAATTGTGAAACTATTGCTCGAAAAAGGAGTAAAACCTGATTCGCAGGAAACCGATGGTACAAATGCCCTTCTTATAAATGCCAGGGATGAACTTGCAGAAACCTTAAAGAGTTTGTTTTATAATCCTTTAAAGGCGGATTCACTCTATACTGAACAGATGACTGCTATGGTCACAACTGCTCAAAACGGGCGCCTGGAAGCAGTCAGGTTATCCAAACGCAAAGAAGCAGATTTCGCACTGCCGGAGAATTACAATAAAACCACCGCCTTTATACGTGCTTCCCGAAGCGGTCAGATTTCAATCGTAAAGGCGCTGCTTAAAAAAGGAGCCCGGCTGGACATGGAGAGAACTGTCAGACTCACAGACCTGATGGCGGCTTCAGTGAACGGACATACAGAAATAGTAAAGCTGCTTCTTGAAAAAGGAGCAAATCCC
>CAZGGZ010000070.1:7028-8897 GCA_964525415.1 uncultured Rikenellaceae bacterium | reverse complement strand
CAGTGCGCAAAAGTTCGCCAACAATCCATACCTTCTTGAGAAGAGAACTGACAAATATGAGGCGACCACCTACAAAGAGACAAGAGACCAGGCTTATAAAGTTGCAGCCGGATTGCTGGCTCTCGGGATCAGGAAAGGAGACCGGATCGCATTATTGTCTGAATCACGCACCGACTGGGTGATCAGTGAGCTCGGAGTATTGCTTACAGGAGCCATAAGCGTGCCTCTCTCTATACAGCTTAAAGAGGGAGCTGATCTGAAATTCAGGCTTGACCATTCTGAAACAAGATGGGCGATAGTTTCTGCAATTATGTCTGAAAGAATAACATCTATTAAGCATGATCTAAAAAATCTTGAAAAAATTATCCTCCTGGATCCCAGGGAAAGTTATGGCCCTGACGAGATCTATATGGGTGACATAAAGAAAAAGGGAGAGGAATTTCTGAAAAACAACTATGACAGGTTTGCTGAAATCAAGAATTCTGTCGGTCCGGATGACTATGCAAACATATGTTATACTTCCGGAACAACAGCTGATCCAAAGGGGATAATCTTATCTCACCGAAACTATACTGCAAACATAGAACAGGCTCTTACACTGCTCGATGTTCCGGAATGGTGGACTACACTGCTGATTCTTCCGTGGGACCATTCTTTCGGACACACTGTCGGGATCTACATTATGATGGCAGTCGGTGCCAGCCTTGCAGCTGTTCAGTTTGGGAAGTCCTATCTTGAGAGCCTTAAGAATCTGCCGGGCAATATTCGTGAGATTAAGCCTGTTTTCCTGCTGAGTGCGCCGGCCCTGGCAAAAAGCCTTCGCAAAGGAATTGAGAAGGGCATCAGGGAAAAGGGTCCGTTTATAGAAAAGCTCTTCAATCATGCATTGAGAATTGCTTACCGGTATAATGGAATCGGATGGGACAAGGGAAAAGGATTCAGGATATTTCTTAAACCGCTTTATTTGCTGTATGATGTAATCTTGTTCAAGAAAATAAGAGCCAGCCTTGGCGGACGGCTGAGATTCTTCTTCGGCGGTGCGGCATTGCTTGACATAGAGCTTCAGAAATTCTTTTATGCTCTTGGAATACCCATGCTGCAGGGGTATGGACTCTCTGAAGCTTCACCCGTGATTTCGGGGAATATGGAAACAAGACATAAGCTGGGATCATCGGGATTCCTGGTAAAAAATCTTGACCTGAAGATATGTGATGAGCAGGGGAACGAACTGCCTGTCGGAACAAAGGGTGAAATTGTCGTCCGCGGAGAGAATGTGATGAAAGGATACTGGAAAAATGATAGAGCCACAAAAGAGACTATCCGGGACGGATGGCTCCATACGGGTGATATGGGGAATGTGGATGAAGACGGATTCCTGTATGTCCTTGGAAGATTTAAAAGCCTTCTCATTTCTGACGATGGTGAGAAATACAGTCCTGAAGGGATAGAAGAGACTATAACCGACAGGTCGCAGTTTATCGATCAGATGATGCTTTATAACAATCAGAATAAATATACTTCTGTATTGATTGTTCCGAATGGTGAAGCCCTGGCAAGATGGGCAAAAAGCAATAATATTGATCTTAAAGAATCCAAAGGCATTGAGGCAGTTCTTAATCAGATAGAATCGGTGATCAACCAGTATAAGCAGGGAGGCTTATATGAAAATCTGTTCCCTTCGAGGTGGCTTCCATCCGCTGTCGGAATACTTGAGGAACCATTTACCCAGGATAATGCCCTCCTGAACACCACAATGAAAATGGTAAGGGCAAAAATAGTCGAGCGGTACAAGGAAAAGATTGATTATCTGTATACGCCTGAAGCAAAGAATATTGTCAATCCCGCCAATATTAAAGCAATTATGAAGGT
>CAZGGZ010000070.1:0-6928 GCA_964525415.1 uncultured Rikenellaceae bacterium | reverse complement strand
CGCCTGAAGCAAAGAATATTGTCAATCCCGCCAATATTAAAGCAATTATGAAGGTCATGAATATCTGATCCCGGTTTAGTATGCTGCTCTTTTTGTTGTAAGTCAGTATTGAAATGTTTTTTATCTTTCCAAAAAAGATCAGTCAGTAAAACAACTTATCCATATAAACATGAATACGACTTATCAGCTTAAACGGGACACAATATCGTCTAACTTTTCAGCTAAAGATCATTATGATCTGATCATAATTGGGGCAGGTCTGAGCGGACTCGCCACAGGATTAATGTGGCTCAAAAATACCTCGGGGATGAAGACTCTTATCATTGAGAAAAACAGCTATCCCGGCGGATACAGCACGGCTTATGAAAAAGAAGGATATGTCTTCGAAACTACACAGCTGTTCCCTGATATAGTTGATATCCTGGATTACCTTGAAATTGACCTTCCGCTTAAAAGATATGAGAAGAATTTCATGCGCCGGCTTGTTGTTGATGGCGACCATGTGGATGAATACAAAATTCCTGCCGGTTCTGAGAATTTCACCAGGTACCTCACAGAAACATTCCCTGCTGATGCTGAAAAAATTAAAGCCCTGATGGAATATTCGGTTGACCTCTTTAAACAGGTGAGAAAACTGAAAGCCAATGCTACTCTGAAGGACACACTGGCCACTCCTTTCAAAGCACCCAAAGTAATAGCAAACCTCAATCGCACTTATTCAGGGCTGCTCGATAAATTCGGGATAACCCACCGTAAGCTCAGGGAGGTGATGGAAACTTTTACTTCGTTTTCGGGAGTGCCCTCAGACCGTGCCTCTGCAATCCTCGCAACAGGAGCAATGCTCTCATCAATGACGAGATGTTTTCGTCCGTTCGGCTTCTTTGACGAATACCCTGCAAAGCTGTCTGAAAGGTTCCAGTCGCTGGGCGGCGAGATGCTTTTCAGCAAAGAGGTCAACAAGATTGAAGTTAAGGATGGAGCTGTTACAGGTGTACGGATCAAGGGAGAATCCACTGTGATAAGTGCAGATAAGGTTATCACAACTATTGATCCGATGCTGGCAATGCGCAAGCTTGTCGGTGATGAGAATCTTCCTCCGGAGTACATAAAGAAGCTCGAAAATACAATAATGTCTCCGTCATCAGTGAATGTGGCACTTGGACTTGATGACAGGATCGACATGAACAAACTTGACCTGGACTATCCGTACAACGTCGTTTCAACCGGACTCGGTACTGCCGAAAAACTGTTTAACGCTTTTCTTGCCGGCAACCACGGATTTTCAAAAGATTGTTTCCATGTAGCGGTTATCTGTCCTTCCCTGACGACCGGTGCAAAGAATACTGTTACTATTCGGAGCACACCCTGGGCTCTTAATGGATGGAAAGACCTGCGCGAAAGCAATTATGAAAAATACAGGGCAGAAAAGGAAAAATGGGCTGATTTTCTGATAGGTATTGCAGAGAAGTATTTTATCCCCAACCTTAAGAAACACATAGTTGTAAAAGACATAGCGACACCTGCCACCTATGCGCGTTTCTCAGGCTCTCCGACAGGCAGTATTTATGATATAGCCTCACTTGTAACCCAGTTCGGACCAAAGCGCCTGCCGATGAAAACACCAATTCAGAATCTGTATCAGCCTAAATTTGCACACGGCCTCTATGGTACCATGATGGGCGGCGCGCAGGTTGTGGATCTTATTCTTGACAGAAAGCTCAACGACGGAAACTCCCTGTTTATTCCTCCAAAAGCAGGTTAAACCGGCAGTCTGCCTATATGCAGCTCCTTCTGGGCTTTTGACAGCATATCGAACAGCGGCAGGCCGCGCATATCTTCAACATCCTTATGCTTGTTCACATTCACGATCACGATGTCTCCATGACCTTTACCAAACTCTCCCCTGAAATCATAGAATCCGGCTATGATGGTGAGCGCCCCTGACTGAACAAGGTCTTTGTATTTCTTGTAAGCGATATTTACCTGGTAATCGAGATTCTTTTCGATAATATGGGTGTGAAGCTTCTCAAAATCTTTTGTGGTTTCAAGCTCTTTAATTGAAGGCTGCAAAAAATCGAGCTCATGCTTGATATTATAAGTCTCATCATCGAATCCCTTAAGGTATGCTTTAATGGCTCCGCAGTCGGAATGCCCGAGGAAAAAGAGCATCGGTGTCTTAAGATGATAGATGCCATAATCGACCGATCCTTCTGTTGACAGGATCTGGTTCCCGATATTCTGTATTGAGAACACCTTGTTTGATGTGTCGGGCATAAGCGAATTCAGGGGCACCCTTGAATCGGAGCATGTAACAAGGGTTATATAGGGTTTCTGTTCAGCGCTGAAGGTCTCAAAGTACTCGTGCGGGTGTGTCTGAGTGAAGTAGTTGTTCCCGAGAACTATCTGGGCGACGATCTCAGGCGGAAGCATCGTCTTTGGCTTAACGGGCGCCTTCTTTATGTCAGGCTCCTTTTCACCTATCGATGTGACAACCACTTCATGAAGCGTGTCCCTCCTGCTCACATGCCCCAGCAGATGCTCAATATCCTCAAACCTGAGTATATCTCGCACCTCTGAGTGAGCTTCAGCAACCTTGAATTCAATTCCTCTTGCCTTGAGGTTCTCATAAAGCCGTTTTATGAGCCGCGCGCCGCTGGAATCAATTGTGGCTGAGGTGCTCAGGTCAAAGATCACCACCCTCAGCGCAGATCCTATTTCCTTTACCCTGGTCCACACCCTGAGGTAGACAGTTGCCACATTGAAATATACCAGGGGTGATTCAACCCTGAACAGAAGCACGCCGGGAACCAGTTCATTGTCCGGATGCCTTTTCATATCGGTATACCTGTTCGTTCCGGGTATCCTCCCGAGAAATGCAACATGCGGGCTCGAGACATTCCTTATAATAAGTGTCAGGGAAAAAACAGCCGCTATCAGCACTCCTTTAAGTATCCCGAATATTATGACTGCTATCAGGGCGGTCAGCATGATAATGAAGTCGAACTTGTTCACCCTGTACATCCTTTTCATTTCCTTGAGATCAAACAGCCCTCTTATGGCTACAAGGACAATAGCGGCAAGAATTACATTGGGAAGGTTTTTCAGCAATCCTGTAAGGAACAAAAGGCAGATCGCGATGGTCACTGATGCTATAACAAGGGATAACGGGGTTTTTGCGCCTGCTCTTTCATTTACTGTCGATTGCGACAAGCCGCCGCTCACAGGGTACCCCTGTCCCGCTGCTATTGCCAGGTTGGTAATACCAAGGGCAAGAAGCTCCTGCCTGGAATCTATCTCATAACCATTTTTCTGCGCAAGTGTTCTTGCTGCTGATACGCTTTCAATATAGGCCAGCAGAAAACAAGAGAAGGCAAGAGGGATCACACTGCTGAGATCTTTTATGTTCAGATCCGGCAGTCTTAATTGAGGCAATCCGCTGGGAATATTGCCTACAGTTTTAAATCCCATAGTACCAAGTGCAGTAAAGGAAATTATCAGAATAGAGAAAACAACCACCACAATTGCAACCGGTTTGCCTGGCAGGAACTTCTGTCCGGCAACAAGAAGGGCAATTGCCACAATCCCGAAAATAAGCACAACCAGGTTGGTATCAGGCAGCTGCTTAATCAGGGCAATGAACTTGTCGATTGAGCTTTCCCCGCCACCCGGAACGCCGAACAGCTTTGGCAGCTGAGTAAGACCTATTGCAATAGCTGCGCCGGCTTTAAATCCTACAAGCACTATCTCACTTATGAAATTTATAATACTGCTAAGGTGCAGCAGGTATGCCAGGATGCTTATAACTGCAAATACAAGCGCCGACAATGATGCCAGGTCGATCCACCTGTTCACATCTCCCCCGGCAAGAGTTGCCAGTGTCACTCCGATAAGCATTGATATGGCTGAGGTAGGTCCGACCGCCAGCTGTTTGCCGGTTCCCATCAGGGCATAGAACAGGCCGCCTATAAGGTATCCGTAAACACCATACTGAGGCGGCAGTCCTGCCAGGGTTGCGTATGCCAGCGACACTGGAATCGCGTATGCAGCGAGCGTAACCCCGGCAACAGTATCACCTCCTAAAAGCTTAAGTGAGTATTCCGGGAGCCATGCCAGGGAAGGAATGATTTTATTCAGCCCTGCCCTGAAAGAATTCTTGTTCATACAGATAGGATAGAATATAATAACCTTATTAATACCAAAGTAATACAATTCAATTTATTGTGCAAAATAAACTTGACTCGCTTCCCTTTTTGTCATAACTTTCTTATTAATTCTTTGCTTTCAACGATTTATTGTTAAACACAGGCCCTTGTGCCGTTAAGCCGTTAGTCCCATGAAAACAAAACTCTCCTTCTTGCGTCGTGCGTCGTGTGTCTTGTGTCTTTTAGCCCTCTGCCCTGCGCCCCCTGCCCTGAGCCAGATCCCGCAGGGATTCAACTACCAGGCAGTCGCACATAACAGCGCCGGAGCTCCGATAATGAATACGACAATCCAGGTTAAAATGAGCATTCTTTCAGATACCATTGCTCCTGTTATTGAATGGGAAGAGCTTCATTCTGCAGTGAAAACAAATGCATATGGTGTTTTCAACCTGGTCATCGGGAAAGGTACAAGACAGGCAGGATCTGCCCTTAATTTCAGTGATATTGATTGGGCGAAAACCCCGCTCTTCCTCAAAATCCAGATCAATTACCAGGGAGCATGGAAATATATGGGAACATCAAGGTTATGGTCTGTCCCTTATGCGATGGTCTCAAATGACATCGGAGCCCCTTTGAAAAAGCTTGCGGTAACAGGTGAAACAGACAACCTGGAAGAAGCTTTGTTCGAGGTAAAGAACAGGGATGGTCAGATAATATTTGCCGTTTACAATGAGGGAGTAAGAGTATACGTTAGTGACGGAGATGAAAAAGGAGTTAAGGGAGGATTTGCCATCGGGGGATTCGGAACTACGAAGGCTCCGTCACAGCCATATTTTATTGTCAGGCCTGATTCCATCAGGATGTACCTGTATGATACCATAAAAGCTGTCAAAGGGGGATTTGCCATTGGAGGATATGGAACAACCAAAGCAGCTTCACAGAATTATCTGTTTGTCAGCGACGACAGCATCAGGGCATATATTGACAATACCTCTGCAAAAGGGGTAAAGGGAGGTTTTGCTATAGGCGGATTTGGAACAGTGAAAGACCGGGCAGGTAATTATTTTGATGTATCCACGGATACGAGCAATATAATCAATCCATCACAAAACAGGATATTATGGTATCCTCTGAAGAATGCTTTTCTTGCCGGCAGGGTGTTGATCGAAAAGCCTGACAGCGTCGGAATAAACTCATTTGCAACAGGATACGAATCAAAGGCTAAAGGAAGATTTTCCCAGGCACTTGGTTTTAAAGCTATAGCCCGGGGTGATTTTTCAAGTGCGATAGGGAAGAAAGCTATAGCAAATAATATGAATTCTTTTGCGTTTGGCGATAATGCAAAAGCCTTAAACCAGGATTCTTATGCTTTCGGTGCATTTTCTGAAGCAAGGGGATTAGGCAGTTTTGCATTTGGTTATGCTGGAAGGGATTCAACCGGTCCCACAGGTAATAATACCATTGCTTCAGGTAATTTTTCATTTGCCTTTGGTCTCGGTTGCGAAGCTGACAGTCTTGGCTCATTCGCCTTTGGATCAGATAACAAAGCTTCTAATCATTTTAGTCAGGCATTTGGTTTGTCGACAAAATCAAGCGGACATACCTCCACTACTTTTGGGTTTAAAACAGAGGCAAGTAAATGGACATCAATGGCAATTGGCGCTGAATGTGTAGCTTCAGGTAATAGTTCATTTGCTGGAGGGCATGGAAGTAAAACCACATCTTATGCCTCATTCGCTTTTGGATCTTATGCCTTATCTAGTGGTCCTGCATCAGTTTCAATGGGCGGTTCCACCATTGCTACTGGAGATTTTTCAGTTGCCTTAGGTGCATCCTCAAAAGCAAGCGGGAACAGGTCTATAGCAATGGGAGATCTTACAGAAGCAAGTGGATGGGTATCAACTGCTATGGGCCATTATGCTAAGGCGGTTGGTAGTATATCATTTGCAGCAGGTGATTCTGCTATTGCAAATAAAACGTGGTCAGTAGCGTTAGGTAGCAGAACAATAGCAAATGGAGATGCATCAATGGCAGGAGGAGCTGAAAGCAAAGCCGCCGGGCATCATTCATTCGCATTCGGATATAAAACCATAGCAAGTGGCGACGGATCAGTAGCTTTTGGAGATGAAACAAAAGCAGGCGGTGATGCGTTTTCCATAGGGTATCTGTCTCAGGCTAATGCTACATACTCGGCTGCTTTTGGAAAAGGAACTATTGCAAATTCATTTGCTTCAGTTGTACTAGGCAGGTTTAATGATACCACTGGAATGACAAATAAAACCTGGTACTCATGGTCTGATCCTGCATTTGAGATAGGAACTGGTACCTCAAACACTGATCGTAAAAACGCTTTTACAGTCTTGCAAAATAGTATGGTCGGCATTAATATGGTAAACCCGCAACAAATGCTTGATATTGCCGGCGGAAATGGCCGTGTTGAATCCGGCTATAACTGGCTTACAAATTCCGATATCCGTTACAAAAAAAATATTGAAGAAATAGAAAACTCCCTTGAAATGGTTATGGAAATGCGAGGTGTGAGGTTTGATCTGATCAAAGATAATCCAGGTACAGTATCCGAAAGAAAAAATATCGGCTTCATTGCCCAGGAGCTGGAAACTGTTGTTCCTGAGGTAGTTGTTACCGGTTCTGATGGATATAAGTCTGTCGCATATGATAAGATAACTGCAGTACTTACCGAAGCGATCAAGGAACAGCAAAAACAAATCGAATCACAGCAATCACAGATTGATGAACTTAAATCGCTTGTTGATAAACTGATATCA
>CAZGGZ010000069.1:0-14778 GCA_964525415.1 uncultured Rikenellaceae bacterium | reverse complement strand
CTTCCTCTATAAATCCCAGATGTCCTGAATTTTTCAGGATAACAAGTTTGGCATTCTCTGGCAATCTGACTATCGTCTGTGCCAGTTCACAATTGATATAGTTATCCATTGCTCCCAGGATCCACAGGCATGGTACCCTGCCCGATTCCATTACTGCCAGCCTTGATGGTCTTGCCATCATTCCCCTGAGAACCGCTATTATTCCCTCTCCCGGAATTGAAGAAGCTATCTCTTTTGATCTTTGCAGCCTGCCTGTTAACTTTTCGAGATTTACAGCAGCGAACATTTTTGAAACATTGTCAGGGTACATAAGATCTTTCTTCCCCGCCTTCACCAGAGCTATTTCCCGTTCTCTTTTTCCGAGTGCTTCAGGAGCGTCTGCAAGAGGGTGAGAATGGAACAGACAGTATCCAGACAACATTCCCGGATAGTGTTCCGCAAATGCAAGTGCAATATACCCTCCCAGTGAATGGCCGGTTAAAAATACCTTTTCGATGCCAGTGCTTTTAAGCATTTCCATTATTATCTCAGCTATTGAATCCATGGTCAGTGTCGCTGAAAGGAGATCCGATTTTCCGTGGCCGGGCAGGTCCACACAGATAACCCTGTGTTTCCCGGCAAGCTTCCGGGCAAAATCCTTCCATACCTCATGTGTCTCAAGATAACCATGGATCAGCACTATTACCCTGCCTTTGCCCTGATCGGTATAATGAATCCTGCCTCCTTTATAATGAAAGAATCCGGTCATCAGTGATTGTTTACGGTAAAATTATTTCAATTAACTGAGAAATGTTTATTGTTATTCTGATTAATTAAATTTATTTTTATAAACGACTTTCCCGGAACATAGAACTTATATGTAAATATCTTATAACCAATGAATAAGGTCTTATTTTCATCCATTTCCAAAAAATTCGTGATGGCTCTTGCCGGACTCTTTCTTCTGCTTTTCCTGCCTGTCCATCTTATTATCAACCTGATGCTTCTTAAGAACGATCCGGATCCTTTCAACAAAGCCGCCCATTTCATGGCATCATTTCCGGTCATAAAGGTCGTTGAGATTGTTCTTATTGCGACATTGATAATACATTTTTCATATGGAATTTATGTTCAGATAAAAAACTGGTTTTCGCGGCCAGCCAGGTATGCAGTAAGAAATAGGGCGGAGACATCATTTTTCTCAAAATTCATGATATGGACGGGTGCTGTGGTATTGACATTTCTTATTATACATTTCTTTAATTTTTATTTCATAAGGCTGGGAATAGTGCAGGGAAATCCTGAGGATTTTTATTCAGTTGCTCATGATCTTTTCAAAATACCTGCATACAATATTATTTACCTTGTGTGCTTTGTCCTGCTCGGGCTGCATCTTTTTCATGCCTTCTCCTCAGCATTCCGGACACTGGGTCTGAATCACAGGATCTGGACACCGGTCGTTAAGGTTGTAGCATGGATCTATGCCATTTTCATACCGGCCGGTTTTGCATTGATTTCAATAACACTCTGGCTTTACAGATAGAAAATATTTAACCATGGAAAAGCTTGTTTCAAAGATACCTGAAGGTCCGCTTGCAACCAAATGGACCAGATATAAAGCAACTGCCAAACTTGTCAATCCTGCCAACAAGAAGAAGCTTGAAGTAATTGTTGTGGGAACCGGTCTGTCAGGAGCAGCTGCAGCTTCATCTCTCGGCGAGCTTGGCTACAGGGTGAAGAACTTCTGTTACCAGGATTCACCCCGCAGGGCTCACTCAGTGGCAGCGCAGGGCGGCATAAACGCTGCAAAGAACTATCAGAACGATGGTGATTCCGTTTACCGCCTGTTCTATGACATGATCAAGGGCGGTGATTACAGGTCGCGTGAAGCAAATGTGTACAGGGCTGCCGAGGTGAGCAATGATGTCATTGATCATTTTACTGCACTCGGGGTTCCGTTTGCCCGTGATTACGGTGGAACGCTCGATACTCGTTCCTTCGGCGGAGTGCAGGTATCACGAACATTCTATGCCAAAGGCCAGACCGGACAACAGTGCCTGCTGGGCTGTTACTCATCGCTGAACAGGCAGATAAAGAAAGGGAATGTTACGATGTACCCGCGCCGCGAAATGCTGGATCTCGTGGTCATCGACGGAAAAGCCCGGGGTATTATTGCCAGAAATCTTCTCACAGGAGAAATTGAGAGGCATGGCGCTCATGCAGTAGTTCTTGCTACAGGAGGTTACGGGACAATATATTTTATGTCAACTCTGGCTGTAAACTCGAATGCATCAGCAGCCTGGAAGGCTCACAGGAAAGGTGCATTCTTCGCAAACCCCAGCTTTATTCAGATCCATCCTACCTGTGTGCCTCAGCTGAACGACTACCAGTCAAAGCTTACCCTCATGTCGGAGTCTCTCCGGAACGATGGCCGTATGTGGGTTCCGAAAATCAAAGGGGATAACCGTCCTCCAAACGATATACCTGAAGAGGAAAGGGACTATTATCTTGAAAGACGATATCCGGCGTACGGGAATCTTGTACCCCGGGATGTCGGATCAAGAGCGGCAAAAGAGAGATGTGATGCCGGCTATGGAGTCGGCGATACTAAGCTTGCCGTTTATCTTGATTTCAGGGACTCAATAAACAAACAGGGCAAGAAAGCTATTGAGAACAAGTACGGGAATCTGTTCGAAATGTACAAGACTATCACAGGGCTGGATCCGTATGAAGAACCGATGCGTATTTATCCTGCCGGACATTACACAATGGGAGGACTCTGGGTCGACTATGAGCTTATGACTACCATTCCCGGCCTTTACGCAATTGGTGAAGCCAACTTTTCCGATCACGGCGCAAACAGGCTTGGTGCAAGTTCACTGATGCAGGCTGCCGGAGACGGTTATTTCGTGCTCCCCAATACTATCAGCAATTACCTGGCTGATGAGATACGTGTTCCGAAAATATCAACCGACATTCCGGAATTTGAAGAAGCTGAAAAAGCGGCAACTGAAAGGATCAGCAGGCTTATGTCGATAAAAGGAAAGAAAACAGCAGCATCATTCCATAAAAGACTCGGGAAAATAATGTGGGACTATGCCGGAATGACACGTAATGAGGAAGGACTGAAAAAGGCTCTCGTACTGATCAGGGAGCTGCAGGAGGAGTTCTGGAAAGACCTGAATATTCCGGGAACCGCAAATGAGCTTAACCAGGAGCTTGAAAAGGCAGGAAGGGTGGCAGACTATTTTGAGCTTACACAACTGCTTATCACTGATGCACTTAACAGGAAAGAGTCGTGCGGAGCCCACTTCAGGGAGGAGTACCAGACACCTGACGGCGAGGCCATGAGAAACGATGCCGAATATGCATATGTGGCTGCCTGGGAATATGCCGGTGAAGGAAAGCCTCCTGTCCTGCATAAGGAAGAACTGAAGTTTGAGGAAGTGGAGATGAAGGTCAGAAGTTATAAATAGTCGTGCAAGTCGTGCCGGTCATTCATTAGTAAAAGACCTGCATGACCGCAGGACTTGCAAGACCTGCGCGACAAAAACTAATATTATAAACAACACAACTTAATCCCTAATAAATATGAGATTAGTTTTAAAGATATGGCGTCAGAAGGATGCAAAGACAAAGGGCTCCTTCGCGACATACAGGATGGATGATGTTTCACCGGAGATGTCATTCCTTGAGATGCTTGATGCACTCAATAAAAAGCTCGTTGAAGATGACAAGGATCCTGTAGCTTTTGATCATGACTGCCGTGAGGGGATCTGCGGATCCTGCGGAATGTACATTAACGGTCATCCTCACGGTCCTGTGCCTGCTATCACTACCTGCCATCTTTCCATGAGGTATTTTAAGGACGGGGATACAGTCTGGATCGAACCATGGCGGGCAAAGCCTTTCCCGGTTATCAGGGATCTCATTGTCGACAGGAGCGCTTTTGACAAGATACAGATCGCAGGGGGATTTATTTCGATAAATGCCGGAGCAGCACCTGAAGCCAATTCGATTCCCGCCTCAAAGAAAAAAGCAGATGATGCTTTTGATTCATCAATCTGCATCGGCTGCGGGGCGTGTGTCGCTGCATGCAAGAATGCATCGGCAATGCTTTTCGTTTCAGCTAAGATATCTCAATTTGCCCTCCTTCCGCAGGGACGCATTGAGGCTAAGGAAAGAGTAAGAGCGATGATTGAGAAGATGGATGAGCTTGGATTCGGAAGCTGTTCAAATACAGGGGCCTGCGAAGCTGAATGTCCGAAGCAGATAAAGCTTACCAACATAGCCAGGATGAACAGGGAGTACTACAAGGCGTTTTAAAATCATTGTTTTTTCCTGACTTCAACATTTGCTGATTTCTCATAGAACCTGATTATCCCTCCATGATCATCTTTAGCTTTGCCGTCAGCTTTCAATTCCTCCATTATCTCCAGTACCTTGACTGTCAAAACGTTCTTCACTCCTAATTCCCTGGCCGTATCAAGTGCATTCTTCAGATCCTTGATATGCAGCTCGATCCTGAAGCCTGGCTTAAAATTACCATTAAGTATCATGGGCATTTTAGCTTCAAGTGCAGCACTGCCAGCCAGCCCTCCCTTTATTGCCTGATATACTTTTTCAGGATCAGCACCGGCTTTTGTGGCAAGGACCATAGCCTCCCCTATTGCAGCAATATTCAATGCCACAATTATCTGGTTTGCGAGTTTGGTGATATTGCCGCTTCCGATATCGCCTACCAGCTTAACAGATGTGCCCATTTTGTCAAAAATATCCTTAACCTTGTTAAAAGTTGCTTCCGGACCTCCGACCATGATTGCCAGGGTGCCTTCTATTGCCTTTGGTTCCCCGCCGCTTACCGGAGCATCAAGCATAATAACCTCTTTTTTGAGAAGTATTTCTGCCAGTTCCCTTGAGGCTGAAGGTGCAATTGAACTCATGTCAATTACCACCGAACCGGGTTTCACGCCATAAATAACGCCCTTATCACCAATGATAACTTCCTTTACATCCGGTGAATTGGGAAGCATGGTGATTACGACATCACTCTTCGAAGCGACATCACACGAAGATTTCCCCCTGGCAGCCCCGTCTTTAACAACTTCCTCAACTGCTTCTTCATTAATATCATACACTACTAAAGAATATCCTGCCTTCAGCAGGTTCCTTGCCATGGGCTTTCCCATTATACCCAAACCTATAAAACCTATCTTATACATGATTATTAAATTGGTTTCAGCACTACTTTTACTGCTTCTTTTGATTCGCTCATTTCAAATGCTCTTTCCCACTGGTCAATGGACAGTTCATGAGTAATAAGTCTTTCAAGGTCAACCATTCCTTTGCCCATAAGTGTCAGACATTTTTCCCATACATCCCATGTATGGCTGAAGTGACCTCTCAGGGTTACTGATTTTGCAATTATCGGATCCAGGCTGAAACCTACAGGCAGCCTGCCCCATCCTATTTTAGTTATCTGTCCTGCCGGCCTTACGGCATCCATTGATAATTTTAAAGCTGATGAGCCTCCTGCAAGGTCCAGTACGAGGTCAGCCCCGTAGCCATCACCCATTGACATTATTTTTTTTAAGGGATCTTCCCTGGATGAGTTGATTGTGATTGTTGCTCCAAAATCTTTTGAGAGTTCAAGTCTCCGGTCATCACCTTCAGTTCCGATAACCACTATTTCGCCTGCACCTGATAACTGAGCCAGTCTTGCACATAATATGCCGATTGATCCCGGACCGATAATTACAACAGTATCCCCTGGTTTTACTTTGCTGTTGGAAACCAGTGCTTTATATGCAACACAGAATGGCTCTGTGATAGAAGCTGCTTTCAATGAAACATTATCAGGAACATGATGAAGTATTCTTTGCGGGACCTTTACATATTTCGTAAATGCGCCATCGACATGGAACCCGAATCCTTTTCTTTCCCTGCAGAGAGGATAGTTATTCTGTCTGCAGAGAGTACATTTTCCACAATATTCAGCATGAGTTTCAGATGTAACCCTGTCACCAGCTGAAAAACCCTCAACTTTTGATCCGGTTTTCTTAATCGTGCCCGCAAATTCATGTCCCAGGATAAAGGGGCGGACAAATTTGAAAGCTGAAGTATTTTTATGGAGGTGAGGATCTGTTCCGCAGACTCCCGTAAAAGCCACCTCAACGAGGGTGTCGGTTTCTCCTATCTCAGGAACCGTTACTTCCCGAAGTTCTGTAGCCCCGGGAGCATCCGCATATTTAACAACTGCTTTCATTGTTTCCATTATAGATTTCCTCCATCGGTTTCAGATTAGAAATATGCTTAGTATCCAAAGTATTAATGCTGCTGTTGTCCCAATAATCAGCGTTCCAAGACTCTGAATTTTATAACCTGTTTTTACATTCATATTTGACATTTGAGTAACTACCCAGAAGAAGCTGTCGTTGGCATGAGAGACGACCATCGCTCCTGAACCTATTGCCAGTACCATCAGGGTCCTTCCGATTTCTGAGTCATAACCCAGTGCCGGTAAAAGCGGATAGATAATTGAAGAGGCAGTGATCAGTGAAACGGTTGATGACCCCTGGGCAGTTTTTATCATGGCTGCAATGATAAAAGGAAGCCATATACCAAGATTCATACCTGAAAGATATCCACCAATAGCATCTGCCAGTCCGGAGTTCTGTAATACTTTGCCAAAAGCGCCTCCTGCTCCTGTAATAAGGATTATTGTTGCAGCACTCACCATCGCCTTGCCTACCCAGCCCGTTTCTGAAAATATTCCTTCATGCCGCTTTTTAGGCAGCATGAAAGCCAGGAGTACACCAATCAGCAGTGCAACAACAGGTTCCCCTATAAAACTGAAGAATGACTTAAGTGCACCCTCGCCCAAAGGATGTGTTGGAAAATCGGAAATTGATTTCAGAACGATCAGGACTATTGGTATAAATATGGGGCTTAGCGCTTTTAATGCAGATGGCGCCTCTTTCATCTTTGCTGTAATTTCCGTTTCAGAAATGTCGGGATTAGGATCAATCTGAGTCCTGGCGGCAAATTTTACAGCAAAAAACCATCCGGTCAGCATTGCTATAAAGCTTACCGGTAAGCCAAGCAAAATAACCATTCCCAGGTTTGCCTGCAGAATTCCTGCAGCCGCTATCGGACCCGGAGTAGGTGGAACAAGGCAGTGAGTGGAAGAAAGTCCCAGGCTTAAAGCGATAGCAGGACCGGCAAGTGAGATCTTTGCTCTTTTTGCCAGGGCTTTGTTCAGGGATGAAAGAATTACAAACCCGGAATCAGAAAATACCGGAATCGATACGAACCAGCCGATAATCCCCATTGCAAGCGGGACACGTTTTTCACCGACAATTTTCAGGATACGGTCTGCAAGTGTATACGCACCACCGGAATATTCGAGAAAGACTCCAATTATTGTACCTGCCACTATAACTATCCCAATATAGCCAAGGGTGCTGCCGAATCCTGTGTTAAGAGACTGAACGATTTGCTGCAGAGGCATACCTGTGGTCAGACCGAATGCAAGACCGGCAAATAATAAAGCAAGAAACGAATGCAGTCTAAGCTTTGTTGATGAGAAGACTATAAAGAGAATGCAAAGAAGGAGAACAATAATTAACAGCATAAATACTTCTGTTGATATTATTTATGAAGTATCAATTTTACAGAATCGATAATGTTTTTTGTATTCAGCCCATATTCGTCGAGAAGCTCATCATAGCTGTGTGCAGATTGTCCGAAGCGGTCGTTGATAGCGATATGCCTGAATGGCATGCTAAAACCACTCAGTATAAAGGTTATCACACTTGCCAGTCCGCCGATTACTGAATGTTCCTCCGTTGTTATGACGCCTTTCATGTTATGCGCAAATCTTCTGATCTCACCTTCATCGACAGGTTTTAATGAACTAACGTTTACAACTCTTACAGAGATCTCTTCCTTTTCAAGCTCTTCAGCTGCCCTCAGAGCTTTTGCCGCCATTATTCCATTGCTGAATACAACTATGTCTTTCCCGTCCTTTATCATGTAAGGTTTCCCGATGATGAATTCCTGGCTTTCAGGGAAAATATCCGGAAGGTCGTGACGGTTCAGACGCAGATATACCGGACCATTATATTCCACCATTTTATGGATCATTTTCCTGGTTTCAATTCCATCGGCCGGTGCCAGTACGGTCATATTGGGTATCGCCCTCATGATTGCAATATCTTCGACTGACTGATGGGTAGCACCGTCCCCGAAATCAGAGAGCCCGGCACTTGATCCTATGATTTTCACATTTAATCCAGGAATACTTATGCCCTGCCTTATCTGATCAAATGCCCTGCCTGCTGCAAATACTGCGAACGAGTTGGTAAAAGCTATTTTACCTGTCAGAGAAAGACCTGCGGCAAAAGAAGTCATGTTTGCCTCGCCTATTCCCATTTCAAAAAATCTGTCCGGAAACTCCTGTTCAAACAATGTGGTCATAGTTGATTTCCCCAGATCGGCTTCCAGAACAACAATATTTTTGTTTTTACGACCCAGCTCAAGCAATGTTTCGCCGTATATCTGTCTCTGATTTTGAAGCCTCATAAATGCCTGATTTATTTTTCAAGTTCGGAACATGCTGTTTCAAATTGTTCCCCGGTAAGCTCCCCGTTATGAAATGCCACCACATTTTCGGCAAATGAAACACCCTTGCCTTTTACTGTATGCGCTATAATCAGTTTTGGCTTGTTTTTGATCTCGTCGACCTGATCAAGTATTTTAATGATCTCTTTTATCTCATGTCCGTCAGTTTCAGCAACATGCCAGCCAAACGCCTGCCATTTCCCGGCAAGGGGATTTGTATTATAGCGGTCAGCGACAGGGCCCATCGCCTGTAACCTGTTTTTATCCAGAAAGACTATCAGGTTATCCAGCTTATAAAAAGAAGCTGCCATTGCGGCTTCCCATATTTGTCCTTCTGCAATTTCACCGTCACCTATGATGCAGTATACTTTGCTTTTTCTTCCATCAAGCCGGAGTCCCGCTGCCATGCCGCATGCCATCGATAAGCCCTGTCCCAGAGAACCGGTATTGCCCTCAATCCCCGGAGTAGTTGTCATATCCGGATGGCCCTGAAGCATTGCACCCAGCTTTTTAACAGAGTAAATTTCTTCTTTTGGAAAATATCCCGCTTCTGCAAGCGCAGCGTATTGAATAAGTGCAGCATGTCCTTTGCTGAGAATGAATCTGTCACGTTCTTCCCAATCCGGATGATCAGGATCATGCTTCATCCTGCTGAAATAAAGAACCGTAACAATTTCGCTAAGCGAACATGAACCTCCCAGATGACCTTTCTGGCCGACACCTATCATTCTGATGACATCAAGTCTTAAGATCCGGGCAATTTTTTCAAGTTCTGCAATAGTCTTATTCATTGTGTGTTAAAGCTATATTCAGTTTTAAGATAAGAATAATAAAATTAGCATTTTTAATTCTTATATACCGCATTAATTAACACAATATAAAAAACACATTATGAAACCAATCGTGACTTATATGTACGGTATTGAGATAATGTTCATTGTATTCACTTCCAGAGCAGACAGGTTGCCATATCCCGACTCCTTGTCATAAACACATCCGGTATCAATCGGAATAACATCTGAGTTTGTGCTGATAAGCTTCTTAACATGTTCAATCGTTTTCGGGCGATGACCATGTATTATTCTCTTCCCCTGCAGAAGAGGATTCTTATAGGAAGGACTGCACTCCCAGATCATGGTATGCCTGTCAGAAAACGGATCGGCTTCATAATCATTGAAGCCGGCATGAACAAAGATAAATTTCCCAGTCTCCAGGTAAAATTCAAGCCCGTTGAAAAAATCGATATATTGTTTATCCATTTCCCTTATCTCCCGTATCCCGAAGCTTAATAGAGTTGTATCTCCGCTGTTCATCTGCCAGAGCGGGAATTCTGAAGGATCGTTCCATGAATCTATCAGCATCTGCTCATGGTTTCCCCTGAGAGGCGTTACATCAAATCCTTTATTCTTAAGGTCGATAATGAAATCTGTTACTTCCCTGCTTTGCCAGCCGCGGTCAATATAATCGCCAAGGAGGATGAGCCGGTCGGATTTTTTCAGATCGATCACCCTTACAACCATCTCATGGAAGGTATCAAAACATCCATGGATATCGCTTATGGCAAAAAGGCGTCCCATTCAGATTCCTAAGATAATAACAGAATGGATCAAAGGTGCTTTTTAGTATCAATTATGACCTTTTTGTGAAACATTAGAGGCATATTTCTCGTATAATATATTATGTGAAAGTGTTATTAACAACACTTACTGTAATAATCATTTTTTGAACATTTTAATAATCAGCGCAATTAAAATGCGAATAGTGTTTGTTATTAACAAATTAATATTATATTCGCAGGGGTTACGAACAACTTATTAACATACTGACCGGGATGCCATACAGAAGATTGCCTAACACCGATGCTGCCAGGGTCAGGGCGTTGAAGACCGCCCTGGAGAAAGGGAAAGAGATGCCTCCCTCTAAGATGGCTTACTCAGCAAAAACAATTGTAAGATTACAGAAATTCCTTCCCCTTTTTGAGCATACCATTCAGCTGCAGAAGCAGTCAATAGCATCGCAGAATAAAAGGAATAAAGATTACTCTGAGATTGCCAAGAAAGCAAGGATATACCTTACCCATTTTATCAGGGTGTTGAATATGGCAATATACCGCGGCGATCTGCCAGCGGAAACAAGGGCATATTACGGTCTCGCAACAAACGAATCCACTGTGCCTTCCCTGAATACAGAAAATGAACTGATAAGCTGGGGCCGAAGGATCATTGAAGGGGAAGAATTCAGGCTCCGCAAAGGCGGAAGCCCAATAACCAATCCGACTATTGCGGTTGTAAAGGTCAGGTTTGAAAACTTCATTGAAGCATACGAGTTTCATAAATCGCTTGCCAAAAAGACCATGGATTATGCTGAAAGGACGAGTGACATGAGAAAGGAGGCTGACAGCATAATACTTGATATCTGGAATGAAGTTGAAGCAGCCTACGGTTCGCTCCCCGAAGATGTAAGAAAGAAAGAGTGCGAGGAATACGGACTTATTTATTTCTACCGTAAGAACGAATTAGACAGGGCTCCCGTTTGAAAATAGGCAGCATATCACTGGGTGACCGCCCGTTGTTCCTTGCTCCCATGGAGGATATCACGGATCCTTCGTTCCGCATGGTCTGCAAGATGAACGGTGCAGATTTCATGTATACTGAATTCATATCATCCGACGGACTGATAAGGGACGGGAAAAAAAGTGTCAGAAAACTTGAGATTTATGATTTTGAAAGACCGATGGGGATCCAGCTTTACGGACATCTTACCGATGCAATGGTTGAAGCTGCCCTGATCGCTGAAGAAGCAAAGCCCGAGCTTATCGATATTAATTTCGGGTGTCCTGTGAAAAAAATCGCAAACAGGGGTGCAGGAGCCGGGATGCTGAGAAATATTCCCATGATGATTGAAATGACATCAGCAATAGTGAAAGCCGTGAAACTCCCGGTCACTGTAAAGACAAGGCTCGGATGGGATGAAGAAAGCAAAAATATAGTTGAGGTTGCCGAGATGCTCCAGGACATAGGTATCCGGGCAATCACAATTCACGGACGCACCCGAACACAAATGTACAGCGGAGCAGCTGACTGGACTCTTATTGGCGCAGTGAAGAACAATCCCGGGATGACGATCCCTGTCATCGGCAACGGAGATATTGACGGTCCGGTAAAGGCAAAGGAGATGTTTGACCGCCATGGTGTTGACGGAATCATGATCGGAAGGGCTTCTGTAGGCAGACCATGGGTGTTCAGGGATATAAGACATTACCTTGACACGGGTGAGCTTCTGCCGGAACCCACGGTAAACGAAAAAGTTGATCTTGCCCTTTTACATCTTGACAAATCGCTGGAGTACAAAGACGGCAACAGGGCAATCTATGAGATGCGCCGTCACTTTTCAAATTACTTTAAAGGCCTGCCCCATTTCAGGGAGACAAGACTAAAACTTCTAACCACACTTGATCTTAACGAAATAAGGGCAATCCTTGAGGACATCAGGGCAAAATGGGGCGATTTCAGAACCAGCGAAAATACTTCGGTTTACGGCATCTGAGCCACAGGTGCGTTCTTTTCTGCTTTTCTGAAGATCAGTTTAAGAATAAAAATCACAAGGATCCCCATTATCAGCATTGATGCAAAATCAGTCCATGGATTTACTTCCAGTTGTTTATAGAGTGCCGGCGTTTGCAGGGCAGAGGATTCATTTGTTATCATGATGCACAGGAAAATATTATTGGCTGCATGGGCTCCCATGGCAGCTTCAACACCATCATCAAGGATCGTAATAATACCAAAAATAAGCCCGAACAACAGGTATTGCGGCATCATTGTCAGGAATCCGAACTCCTTCACTTCCGGATTCAGAACATGCATAAGCGCGAAAAATACGGATGTCATGACAAGAGGAAACAGCCTGTTCCTTACCAGGACTGTAAATCCCTGCATCAGATAGCCACGGAAAAGGATCTCCTCAAATGCAGCCTGGAAGGGGATTAATAATAAAGAAATGATTATCAGGGGAATAAGGGAAAGGGACCAGTTGTTCAGTGTAAAATTCTCCGGATCTGCTTTCAAAGAAACCACAAGATATAATGCTGAGATGATGATCCAGACCAGTCCTGACACAAAGAACCTGTTCCACCTGAATGAACCCGATCCGTTGATGACACTTTTCAGGCTCCTTTCATTCAGGGGTTTAATGAGCAGAATAAAAGTAATAAGTCCGATGAGGAAAGGAAAGAGCATGGTAACAAGGTAGAGGTTCGGATCGAGGCCCAGGATGCTGAGGTCATTCGGATCTTTAGCAAGCTGTGTTATTACCTGGGGATCTGCAGCCGATTTTATTCCCAGGACAATGATCAGCGGTATTCCGCCGATGGTGTTGGCAGCTGCAAAGAGAGCTGCGACCATCACAAGATATCTCCAGAAAGCATTCTTACCGGCAAATGAAGACTCAAGATGGCTCATTCGGTTCAATGTTTCAGAATTCGGTAACTGCTCTTTTCGGGTAATTGATTGAGTAATGAAGCCCGATGCTTTCTTTCCGGATTTTGGCCAGTTTAATGATTATATAGCCCACATTGATAATATTCCTCAATTCACATATTTTCTGTGAAATCAGAGACCGCTTGTACAGGTTTTCGGTTTCCTGGTAAAGTATTTCCAGGCGCACCATAGCTCTTTCCAGACGCAGGTCTGACCTTACAATTCCGACATAGTTGCTCATTATCATCTGCACTTCCTTAATGCTCTGGGTTATAAGAACCATTTCCTCAAGATGGGTTGTTCCTTTATAGTCCCAGTTGGGGATCTTCTCTTCAAAGGTCAGGTCCTTCAACCGCCTGGAAGAGTGCATTGCCGCCCTGTGAGCATAGACAGCCGCTTCTATAAGGGAATTGGAAGCCAGCCTGTTAGCCCCATGCAGTCCTGTTGATGATACCTCTCCAAGTGCATAGAGCCTGTCTATGTTACTCTGTCCGTCCATATCCACTTTAATTCCGCCGCATGAATAATGTGCCGCCGGAACCACCGGTATCATATCCTTTGTTATGTCAATCCCCCGGCCGCGGCAATGTTCATAAACATTCGGGAAATGGTCTTTAAGACCTTCCGGATCCAGGTGAGTACAAGCGAGCCAGACGTGATCATCTCCCCATTTTTTAAGTTCATTATCTATTGCTCTGGTTACGATATCCCTGGGCGCCAGCGAACCGCGGCTGTCATAACGGCTCATGAATTCCTCCCCCCGTATGTTTTTAAGAACAGCTCCAAATCCCCTTAGTGCTTCAGTAATAAGGAAAGAAGGTCTCGCTTCCGGATCGTAGAGCGATGTGGGGTGGAACTGTACGAACTCCATGTTCTCAATTGTTCCTTTCGCCCTGTAAACCATGGCAATACCGTCGCCTGTGGCTATCTCGGGATTTGTTGTTGTAAGATAGACGTGTCCCATACCGCCGGTTGCAACGACGGTTATTTTTGACAGGAAAGTAGTGACCTTCTGGTTCACAAGATCGGCAACATATGCACCGTAGCATTTGATATCAGGATAATTTCTTTTGACAACCTCGCCAAGATGGTGCTGTGTCAGCACCTCTATTGCGAAGTGATGTTCATATATTTCAATATTCGGGTCCTTTCTCACCCTGTCCATCAGTGTCTTCTGGATAGCATCTCCTGTTCTGTCCTTGTGATGAAGTATCCTGTATTCTGAATGGCCTCCTTCCCTTGCCAGATCATATGTTCCGTCTTCCTTTTTATCGAAAGGCATGCCAAGTTCAATAAGGTCATTTATCCTGTCGGGGGCTTCGCTTACAACCATTCTCACTACCGCTTCATCACAGCAACCGGCGCCTGCAATGATAGTGTCATTAATATGTTTCTCAAAATTGTCGGGTTCACGAAAAACAGATGCTATGCCGCCCTGGGCATAACGTGTATTTGTATCCTCCAGATTTGCTTTTGTGACAACTGATACTTTCCCGAATTTTGAAGCTTTCAGGGCAAATGTGAGTCCTGCTATACCGGAACCAAGTACAAGGAAATCGGTTCTTTTCTTCATGATACAATAACTTGAGAAACATGCAAAGATAATATAAATCTCACGTACCCCCCCCCGGCCCCTCCCGACCTGCATCCGGTATTCCGGGACAGGCTCTCTCTGCTTACGCACTACCCTTTATACACA
>CAZGGZ010000068.1:0-14862 GCA_964525415.1 uncultured Rikenellaceae bacterium | reverse complement strand
AGTGAAATTTAAAAAATAATAAACGTCATTTGCCTTGGAATATTGTGAAGTATAACCATCAAGAAAATCTGTGAAAGCATATCTGCCTGCAACCTCAACACCGAAGTTCAGATTGGGAGAATAGATCAGTGTGGCACCGAGCCCGGCAGGAATGACTGCTGAAAATCCTCCTGTTTCCATACCATGATCTATCAGTGCGTCATTCCCCTTGACAGAATATGAAACACCGCCGATTCCTGCAAAAGCATAAAAATCAAGTGATCTCAGAAGCTCGAAAATAAAGCGTTCCTTACCTTTAACGAACAGATAGCTGTTCTCAGCCATGTTCTTGATAAAATAATATTCGCCTATTAGCGCCGGTTCAAAAATTGATGTGGTTGCATCAAAAGCTCTGCCTTCATTTGAACCCCTTTCATCGTTTGCACGCAGGAGAGAATATGTCAGACTCAATCTGGCATTTATTTCCCTCGTAATCCTCCATTTAAGATTTCCGTTCACATCGAACCTTGTCTGGAGGTATGTCAGGTCACGTATACCGAGTATGTTCTTGGTCTGCGAGAATCCTCCAATATCTCCGAAGAAGAACGACGGGCCTGTTCCTCCAACGGCTTCCCATCTTCTCATTTTCCACAACTGTGAGTGTGAAAGGGGAGCTGCAAGGCAAAAAATAAATATGACCAAAATACAACGTTTCATGACATATAACATTTTTGTTGCTGATACAAATATAATTAATTTCTTTTATCCACTCCCCACATAAGCCTGTTTCTAAGCGTACTGTAAAAATCCCTGTCTTTAAGCATGACTGTCTTCAGCTTCAGTCCGGCTTTTTCAATATATATCTCCTCACTCAGGGGCAGCTTCCTGTAACGGAAATCGCATGTTACCAGGTACTCGTCAGTGCGCGCTTCCATAACCATCCTCAGTTTACTGTTTCCCGAAAGAACAATAGGCCTGATAGTAAGATTATGCGGTGAAATAGGTGAAATGATAATACTTTCATCATCAGGTGACAGGATCGGGCCGCCAACACTCAGATTATATGCCGTTGAACCTGTTGCTGTTGAGACAATCAAACCGTCAGCCCAGTATGTATTCAGGTAAGCTTCGTCAACATATACATTTATCGTAATCATGCTGACATTTGACTTCTGGATCGTAACTTCATTCAACGCGGTATTGGAATCATTATCAAACAGCCCTGATGGTTTTGATATCCTCAGCAGGGATCTTTCAATTATTTCAAATTCGTCCTGATGCAGTAGTTCAACTGAATTGCCTATTTCCTCCCCTGGAATATTAGCCAGAAAACCCATCCTTCCTGTATTTACACCCGCAACGGGAATACCCAGGTCCTTTACCCTCAGCATAGTTTCGAGAAAGGTGCCGTCGCCTCCAACACTAAGCACCATATCCGGAAGATCTTTCAGGTCGGAGAGTTCGCTGAAAAGCTCATCTATTTCTCCGTTATATCTTACTGCTGTTCCGCCTGGTTTCTGGTACAGCTGAACCAGTACACCTCTCTTGCAACATTCATTAATGAGATTCTGAACGCCGTTCTTTGTTTTCAGGTTGTTGTCCTTACTGAATATGGCAACTTTTCTCAGCATATACTGTTACATATTAAGATACTTCATCAGCAGGTCAAACCTCTCTGAATAAAACCTGTCAATTGAATCGTTGGTTGTCACCCATGTCTTTACCTCATAATTGTATCTTTCGAATGTCTTTATAAGCGCAAACATGTCTGTTGTATTTACTTTCAGTGTTACCTCCAGTCTTGTGGATTCTAAAGGTGAGGTTATATACATACTTAATACCTTGATATTGTTGCTTTCGACAATCTGGGCTATCTGCGAAAGAGAGTAATCCCTTTCAATAAGCTCAAGCACAATTATTCCTCCAGGCTGATCCATTGATGATATTCCGGCAATATGCCTTATCAGGTCGCTTGTTGTGATTACTCCTTTATAGCGGCTGTTGTTGTCAAGTACAGGAACAACTGAAAGCTTGAGCCTCGCGGCAAGACCAATAACCTCAAACAGATGCTGGTTGTCGGTCACATATGGTTTTAACAAGGTAAGTTCGTGATTTCCAATAGGTTCTTCAGGCTGATTCATGTCATAGATGTCCGTATCGGATATCAGCCCGAGAAAATCCTGGTTGTTTACGATCGGCAAATGCGATATCCTGAATATCTCCATCCAGTTCAGAGCTGTCTGACCTGTGTCCGATGTTTTCAGGGAGGGGATAATCTCAGATATCAGATCGTTGGCGATCATTATGTATAATTTTCATCTAAAATAAGAAAAAATTGCCAGTTCTGTTAATTTTGCAATACTTATACTATACGGATAACTTATAGATTTATTATATGACAAAATTAAGTGTAAACATCAATAAAATTGCAACATTGCGTAATGCAAGAGGCGGTAACATACCAAATGTGCTGAATGCTGCAATAAACTGCCAGGTATACGGTGCCGACGGAATAACGGTCCACCCCCGTCCGGATGAGAGACATATCAGGTACAGGGATGTACTTGAGATAAGACCGATAATAAAAACCGAGTTCAATATTGAAGGAAATCCTTCCGAGAGCTTTATTGATCTGGTCCTGTCAGTCAGGCCCCACCAGGTGACACTTGTCCCGGACAGGCATGATGCAATAACTTCGAACGCCGGATGGGACACATTGAAATACAGAAGTTTCCTGACCGATGTTGTATCCACTTTCAGGAAAGAAGGTATTAGGACTTCGTTGTTTGTAGATACTGAAACAGTAAATATTGAAAATGCTGCTCTTACAGGAACTGACAGGATTGAGCTTTACACAGAGCCTTATGCTTCAGGCTTCAGTAAAAATGCTGCTGAGGCTGTAAAACCTTTTCTAAGGGCTGCAGTAATTGCAAGGGATGCCGGTCTGGGGCTCAATGCAGGACATGACCTGAATCTTGACAATCTTGCTTACCTGCACAGGAATATCCCCTGGCTGCTTGAGGTATCTATTGGTCATGCCCTTATTTCTGACGCCCTTTACATGGGCCTGGAAAACACAATTCAAATGTACAAACGACAGATTGCTGACTGACTGGTAGTTGCATGAAATTGTTCTTCAGAAAATATGGTGATGGCCCTCCGCTGGTGATACTGCACGGATTATACGGATCATCTGACACCTGGAAGATCAATGCCAGTGCCATCCTGAATAACCTTCAGGAGATGATCGTGGGATTCAGTCGCCCTGCAGATAATGAACAGGGCATTACAGGATTCCCGGTTGTTTTTCTTAAGGGTGAGAGGTCAGCATATCTTAATCCCGGAGATTTTCGCGATATCCTGAAATTGTTCCCTGCTGCAGAATTCAGGGTGGTAAAAGATGCAGGCCACTGGATACATGCTGATAACCCGGAAGCTGTTGCAGAGGCTTTGAGGGATCTGATGAAATAGGACTACATGTACCCACCCCCTCTATCCCCCTCCCTGCTTCGCAAGGAGGGGGATATTATATTGATATACAACTATATAAGCCCCCTTCCTTACGGAGTAGGGAAGGGGGAAATCCTGAGCGGAGCGAAGGATTGGGGGATGGGTGCGTGTCTATATCACTGTTACCGACTCCACCCTGTCATCAGTTATTCCGGGAAGGTTCTTAAATCTTAGCAATATCCTGGCTACCGTCAAAACATCTTTCTCACAATACCTTACTATCCTTGCCTGGTCCCTGTCTTCATAATAAATTCTTCCGACCATGCTTCCGTCAGTCTCATCCTTAGGGGAGGGTATGCCGAGAACAGTGGCAAGGAGATCAAGTGACGTGTAGTTCTTATAATCCCCGAATTTCCACAGGTCCATCGTATCGAGCAGTTTGACCTCCCATGGTTTTTTCCCTGCGTTATCAAGTATTTCAGGTATTACCAGGTTATTGATGATCATCCTTCGGGCTATATACGGGAAATCGAATTCCTTCCCGTTGTGAGCACATAGCAGAGATTCTTTGCTTGATCTGGAGAACTTTGATAACACCCCGGAAAATTCTGTAAGAAGTGCCCTTTCATCATCACCGTAAAAAGATTTTATTCTGAAGCTAAAGGGATTCTTTTCCTTTATAAATCCTACAGATATGCATATTATCTTACCGAACTCCGAATAGATACCTGCTCTCTCATAGGCTTCTTCAGGTTTCTGGTCAGGTGACCGGAATAGTTTTGATTTTTTGTCCCACAGCACCTGCAATGCAGGATCCAGCTTATCCATAGAAGGAGCCTGGGGAACAGTCTCGATATCGAGAAACATTATTTCTTCTATCCTGATATTATCAAGCATGGCTACGATTTTTTTCTTCCAAGGTGTTTTTCAATTATTGTAACAAGTACTTCAATGCCAACCTGATTCTGTCCTCCTCCCGGAATAATTATGTCGGCATATCTTTTTGATGGTTCGATAAACTGGAGATGAGATGGTTTAACGGTATCGTAATACCTTTCAAGAACCTTCTTGACGTCGCGGCCCCGCTCTTCCGTATCGCGTTGGATCACCCGCCCCAGACGGTCATCAGCATCTGCATCAACAAAAACCTTTATATCAAGCATGTTGCGCAATCCGCTGTCGCATAGAATCAGGATCCCTTCAACAAGCACAACTTTTGCAGGTATTATTGTAACAGTTTCCTCTGATCTCAGGCAGGTAAGGTATGAATAGATGGGCATTTCAACAGTTCTTCCTTCCCTGAGCTGTCTCAGATGATCAATAAGAAGGCTGAATTCCACAGAATCGGGATGATCAAAATTTATCTTTTGCCTTTCTTCAAGAGTGATATGACCATTATCCTTGTAATAGGCGTCCTGTGGCATCACAATGACCTGGTTGCTTGAAAACACATCCAAGAGTTTTTTGACAACGGTGGTTTTTCCTGAACCGGTGCCGCCTGCAATACCTACTATCAGCATTATTTATTAAATTTGCTTTACCAAATGTAATAAAAAGTTTAAAGTGAGTTAAAGTGTGGAGTGAGGTAAAGAATGTCAGAGTTATATCCTTTAAAATTTGAACCTTTCCTTAAAGAGAAAGTCTGGGGAGGCAACACTCTTGTTACAAAATATCACAAGAAGGGAGATCCTTCTCTGAAGTATGGTGAAAGCTGGGAGATCTCTGCTGTTTCGGATAGTCTGTCAGTAGTATGCAACGGATTCCTTGCCGGGAACAATATTGAAGAACTGATAGAAGTATATATGGGTGACCTTACCGGAGATTCGGTTTTTGAAAAATTCGGTAACGAATTCCCACTGCTCATTAAACTCATAGAAGCAAGGGAAGATCTGTCTGTACAGGTTCATCCCGGCAATCAGATGGCAAGGGAGAGGCACAATGCTTACGGAAAGACTGAAATGTGGTATGTCCTCGAAAGTGAAAACAACTCAAGAATATATACAGGATTCAGGGAGAATATTTCAAGGGAGATCTACCTGGATGCATTAGGTACAGGAGAGCTCGCAGGATTACTTAATACGGAGATCCCCGGTGCGGGGGACGTTTTTTTCACTCCCGCAGGACGGATACATGCCATCGGAGCCGGCAACATACTTATTGAAATACAGCAGACATCAGATATAACTTACAGGATCTTTGACTGGAACAGAAAAGGATACAATGGAAAACCAAGGGAATTGCATACTGAACTTGCTGCTGAAGCACTTGATTTCAAAGCCTCAGACAGATCAAAAATTGTCAGAGAACCTGTTTTTAACAGAACCGAAAACCTTGTCAGCTGTGAATTTTTTAACACAAACATTATAAGCTTCAACGACAGGATAGTCAAAGACTATACCCTGTTTGATTCATTCGTGATTTACATCTGCACGGATGGAGAATTCATGATCCGGTGGGACGGCAGCTCAGAACCGGTAAAAAAGGGAGAGACAGTTCTCCTGCCGGCAATGATAAAGGATGTCATCCTTGAACCTCTTATGGAATCAAAGACACTTGAAGTGTTTATTAACACCGACATATATCACAATAAATCAAACAGCGAACTGATATGAAGAAATACATTGCTCCTTTTTTGTTTCTTGTTTTAATGATAGCTATATCCGGTTGTTCGGGGAAAGGTTCAGCAAAGAAGAATTCAGCTGCTGAAAGTGATACTGTATCTGTTCCTGATACCGGGTATACCGGAATCAAGCAATACTTCAGCAAAGACCACCTGCTGAAAGAGGTGACATTCAATAACGGAGTGAGGGATGGACTGATGAAAACTTACTACCAGAGCGGACAATTGTACCAGACATTCTGGTACGAAAATGGATTAAGGGAAGATTCAGCTGTATGGTATTATCTTGAAGGTCAGGTTTTCAGAACAACTCCGTATAAACGAGATACTGTCGAAGGCATTCAAAAGCAGTTCTACAGAACGGGGAAGCTGAGAGCCAGGATCGGATACAGTAAAGGATTGCGGACACCCTTCCTGGAAGAGTACGACCTGCATGAAAAAGTTATAGGCGCTTATCCGGATATTATAACGGAAATACGCGATGAATACAATTCAAAAGGATCATTCCGGATAAATCTTTCAATGTCGGATAAGACGACCAGAGTGAAGTTTTACCGTGGTGAATTCACTGACGGCCGCTTTGATACCACTCTCCTCAGGAAACTGGATGTCGTGAACGGAACATCTTCAATTAATCTGAAGAAGACAGGTACAACAAGGCAGAATTTTGCTGGTGTAATTGCCGAAATTATCACCCAGTTCGGCAACCGCCATCTGATTTATAAGAAAATCGATCTGCCATACAACGATCTGAACTAATCCTGCGGAATGATAATACGCTCAGCTTCCTATATCAAGAGCAGCCCGTCATTAATACAGTGTCCTCCGCCTGACAAACCCGAATTTGGATTTATCGGACGCTCAAATGTCGGCAAATCATCTCTGATCAATATGCTGACAGGCTGGTCCAGGCTGGCAAAGATATCAAGGCAGCCCGGAAAGACCCGCACAATAAACCACTTCCTGATCAACGGCAATTGGTATCTGGTAGATCTTCCGGGTTACGGATACGCCAGAGTCCCGTCTGAACTGAGGGAAAACTGGATAAAAGCCTCAAGGGAATATATCCTTAAAAGAGATAATCTTGTGTGTCTTTTTGTACTTCTCGACTGCAGGCTTAAACCTCAGAAACAGGATATTGATTTCATGGAGTTCCTTGGCAACAGCCAGATACCGTTTGCACGGGTTTTTACGAAGGCTGATAAAATAAGCCGCAGTGCACTAAGGAAATCCATTCAGCTATATGATAATGAGATGCTTATAAGCTGGGAAACGCTCCCGATGACCTTTGCGGCATCCGCCATCAGGAGGACCGGACGGGAGGAGATTCTTGACTTTATAGAAGAATCTTTTAACAAGTTATCAAAAGAGGCTTTATATAATAAGGAATAATTAATTTTGTAAGGACTTTCTTTAACTAACAGCTAATATTACACAGGCAATGTTCGGAAAAGCTCCTTTGAAAATCTTTTCATGCAGATCGTCAAGGATCCTTGCAGAAAGGATTGCAGTCAGTCTGGGTGTGGAACTCGGCAAAAGCTCAGTCACCAGCTTCAGTGACGGAGAATTTCAACCCTGCTTTGATGAATCTGTAAGAGGAGATATGGTCTTCATAATTCAGTCAACCAATCCTCCGGCTGAAAACATGCTTGAGCTTCTCCTGATGATTGATGCAGCAAAGAGAGCTTCTGCATATAAGGTTATAGCTGTTATTCCTTATTATGGTTTTGCCCGTCAGGACAGGAAAGACCGTCCAAGGGTATCAATAGGATCAAAGCTGTCAGCCGACCTGCTCTCCACTGCCGGTGTTGACAGGGTAATAACAATGGATCTTCATGCCGATCAGATCCAGGGATTCTTCAATGTACCTGTCGACCATCTTTTTGGTTCTGCAATATTTGCACCCTATATTGAAAACCTGAATCTTAAGAACCTGACAGTGTCTGCTCCTGATATGGGCGGTTCAAAAAGAGCCAATGCCTATTCAAGGTATCTGCAATCGGAAATGGTGCTCTGCTACAAGCTCCGGAAAAAACCAAATGTCGTCGAGGAAATGTCTATCATAGGTGACGTTGAAGGTAAGAACGTCGTCATTATTGATGATATGGTTGATACTGCGAGCACTCTTGTTCTGGCTGCCGATATGATGAAAGACCGCGGAGCAGAAAGCATAAGGGCTGTTGCAACCCATCCTATTCTGTCAGGAAACGCCGTGGAAAGAATAGACAACTCTGCCATCGAGGAACTGGTTGTAAGCGACTCTGTACCATTTAATAACAGTTCAAAAAAGATAAAAGTGCTGTCAATAGCGGAGATCTTTGCCAATACAATCCAGGCAGTCAATACCAATCAGTCTATCAGCACGAATTTTGTATTCTGATTCCTTTGTCATATATTTGCGTCCGATTTTTTAACGTGTAATGGGAGGTTATCTAAAAGATACCCTTGAGTAGCACAATAATATTTTAATAATGAAGACAATAGAAATCAAAGGATCACTCAGAAAAGAACTGGGTAAAAAAGACTCCAAACAGATCAGAAAATCAGGAAACGTACCATGTGTCATGTACCTGAAGGATAGCAATGTTCATTTTTTTGCTCATGAGAACAGTTTCCGTCATCTTATCTATACGCACGAAGCTCACCTGGTAAAGCTAAGCCTTGATAGCCAGGAATACAAAGCTGTTTTGCACGATATGCAGTTTCATCCTGTAACCGACAGGCTGATCCATGCTGATTTTGTTCAGATTTTTGATAACAAACCTGTGATAATCGATGTGCCAGTCACTGTGGTTGGTGAAGCACCGGGTGTAAAAGCGGGTGGCAAGCTGATAGTCAAGAAAAGACATCTGAAAGTAAAAGGACTTGCAGAATACCTGCCGGAAGAACTCACGGTCGATGTGTCTGACCTTAATATAGCCCACTCAATAAAAGTCGGAGATCTTTCGTACGATAAAATAGAGCTGATCGATCCTAAAATTACAGCCGTTGTCACAATTGCCACATCGCGTGTTGCACTGAAGACAGAAGAAGAGGAAGCAGCAGAAGCAGCCGCTGCCGCCGCCGCCGCTGAAGGAGCTGAAGCAACTGCTGAAACCCCTGGTGCTGAAAAAGATAAGGAGAAAGAAAAAGGCAAGGAGAAAGAAAAAGGCAAGGAGAAGGAGAAGGAGAAGGATAAGGACAAGGATAAAGAGAAGAAATCTTAATCATCCTTTAAATATTCAGGTACGATGAAATACCTGATCGCTGGCCTGGGAAACATAGGTGAAGGGTACGCAGATACCCGGCATAATATAGGATTTATGGCGTTGGATGCTATGGCAGTGGCATCCAATTCTGTTTTTACTGACAGACGCTACGGATCAGTATGCTCAATAAAATACAAAGGGAGGGAGTTCATACTCCTGAAGCCTTCAACCTTTATGAACCTCAGCGGAAATGCTGTAAGATACTGGCTGAAGAAAGAGAAGATCCCTGTTGAAAACCTTCTTGTTATCGTCGATGATATCTCCCTGCCCCTGGGCAGCTTCAGGATGAGGCCCAAAGGGAGTGACGGCGGTCATAACGGCCTTGCCCATATCAGCAACGTACTCGCTACCAATGAATATACCCGGATAAGAATAGGCATCGGCAACAGTTTCAGCAAAGGTTCACAAATAAGTTATGTGCTGGGGACATGGACTCCCGGGGAAAAGAAATTCCTTGATGAGAGAATTGCCATTGTGATTGAAATGATAAAATCCTTTGGAACAGCAGGCACTGAACTGACTATGACTGCATTCAATAAGTCAGGGAAAATTAAGCAGGACGAAGGAGATAAATGACTGATACCGTTTCTGTAAGGATCGATAAATTCCTCTGGGCTGTCAGGATATATAAAACCAGGAGCCAGGCAGCTGATGCCTGCCGGAGAGGCAGAATACTTATTGACGGTAATCCCGCCCGGCCTTCCAAAACTATTCACGGGAATGAGATACTGATTGTAAGAAAACCTCCTGTTACATATACCTACAAGGTTCTCCATCCAATTGAAAACCGTGTTTCGGCGAAAATTGCAGTCAGCAATATTGAGGATATTACTCCGGCAAGTGAAAAAATAAAGCTGGAAATACGCCAGGGGAGCTTTCCCGGTCACAGGAAGAAAGGAAGCGGTCGTCCCACAAAAAAAGAGCGAAGGATAATTGATGAATGGACTAACGGATTTGACGACTTATAATGGTGGTATAAAGACTTAAAAGTTCAAAAATCCATCTGAATACAATTGTCTGCAGAACACTTCAAATTCATTTTTTTTAACTTGCGTTTTTAATAATCATCTTCCGATAAAGTGATGATCTAAACCTGATTTTCTGATTCCGGTATGAGCAGGGAAAACATTGAGAAGTATTCTAGGGGATATGCTTTGCTGAAGTATCTTGCAGGTATCTGGCATAACAATGTTTTTTACAGAAAGGTTATTGTCCTGGGACGGGAAAATATCAATCATGATGATCACCTGATCTTCGCCCCGAACCATCAGAATGCCCTGATGGATGCTCTGGCAGTCCTGTTTACAACAAAGGGACAAATGGTTTTTCTTGCCAGGGCAGATATTTTCAGAAAAAAATTCATTGCCTCGCTTCTCTATTTCATCAAAATTCTCCCGGTATACAGGATCAGGGATGGTTTCAGATCTGTGAAAGGTAATGATGAGATATTCGATAAAACAATTGATGTACTGCGAAATAAGAATGGCCTCGTCATCCTTCCGGAAGGTGATCATGCCGGCTTCCGCAGACTCCGCCAGCTGAAAAAAGGCATCTGCAGGGTGGCATTCCAGGCTGACGAAGCTTCTGGTTTCAGTCTCAAGATCAAAATTATTCCGGTAGGTCTTGAGTTCACCAATTACACCAGGTACAGGCAGGTGCTGACTGTTGTCTATGGGAAGCCCATAGAAACAGCCGAGTTCCATGACCTGTACATTGAAAGCCCTGAAATTGCACTTAACGAGCTGAGAAGCAAGCTCGCCTCTGAGATGAAGAAACTTATGGTCCATATAGAATCAGAAGAGGATTATGAAGCAATTGACGAGCTTAGAAGCATGATCAACGGACGCTTCAGCGACAGAATAAGATTCCCGAAACTTTTCAGGGACAGGGTGCTCATTGAAAAGCTGAATAAGCTTAAAACAAAAGGTCTTGAAGTCTACAGGAGAATCTGCTCTCTGAGCCTGCAGATAAAGCAGAAAGCAAAGGAATTGAATATCGATTACAGGCTTCTCGAGAAAAGGAAACATTTACTCATTTGGATGATCCTTGGGATGTCAGGGATAATAGCTGCGTTCCCGCTGTTCCTGTACGGAAATATATTTAATTTGATATTCATTTATATGCCGGAGCTTAAGATCCGGAAAATGAAAGATATCCAGTTTCACAGCTCAGTAAGGTATGGAATATCACTTGTTATTGCATTAATATTTCTGCCGGTTATCCTGATTCTGTTATTGGCGCTGGTTTCCCCCTTGTGGCTCGCGATCCTGGTCTTCCTGAGCCTGCCGCTTGCAGGTCTTTTTGCCTGGAACTACATACTGGTTTTAAGACGTATCATCGGAGGTTTCAGAATATGGAAGTATAAAAGGGAGAAAAGGAAAGAGTACTTCGACCTGAAGAAAAACCATGAGGAATTGCTCACTCTGATCACAAGCCTGACATGAAAACCAGACGAGAAATATTTTCCGGAAAATATGCCTGGATAACAGGTGCTTCGTCAGGCATTGGAGAAGCACTGGTTTATGAGTTTGTCAAACGGGGAGCCACAGTTATTATTTCATCAAACGATCCGTCAGGACTTGAAAGGGTGAAGGCTTCATGCAATGAAAGGTCATCAAAAGTGACATGCGTGCCATTTGATCTTTCCGACACTTCCAATATCGGAAGTCTTGTCGAACAGCAGCTGAAATCAACCGGCAGACTCGATTATCTGCTGAACATCGGAGGGATAAGCCAGCGAGCCAGAATAGACGAAACTCCTCTATGGCTTGACAGGAAAATATTTGAGATCAATTATTTCGGAACAATAGCACTTACAAAAGCCGTACTGCCGTTCATGTTAAGCCGGAAATCCGGACATATTGTTGCAACAAGCAGTATATCAGGGAGATTCGGATTCCCGCTCCGTTCAGCATATTCTGCCTCAAAACAGGCTCTGCACGGATTTTTTGAAACGCTTTATCTTGAAAATAAAAAGAACAATATCAGAACATCTGTTCTTATTCCGGGCAGGGTAAGAACGAATATATCATTTCATGCGCTTGATGCCCGGGGTAAAGAGCATGGTAAAATGGATGAGGGTCTGGATAAAGGCATAACCCCTGAAAAAGCAGCAAGAACTATAATAAGAGGAATCATAAGGAATAAGAGAGAGATTCAAGTGGGAGGAGGAGAACTGATAATGCTGTATATAAGGCGGATTTGGCCATGGCTCTTCTTCCGGATCGGAGATAAATTAAATCCAACTTAGAAAAGTCAATTTCTTTTAATATGAAGGGATATAGTATAGGCGGGATTCAGCAGATAGGGATTGGTGTTGAAAACGTCAGGGAGGCCTGGAAATGGTATATCGAACAATTTGGCATGGACTGCAGGATATTTGAAGAAGAGGCTGAAGCAAAGCTGATGCTGCCTTATACCGGAGGCAAACCCAGGAGAAGACATGCAGTCCTTGCAGTAAATCTTCAGAGCGGAGGGGGATTTGAGATATGGCAGCATACCGGAAGGAAACCGGAATACATCAAAGAAGAGATAAGCCTGGGAGATCTCGGCATCACTGCTTGTAAAATGAAAGTAAAGAATATCAGTGAAGCATACTCATTCTACAAGAAAAACAATTTGTCACTGCTCGGGGAACCATTACCTGATCCTTCAGGCAATAAGACTTTCTTCCTGAAAGATCCTTATGGGAATATCTTCCAGATGGTTGAAGGGAACAACTGGTTTTTGAATGCAGGCAAGGTTTCGGGAGGGTCATATGGAGCCATGATCGGTGTTTCAAACATAGAAAAGTCGAAAAGATTATATTCTGACATCCTTGGATATGACGTTGTTGCCTGCGATTCAACAGGAGTCTTCCCCGATCTTGCAGGCATTACTGGTGGTAATAATACATTGAGAAGAGTATTGCTTAGAAGATCTGAACCTGAGATCGGTCCTTTCAGCAGGTTACTGGGCAGAAGTGAAATTGAGCTGATCAGTTCCGGAAAACCCGGGAAGAAAATATATGAAGGCAGGTTCTGGGGCGATCCCGGATTCATTCAGATATGTTACGATATTGTGAATATGGACGAGATGAGAATATACTGTGAAAAACAGGGATTTCCGTTCAGGGTTGACAGCATGCACAGTCATAACGGAAATAGCTTTGATATGGGTGAAGCTGCAGGTTATTTCGCATATATTGAAGATCCCGACGGCACACTGATAGAACTTGTTGAAACACACAAAATTCCTGTTTTTAAGAAGCTTGGCTGGTATTTGAATCTGCAGAAAAGAAAGCATGGGAAATCGCTTCCCGACTGGATCTTAAGACTTATGAGATTCTCCAGGATAAAGATTAATTAATTTCAGATCTCTTCTTTTGCTATCCTTTCGACTTCGCGGAAAACCCTCATGGTGTTTCCCCCCCAGATCTTACCGATATCCGATTTTGAGTAACCGCGGCGCAGCAATTCAATTGTGATATTCTTCATTTCCGCAACCGATTTGCAGCCGTCCACTCCTCCCCCGCCGTCAAAATCGGTTCCAATGCCGACATGGTCTGTTCCGATAACCTGAACTACATGATCAATATGATCGACTACATCAGCTACTGTTGCAAGCTTCCTGTATTTCTGCATTATCTCCCATCGCTCGCCACGGAACTGGTTTCTTTGTTCATCAGATAGTTTGCTGAAATCACCATATTTTGTCTTAAGCTCTGCCATTTTGGATTCCAGCTCGGGATTTGGTTCAGGGGTTTTGATATAGCTGCTGAGTATGCAGATCTGGATGACTCCGCCGTTCTTTTTAAGTGCAAGAAGCATGTCGTCAGAAAGGTTCCTGGGGCTTGAACATAATGCCCTTGAGGAAGAATGAGATGCGATAACAGGAGCTTTGGATATGTTTACAACATCATAAAATGATTCATCTGAGCTATGGGAGACATCCACAATCATGCCGATGCGGTTCATCTCACTTACCACTTCCTCTCCGAAGGATGAGAGTCCGCCATGTTCAGATCCCTTCGGATCGGTGGAAGAATCACAAATGTCATTGTTGCCTGAATGGCAGAGAGTTATATACCTGGCTCCCAGGTCGTAATATTCCTTTACCCTGGTAATGTCTTTCCCCACAGGATAGCCGTTTTCAATCCCGATAAATGCCGAAAGCTTGCCGGTTTTCTTTAGCCGGTCTGCGTCATCAGGGGATAAAGCAATCTCTGCCATCGCTGAATTCTTTTCAACATTTTCATGAATGGCTTCTATTATACCAAGAATTTCCTGGTGAGCCCTGAAAGCTGACGAATCATCTCTTGGTCCCTGGCCGATATATGCTGCAAGGAATTCAGCATCGAGTCCTCCTTCGATCATCCTCGGGAAATCGACGCATCCCCTGTCATGCCTTATTCCGAGATCAAAGTCATTCCTGATGATTTCAAGCGGTGTATCGCAATGGGTATCGACTGTCAAATAATTCTTATGAATATTATCTGCCCGCTTGATGAGCTGTTCCTCACTGTTGCCGCATCCGGTCAGCAGGATAGCGGCAAACAAGGCAGCAATAACTTTCTTTATCATTTAT